>CAZNXX010000014.1:0-22431 GCA_964577095.1 uncultured bacterium | reverse complement strand
AGCCGGAAACCGTGATGAGCGAGAGGTCCAGCCGGCCGCCGACCTGGTAGATTTGAATCTGTATTCCCTGCATGCCGGTTCCGTCAGGTCTTGTTCATCAGAAAGCATTTATGGTACAGCTGCACGTACCGTTTCGCGGAGGCTTCCCAGGAGAAATCCTTCCGCATCCCGTTCTTCTGAATGCGCTGCCAGGCTCTCGGATCGCCGTAGGCCTTCACCGCCTGTTTCAGCGCGGCAACCAGGGATTTCGCATCGATGGAGGCAAGCACAAAACCGGTGCCCCGCTCGGACCTCGGCTTGACCGGCTCCACGGTGTCGAGCAGGCCGCCCACCGGCGCGACCACCGGCACCGTGCCGTATTTCAGGCTGTAGATCTGGGTCAGGCCGCACGGTTCAAACCGCGACGGCATCAGAAAAATATCGGCGCCCGCGATGAGCAGATGGGCAAGCGGTTCGTCGAATCCCAGATGGACCCCGACTCGCCCGGGATATTTCTTGACGGCCTTTTTAAAAAATGTCTCGTACGCCTCCTCCCCCTGTCCGAGCAGGAGAAAAACGCCGTTCAGGGCCATGATCGGGCCGAAGGCATCCCGGACGAGGTCCATGCCTTTCTGCCCCGTCATCCGGGTCACCATGGCGATGACCGGGACGCCGGCCTTGGGGGGCAGCCCGAAACGCTCGAAAAGGGCCCGCTTATTCCCCTCCTTCTCCGAGATGCGCTGAAAATTGTAGGGATGGGGGATCAGCTTGTCCGTTTCCGGGTTCCAGACATGGGTGTCGATGCCGTTCGCGATTCCGAAGAACTGCTTCTTCCGGGACCGAAGCAGCTTCTCCAGCCCGAATCCGAATTCGGGGGACGACTGCGCCTCTGCCGCGTGCTTCTCGCTGACCGTGTTCAGCAGGTCCGACGACTGAATGCCGAGCCGCAGAAAATTGACGCCGCCGTTCGCATCGAGCCCGCTGTCCGCGGAGCGGTTTTTGGTGTCGAACCCGATCGCCGCCGCGTTCTTCGCGTCGAACCAGCCCTGAAACGCGAAATTGTGGACCGTGAAGAGCGTTGAGGTCTGGGAGAAGAAGGGGTTACCGAGATACAGGGTTTTCAGATAATAGGGGATCAGTCCCGTCTGCCAGTCATTGCAGTGGATGATGTCCGGCTGCCAGTGGAGGCGGTTCAGGGTTTCGAGCACGCCTTTCGAAAAAAGCGCGAAACGCTGGGCGTTGTCCGGGTAGTCCGCGCCCGTCTTGGGATCGGTGTACATGCCTTTGCGGAAAAAGAACGGCTTGTAGTCGATGAAGTACACCTGCACCTTGGTATCGGGAAGGAAGGCCGATTTGACGTGGATCTGATGCGTCTCCGCGCCCAGGGGAACGCCGATATTCTGCAGGCGGATCACGTCCCGCAGGATGTACCGCCGCTCGTTGATGCTCTGGTACTGCGGCGTGATGATCCGGACGTCGTGCCCCATGTCCTTGAGCGCCTTGGGCAGGGAACCGCCCACGTCCCCGAGACCGCCCGTTTTGGAGAACGGCGCGACTTCGGAATAGACCATCAGGATCTTCAGCTTGCTCTTCATGGGCTTCCCTTCAATCGGACATCCGGCTGCCTGCCGGCTTTCCGGAGGCGGGGCCCCGCGGTTCCGGGCCGGGTCAAAACACGGGGGGCTCGGACGCGCCGCCCCCTCCCCACGGCAAGGCGGAGGGCTCCGGTCGTCCGATGAGACCGGAAACGCTCCGCCTGTTCGTTTTGGAACGGGGATGTGGACGCATCACTGCCCGGACGCGGGTCCCTCGATCTGCGCGATGAACTGTCTGGCGATGCCAAGGTATTCGCTGGACGGATAATTGTTGATCAGCTTCTGGAACTCTTCCCGGGCCTTGGCCTGGTCGTTCAGCTTGACGTAACACAGGCCGAGCTTGAGCTGGGCCGAGTCGTCCTTGTTCGAATTCGG
Organism: uncultured bacterium; assembly: GCA_964577095.1. GTDB lineage: Bacteria > Zhuqueibacterota > QNDG01 > QNDG01 > DTFT01 > JAFGAX01. The sequence goes on along the minus strand of CAZNXX010000014.1, from coordinate 20,482 downwards.
ATAGCTGAACACTTTCTCGAACGAGAGGATGGCCTGCTGATACTGGCCCTGATCGTAGTAGGCCTCTCCGATCCAGTACTGGCAGTTGTCGGCGAGGCTGTTCTTCGCGTTTTCGGCCAGGAGGGCTTCGAATTTCTGTATGGATTCGCCGAGCCGTTTCGCCCGGTAAGCCTGAAGGGCCTCCTGGTAACGGCTGCTGTAGGAATCGGTTTTCCATGCCGGGGGCGTGGTCACCCGGTCCGCGGGGGCCGTATTGAACGCGGTCGCGTCTGTCCGGGTCTGAGACTGGGTCTGGCTGGTCTCGAATCCGGTCCCGGCTTCGCTCTGTTCCGCGGGCATGAAAGCCGTTTCCGTCTCAAGCGGGGGCTCCTCGCTGACGCCGAGAAGCTTCAGCACGTCCTCTTCGTTGATGGATTCGTCCGAGCCGTCCTCGTCGCCGATTCCGAGCATTGCATCGAGTTCTGAAACATCCTGATCCGAACCGTACGGCGACGATCCATCCGTATAACTGTTGGTCGCCGCGCATCCCGTGATCAGGACTGCAGCCGCAGTCATGCACAGCGTTAATCCGATAATTCGCCTGGGTATCATGCCCGCCTCCAGTGAGAGGGATGGATGAAGTAGTATAATTTATTGAAAATACGGCAAAAAATCAAGTTTTTTATTCCTTCCCGGTCTTCCTGCGGCTGATCAGGACCATCAGAACCAGCCCAACCAGTGCCATGGACAGCGAGATCAGCTGGTTGTAGGTGAACGCCGCTCCCAGAAACCGGAATTGCACGGATGTTTCATAGTAGCGGACAAAATCAATCGAAAAACGAAAGATGCCGTAAAGAACGAAAAATAAAGCGGATAAGAAGCCGTCCGCTCTTTGTTTGCGGTCCACGATCAGGAGCACGGCCAGCATCAGAAAATCATATGCGGAAGAATACAATTGCGTCGGATGAAGCCGCAAACCGGGCAGGAAGGCCCCGGCCGGGCTCTGTTCCGGAAAAGCCACGCACCATGCATGATCTCCCGGTTTGCCGAAACAGCACCCGTTGAGAAAACAGCCGATTCGGGTCAGTCCCAGCCCGAGGGCCAGCGAGGGCGCTGCCGCGTCGAAGAACCGGAGCACCCGTATCTTTTTCCGGATGCAGAAGATCGCGATCGCCGCAATCGCGAACACCACGCCGCCGAGCATGGACAGGCCCGCGAGTCCGATTTCGCCGTCACTCTGGAACGGATTGACCGTATCGAGCCATCGGCCCCTGAATTCGTAGACGTGGGTGATGACGTAAAACAGCCGGGATCCCGCGATCGCGGCCACCACCGTGATCAGGCCCGCGTCCATCACGTCGTCCCCGCGGATGCCCCGCTTCTCCCCCCGCTTCATCGCCCAGAGAATGCCGACGAGAAAGGAAACGGCGAGCAGGAGGCCGTAGGCATGGATGACGATGGGGCCGATTTTCAAGAGACTGGGAAACATGCTTGCTCCTCGTTCGGGTTCTCGAAAACCCTCCGACCTTTTTGGACCGGAGAGTAAAGTGAATGCCGTTTTTGTAAAAGAGATCTCAGATCAACGATTAACGATCTCAGGTCGCAGATTTTTAAAGCAACGCGATCATTTTATTCGATCTGATATCTTCAATCCGCTGACGCGGACCTTCGGCCTGCAATCGTTGATCTGAGATCGATCTTTTTTCAATGCCGAAAGTGCCTCAGTCCCGTGAACGCCATGGCAATGCCCAGCTCGTCGCAGGCGCGCACACTGTCCGCGTCGCGCTTGGAACCGCCCGGCTGAACGATGAAACGGATGCCGAACTCGGCCGCCGCGCGGACCGTGTCGTCGTACGGGAAGAAAGCGTCCGAAGCAAGCACCATTTCGGAGAAGGCCTTTTTCCGATACGCATCAAAATCCATGCCCGGATTGGATGCCGCGTATTCCATCTCCAGGTTTTCAATGGCTTTGGTGACGGCCAGCTTGCGGAGTGAATCGACCCGGTTCGGCTGACCCGCGCCCATTCCGATGACCTGAAAGAATCCGGGGCTGTGTTCCCGGCCCAGGACAATGGCGTTCGATTTCGTGTGCTTGCAGGCCTTCATTGTGAATTCCGCGAGCGCTTTTCGCCTCTCGTCGAACCGCGCTTTTGTCGCGCCTTCGAACCGGTCCCACACCGCGAGATCACGGTCCATTTCGAGCATGCCGCCCGTGATTTTCCGGAAGGTCCCGGGCTCCGGCCCGGCCGCGTCCAGCGGCCCGGTTCTGAGAAGCCGGAGCGTCTTGCTCCGGCCGAGCAGTTCCATCGCTTCGGCCGAGAAATCGGGCGCGACGATCACTTCGACGAACTTGTTCTGTATTTCCTGCGCCACGAGCCTGCCCGCGGAGACCACGAAACCGGTATGGCGCACGTTTTCTCCTTTCAGGAACTCGGCGAACGCGAGATCCACGGTCGCGTTGCAGGCGATGACCGAGCCGAACGCCGAGATCGGATCCCCCGCCCACGCGCGCTCGAGCGCCTCACGGCCGGTCGCGGCCGTGGCATAGCCGCACGGGTTGGTGTGCTTGATGACCGCCACCCCGACCCCGCCGGACGGGCCCCCGGTCGCCAGGTCCTTCACTGCCTCGAGCGCGGCATCGCAGTCCACGTAATTGTTGAACGACATCTCCTTGCCGCCGAGTATCTCCGCTCCGGCCACGGACGCTTCGCGGCAGGAGGCGTCCCTGTAAAACACGGCCGCCTGATGGCTGTTTTCCCCGTACCGGAGCGGCCGGCCGTCCGTGTAGCGGAGGCGCAGGACCGGCTCATTGAGAAACCGTTCGGACAGGGTCCGGTCAATGGCCGAATCGTAGTCCGCTGTGCGCCGGAAGGCCTTGACGGCGAGGCGCCGGCGGGTCTCCGCGGAAACGGCCCCGCCGCTCCGGATCTCCTCCAGAACGGGGGCATAGTCCGAGGGGTCGGTGACAATGGCGACGAACCGGTGATTCTTCGCCGCGCTGCGCACCATGGAGGGGCCGCCGATGTCGATGTTCTCGATCACCTCGTCGATGGACACGCCGGGTTTGGCGGCCGTGGCTTCGAACGGGTAGAGATTCACGGCCACCAGGTCGATCCACTCGATGCCCTGGGCCGCGGCCTGGCCGGCATGTTCCGCGTTGTCTCGAAGACCGAGCAGCGCGCCGTGGATTTTCGGGTGCAGGGTCTTCACCCGTCCGTCCATCATTTCCGGAAAACCGGTGACCTGGTCGACCGCGGTCACGGCAACGCCGTTTTCCGACAGCAGCCTGTGCGTGCCGCCCGTGGACAGTATGGTGAATCCGAGATCGACAAGCGCCCGCGCGAAGTCCACGACGCCCGTCTTGTCCGATACGCTGATCAGCGCGCGACGAACCGTTGCCAAGTCTTCCTCCTTTTCGAAATTCCAAAAATTCATATCCGATTGACGGTGGACGATCGGCGATTCGCGATCTGAACCGGAACGAATACGGGCGCATCCCCTTGTATCACGGATGGCACATCGAAAATCGTCAATCGTCCATCGTCAATGAATCACTCGATGGTGGCGATCCCGCCCCGGTTCCGGACTCTTCCCTCCGCGAACGCCTGGAGCACCTCCGGATACAGCGTGTGCTCCGTTTCCAGCACGCGGCCGGCCAGGGTTTCCGGCGTGTCGCCGGGCAGGACGGGCACGCACCGCTGGGCCAGGATGGGCCCGCGGTCGTACTGTTCGTCCACGAGGTGCACGGTCACGCCCGTGACCTTGCACCCCTGGCGGATGACGGCCTCGTGCACGTGACGGCCGTACATGCCCTTTCCCCCGAAGGCGGGGAGCAGGGCGGGATGGATGTTCACGATCCGGCCCGGATAGAGGGCCACGACCTCCGGCGGGACGCGCTTCATGTAACCGGCGAGCGCGATGAATCCTGCGCCCGATTCGCGGAGCACGTCCGTGAGACGCGCGACGAAGGCGCCGCGCGATTCGAAACCGGCGCTGGAGACGGTTTCCGGCCGGATGCCCCGGGACCGGGCGGTCTCGAGCGCCCCGGCGGCGGGATCGCTTGAAATGAGAACGGCTACGGACGCGTTCAGGCGGCCGGCGTCGATCGCGTCCAGAATCGCGGAAAAATTCGAGCCCCGGCCCGAGGCGAAAACGCCGAGTCGCAGGGTTTTCATCGGGCCGCTCTCACCGGATCCGGTTCAGGAGGTCGTGGATGGTGCCCTCGAGGCGGTAATCGCCCATGCCCGTGTGATCGACGAAAAGCACCGACCGGTTGAAGGTGTAGTACGTCCAGACTTCATAGGGCTTCGTCCCCGATTCGAACGGGTGCCTTTCGACTTCGCCCGGCGGGCCCAGGAGAATGTACACCATGCCGCGGTCCGACTTCCATCCGTCGATGAAGGTCCCGAAATTCTGGTTGGCGAACTCGACCCTTCGGTAGTACTCCTCCTCCAGCTCGTTCGCCTCCGTGTCCGGCGTCGGATCCCTCTGCCGCCAGAATTCGCGGAACGCCTCGAGCCTGTCCTCGCCCGCTGGCTTCTTCTTCATCTTCCTGATCTCGGATCCCCTGGCGATGTACCGGACCTGCTCGATCATCTGGTCCAGGTCCGCGGCCTGCCCCGGCATGTCCCCCCAGTGCACGGTCATCGGCCGGGACCGCTTCACGATATGCTCTCCGCTTCCCACTTCGATGTCCAGCTTGTACCGCCCGCCTCTCAGGTCGCCCTTGCCGACGGACAGCACGCACACGGTCCGGCCCCCGGTAAGGGGCCGGGTCAGGGTGTCGGAGCGCACCACCGCGCCTGTGAAATCGGTCAGCCGCATGCGGATCGGGACGGAGGCAAGAGACGGCGGGCTGTGGATCTCGAACCAGACGAACAGGGTGTCCATGGATTCGGAAAGATTGCCCAGCACGCTGGCCACGGGCGAGGGATAACCGGCCGAGTCCGCGACGATGCGCTCGGCCAGGATGATGTCGGTCACCATGAGGTCCCCGGGCCTGCCTTTGGCGGTCTGGACGGGTATCTTCTTCACCGAGGCTTTCCGGGAATCCAGGTCCAGAACCGAAAGTATGAGCTCGTACCGTCCGGGCGCGATGTCGAAGGCGCTCTGGGCCGGGGCGAACGCGGAACGGGAGTTGGTGGAATCATAGCCCTGCACCCGGACCTCATGGGAGCGAATCTTCGCCTCCACCTGCTCGCCCCGGGTATTGAACAGAATCGCGGACAGTTCGAAGCGGGCGAGGTATCCACCGCCGTCGCGGATGAACTGCAGTTCGTCATAGGCGATCTTGACGAAGCAGGTGAACCGGCTCTTCCCGCTGTCCGGCGAGGCCGTGATGGCGGTGTCGAAATGGAAATCCGGAACGTCCTCGTCGCGGGAAAAACGGATTTCGGCAGGCTGGGCCAGAGCCCCGCAGACCGTTGAAAAAAGGAATCCGGCCAGCAGGAGCGGATGGGCGTGACGGACCTGGAAACGCATGGTTCACCTCGCGGATGGGTGCTGCATCGCCGCGGACCTTTCCGGTCCATGGGTCAGGCCGGAAGGCCCGCCCGTTGTGCGGCTGTCAATCGCGACCGGCCGGTTCCGGTCAGGAACCTCTCCGGGCCTTTCTCAGGGAAGCCGGGGAAACGACGGTTCCCGTCAGATCATATGCGGAGGACGCTTCGATACGGACCGGCACGATGCGGCCCGGAACGGCTTTGCCGCGGATCCAGACCGCGGCGTCGATTTCAGGAGCGTCCGCGGGAGTCCGGCCGACGCAGAGCCTGCTCCGCCTGTCGGTGCCGTCCACCAGAACCGGTATCACCTTCCCCCGCAGGGACCGGTGGAATTCCGCGGACAGGGTTTTCTGGATGCGCATCAGCGCGCCCGCCCGGCGCTTCGCGGTCGCGGCCGGCACGGCCGGCCGCAGCGCCGCGGCCCGGGTTCCCTCCTCGGGGGAAAAGGTGAAAACGCCCATGCGCTCGAAACGAACCTCCCGGACGAAACGGACCAGTTCTTCGAACCGGCTCTCGGTCTCGCCCGGGAATCCCGTGATAAAGGCCGTGCGGAGCGCCAGGCCGGGCACCAGCGCCCGGAGCGTCTCGATCAGCCGGATCACGGCGGCCTTCGTCATGCCGCGTCCCATGGCCTTCAGCACGGGATCGGAAATATGCTGAAGCGGCAGGTCCAGAACCTTGCAGATTTTCGGCTCGCCCGCCAGGGCGTCGATCAGGGCGTCGTCCACATGCGCCGGATGGCCGTACAGGATCCGGATCCATTCGATTCCCTCGATGCGGACCAGCCGTTTCAGGAGCCGGGCCAGCGAGGCCTTTCCCCCCAGGTCGCGTCCGTAGGCGGTGGTGTCCTGGGCGATGAGGATCAGTTCCTTCACGCCCCGGCCCGCGAGAGATTCGGCTTCGCGGACAAGACCCGCCTGCGGCCGGCTGCGGGTTTTTCCCTTGAAAAGGGGTATGGCGCAGAACGAGCAGGCGTGATCACAGCCGTCCGCGATCTTGAGATAGGCCGTGTGCGGCGGCGTGGACAGCACGCGTCCGCAACGGCCGGCTTCGGACCAGCGGTACCGATCCCCGATGATGTAACGCCCGAGCGCCCGAAAAGGTTCTACTCCGAAATAGGCGTCCACCTCCGGTATTTCCAGGGGTAGGGCGTCCCGGTACCGCTCCGAGAGGCATCCCCACACCACCACGCGCGGCCGCACGGCCCGGGACCGGCCGGCCTTATCCCGGATTCGGACCGCTTCGAGTATCGCGTCGATGGACTCCTGCTTCGCGTCCCGGATGAAACCGCACGTATTGACGCAGATGTCGTCCGCCTCTTCCGGATCGGCCGTGAGCACGGCCCCGTGGCGCCTCAATTCAGCCGCCAGAACCTCGGAATCGACCTGGTTCTTGGGACAGCCCAGGGTGATAATTGCGACTTTTCGCTTCATACCTGCATTAAAGAGGATTTCAGATTAACGATTGCAGATCGAAGATCTCATATCGAGAAGATTCGAACGGTTCTATCAATCGATCTGAGATCTGAGATCGTTAATCTTCAATCTGAGATCAATCCTTTCTATCCGAGGATAATGGCTACTTTTTTCTTCATCCCTCTTAGAGATGATTTCAGACCGTAGGCCGAAGGCCGCAGGTTCGCGTTAGCGCATTAACGATTGCGGATCGAAGATCTCAGATCGAGAAGATTCGAACGATTTGATCAATCGATCTGAGATCTGAGATCGTTAATCTTCAATCTGAGATCGACTCTTTCTTGGAAAGCCTGCATCACCCCAGGATCCCCTCCGCGAAGGCTTCCGCGTCGAACGGCTGAAGGTCGTCGATGCCCTCGCCCAGGCCCGCCCACCGGATCGGAAGGCCCAGGGTCCGCCGGATCGCCAGAACGACTCCGCCCCTGGCCGTGCCGTCCAGCTTGGTGAGTGCGATGCCGGTGACGCCCGCGGCTTCGGTGAACTGCCGCGCCTGGGCCAGGCCGTTCTGCCCGGTGGTGGCGTCCATCACCAGCAGGGTCTCGTGCGGGGCCGAAGGCATGCGCCTGGAAAGCACGCGCCGGATTTTCTTCAACTCCTCCATGAGATTGACCTTGGTCTGCAGGCGCCCGGCCGTGTCGATCAGAAGCGCGTCCGCAGACTGACCCACCGCGTGATCCAGGGCGTCGAAAGCGACGGAGGCGGGGTCCGCGCCCGGCTTCTGCGAGATCACCGGAACCCCGGCCCGGCCGGCCCAGATCGCAAGTTGTTCGTTTGCCGCGGGCCTGAACGTGTCCGCGGCGCCGATCACCGTCTTGCGGCCTTCCGAGACAAAGCGATGCGCCAGTTTCCCGATCGTGGTAGTCTTGCCCGTGCCGTTCACGCCGACGACCAGCACCACCCAGGGTTTTTCGCGGAACGCGGACGGATCGGGACCGCATCCCGCCAGCAGTCCGCGGATCCGCTCCTTCAGCACGAGTCGCACGGCCGCGGCTTCGTCCGCCCCCTCGGGAATTCGGACGTTCCGGACGGCCTCGACCAGATCGGCCGCCGTATCCGGGCCCGCGTCCGCTTCGAGGAGCGCGGTCTCCAGCCCATCGAGAATGGCGTCGCGGTCCGGACCCGCAGCCGTGAACAGGCGGGTGATTCCGTCCCGGAGGGACTTACCGGCCCTGGACAGGCCCGAGGCCCATGGGAACGATACCGGGCTCAATCCGCGTCCGCCCGCCGGCCCCCCGCCGCCTGACGGTTCCGCACCGCGGCGCGGAAGGATTGCCAGTAAACCCAGGTGGAGTACAGGGTGAGACCGATCGCGAGCGCCATCGACAGGTTGGCCCACGGCTGCCAGCCAAGGATGAACAGCACCACGCTCACCCCGGTGAAAAACGCCGAATTTTTCCCCGGCCTGTTCGCCTCGAGCACCACGCCTTTCCTGCGCACCGCCCAAAGCCCGAACGCCAGCACGGACAGCTCCCGTACGACGAGAAAAACGAGATACCCCGGGGGGAAACGGTAGAGCGGCGACAGCGCCATCAGCAGGCCGACGGACAGCACGTTCGCCTTGTCGATGAGCGGGTCCATCATCCGCCCGAGATCCGACGCCTGATTGAAGCGGCGGGCGACCCAACCATCAATGAAATCCGTTGAGATACCGAGCAGGATGAAGACAAGCGCGGCATACCGCCTGCCCTCGGCCATCAAGAGCAGAATGGGAATCAGGAACAGAAGACGCAGGAGGCTCAGGCCGTTCGGGATCGTCCATATGCGCCTGTTGTTTTCCATCGGATTCCTCAGAAGTAGGACCGGAACAGTTCGAAGGCCAGCCTGGGATGCTTGAACAGCCCGGCCTTGAAAATCTCGGCCGCCGTGCGTTTTTCCTCCGGAATCGTTGACAGGGTTCTCGCCACTCCGTTGAGCTCCTCGTCGGACAGCCCGTACACGACCTTCTTGATCCGGAAATTCCGCTCGATTTCATCGCCGCCGGCCTTCATCCAGGCTTTGACGTAGGCCCCCAGCGCCTTTCGGGAGACGTCGCCCCGCTTCGCGCATTCCGCCGCGGTTTCGCCCGCGAGCCGGCCCGCGATCAGGGCGTTGAGGATGCCTCCGCCGGTGAGGGGATCGGCCTGATGCGCCGCGTCACCGACGAGCATCAGGCCGTCGGCGACAATGTCGCCCCGCGGCGGACAGAGCGGAACCCCGCCCGCGATCCAGGTCAGCACCGAAGCGCCGGGACACCGCCGTTCGAGAAAATCCTTGAGAAAATCAACGGGCCTCTTCATCCGGCAGGCCGCCTCCGGAACGCCGAGACCCACGTTCGCGGTCCGCCCGCCCCTGGGGAACACCCAGGCGTAGCCGCCGGGCGCGACGGCCGATCCGAAATGGAACTCCGCGAGCTCCGGGTCCGGATCAAGTCCCGCGACCGTCGCCTGGCTGCAGCTCGCGATGAATTCAGGCGGCGTGCGTGTGTCGAGACCCGCCCACCGGCCGACGGCCGACTCGACGCCGTCGGCTCCGATGACGATCTGGGCGGCCACGTCGCGGGTGCGGCCGAGATGCTCGACCCGGACGCCGGACACGGCCCCGTTCTCCCGGATCAGGCCCGTCACGCAGGCCTTGGTGAGAAACACGGCCCCCGACTCGGCCGCCATTGCGGCCAGGTCGGCGTCGAACACCTTGCGGTTCAGCACCGTGCCGCTGTCGCCCGGGCAGGCGGTCAGCACCGTACCGTCCGGCGCGACCAGTTTCGCGCCCTTCACCTCGCGGGCGATCCATGACGGCCGCACCTGAACCAGCGCGTGCAGGCCGCGGGACGACACGCCTTCGGCGCACCGGACCGGAAGTCCGATCTCCCGGTCCTTCTCGAACACCATCACCGAGACGCCGGCCAGGGCTGCGGACCGGGCAGCCCAGGACCCCGCCGGTCCGCCTCCCACGACAACGACATCCGCGCGGTCCTTCACTCCGCTTCCTCCCGGACAGGCACGCCCAGCGGGCACATCACGGCGCAGTCGCCGCACCCGACACAGAGCTCGTCCAGAACGCGGACGGACGATTCCTTCAGTTCGATCGCGCCGGCCGGGCACACGGCGACACACACGCCGCAGAAATCGCAGGCCGCGGCGGAAATCCGGTAACGGGCGTTCTGTTTCAATCGGGCCTCACGATGCCTTGAAGTTGGGATAATCGAAGCCGAACCGCTCCCGGTAATACCACCGGGACAGGAAGAACACGGCTGCGATCGGGGCCAGTGTCACCGGAAACCGGACGCAGACCGAGGCCGCCAGCGCCAGCACCGAGAACTTGGTGGCCCGCAGGGAGTCCGGCAGTTTTCCGCGCGCTGCCGCGGCCGCGAACAGGGGCAGAACCGCCGCGCTCGGAATGAACAGCATCATCTCGTCCGTGACCAGGGCGGTGACCGCGCAGGCCGCCTCGAAGACCAGGGCCCAGACGGCCGTGCTGCGAATGCCGTACCGGACCCCGAAGGTGATCTTGCCGGTTCTGGAATCGCCCTTGATGTCCGGCAGAGTGGTGTTGCAGTACACGGCCGCGGTGCCGAAGCCGTAAGCGAGCGCCTGCGCGGGAAACGCCTGATCGCCGCCGCCCGACACCCACCCGATGTCGTAGACCAGCATCATGCCGCAGGCGTTCACCGCCAGTCCCGGAACGGGGAGGTTCTTCCAGTCCGTCGGCGGATAATTGTACAGCACGCCGGTGATGAGAAAAAGCGTGAGAAATCCGAAACCCAGGAGCAGGTCTATCCAGAAAGCCGCGCCGAGCACGGCCGCGGCCAGAATCCCCGCCTGGAGATAGGCCGATTTCTCGTCTACCACGCCGTTGGCGATCAGGAAGAGCTTCCCGTTCAGCCGGTCGGTTTCCCGGTCCCGGATCTGATTGAGGATGTAAACGCTCCCGCCCAGCAGGGTCAGCAGGACGAGGACCCACACGGGCGGCACGGGATGGATGAAATCCCCGCTGCCGCGGCCGAAGCGTCCGCCGCCCGCCAGTCCGGCCAGGAAATAGATCCAGATCGGGAAAAAAAGAGTCGGCCGGAGCAGGAAAAAGCGGTCCAGCAGGGCCATGCCCCTGTTCATCGGACCTCCCGGAGCGGGCCGTCGAAATGGACTTTCTCGACGGGGTCGTCGTAGGGGATCGGGTAGTTCCCGTCGAAACAGGCCGTGCAGTAATCGCCTCCTTCGCCCGGAACCGACGCGAGCATGCCCTCGCGCGACAGGTAGCCCAGGGAATCGACCTGCAGGAATTGCCGGATCTCCTCCACGGACCGGTTCGACGCAATCAGCTCCTCGCGCGTGGGAAAATCCATGCCGTAGTAGCAGGGATGGAGAATGGGCGGCGAACTCACCCGGATGTGCACTTCGACGGCGCCCGCCTTGCGGATAAACTGGGTCAGGGTCCGCAGCGTCGTGCCCCGGACGATGGAGTCCTCGACGACCACGACGCGGCGCCCCTTCAGCACGCCCTCGACGGGATTGAATTTCACCTTCACACCGAAATTGCGGATCGACTGCTGGGGCTGGATGAAGGTGCGTCCGATGTAGTGGTTCCGGATCAGGCCGAGCTCGAACTTGAGCCCGCTCCTGCGGGCGAAACCGAGGGCCGCCGTGTTGCTGGAGTCGGGCACGGAGATGACGATGTCCGCGTCCACGGGATGCTCCTCCACGAGGCGCTTGCCGAATTTGCGGCGGGTCTTGTCCACGCATTCGCCGAAGATGCGGCTGTCCGGCCGGCTGAAATAGATGAACTCGAAGATGCAGCTGCTCCGGCGGCCGGTTCCCTCGAGCCTTTCCGAGCGCATGCCGTACTCGTCGAACACGATCATCTCGCCCGGCTCCACGTCGCGCATGTATTCCGCGCCGATGAGATCGAAGGCGCACGTCTCGGACGCCACGGCCCAGGCGCCGCCCTCCAGGCGGCCGAGCGCCAGCGGCCGGAATCCGCTCGGATCGCGGGCGGCGATGAGGCACTCGCGCGAAAGCAGCACGAGGGAATACGCCCCGCGCACGGCATTCAGCGCCTCCTTCACGCGGTCCGTGAAGCGTCCGCATTGGGAGCGGGCGATGAGATGCAGGATGATCTCGCTGTCCGTGGACGTCTGGAAAATCGCGCCCTCGGACTGGAGCCGCTCGCGAAGGCTCCGATAATTGACCAGATTGCCGTTGTGCCCGAGCGCGAGCGGGCCTTCTTTGGAATTGACCACAATGGGCTGGATGTTGATCAGCTGGTCGGAGCCGGTCGTCGAGTAGCGGTTGTGGCCGATGGCCTGGCCGCCCTTGAGGGTCCGGAGTATCTCCGGCGCGTGGAACACGTCGTTGACCAGCCCCTGGCCGAGGTGCTTATACAGCCGGATGCCGTCGGAGGAGACGATGCCGCAGCCTTCCTGCCCGCGGTGCTGCAGCGCGTACAGGGACAGATACGCCATTTCGGCCGCTTCAGGGTGGCCGTGGATGCCGATGACGCCGCAGAATTCCCTGGGTTCATCCAGCGCCGATTGGGGGGTCATGCAGCCTGCCTTCATCATGTGATCACGATGGGGTTGGAATAGATCCAGCCCCGGTTTCTCCGGAATATTTCGATCCGGTAGACGCCGGATTCGGAGGTGCGCATGCGGACGCTCCGGCCGTGCTCCTCGCGCGCGACCCTCCCGTCCCGCAGGAGCCGCATGCGGCCCGGCAGGGGCGCCTCGGCGCGGAGCAGGACATTTCCCGAACGCGCCAGGCGGCTGCCCATCGGATGACGCTTCCCGGCCCGTTCGGCCCAGAACCGGAATCCGCGGCCGTCGCCGAGGGAGTGATTGACGATGAACGCGCGGCCGGCGGCCAGCGCCTCGAACACGGTCGCCTCCGCCGCGGCCGGGGTCGGCACGACTTCCGGCCGCAGGGGTTTCGCGGTCAGGAGATGCATCCGGATGGACTTGAACTGCACCTTGTACGGATACAGGGCGACCGGGAACAGGCCCAGGACCCGATACTCGAACGCGTGCACGTCGATGCCGCCCAGGCCCACGACGCGGCGTTTCCGGTTCAGCCGGTCCCAGCGATCGAGCGTGGTCCAGACCGGGAACCGGATGGACCGCAGGGGATGCCAGATCCGCCAGGCGATGTTGCGGCGCGTCACGCCCTCGAGCCATTCGGACATCTGGTTCCAGATTTCGATGCCGTCGAATCCGTCGACGTCCCAGTCGGTCCAGGGATACGGCGGATAGGCGTCGGAGAAACTGCGCTTCTCCGCCGGATGCGCGATCACCCCGAACCCGCCCTGCCGGGCGACGCGCCGCACGTTCTGCCGGGCCGTCAGCCCGGCGGGTATCTCCCTGCGTATCCGGAATGCCAGGTAATGGTTCCGGTCGTTTTCGTCATTGAGCTCGCACCCGGCGAGCACCAGCGTGCGGCCGTGCCAGCCCTCGAGCCCGAGACGCCTGGGCGCGAGCGTGTTGTGGTCCGAGAACAGCAGAAAATCAAGGCCCATGTCCCCGGCGATGGCCGCGATCTCGGGGATGGGCAGGGCGCCGTCCGAAAAGTCGCTGTGCAGATGCACCGCGCCCGCGGCCTCGTGCCAGTCACGCATCCGCTTCACCACCATGAAAGGAGCAGGGCGCCGCATCCGGCGCCCAGCGCGTTGGCGGCCATGTCCTTCCAGCTGGCGTGCCCCCGTCCCGTGCGGTCGAGCATCTCCTTCAGGCCGCCGAGCGACACCGTGAAAGCGACGCCCGCGGCGAGACTGCGGCTCCGGCTTTCTCGGCCGTGAACGTGCAGCGTCCGGCTCACCGCGCCGGTCATGAGAAAGGACGCGGTGAAATGACGGGCCTTGTCCGCGCCGAGCCAGGAATCGCCGCCGCGGACGATGGTGCAGGAATCCCCCGCCGCGGCCCGCACTTCACCGGCCGCGGCCGGCGCGGGCTGAACCGCGAGCGCGGCCGCGCATGCCGCGGCCGCGACGATCGGCCTGAAGGCCGGCCTAAAGTCCGAGCTCGGCTTCAATGGATTGCATCCCTTCGAGCGAGAGACCGATGAAATCACGGAGCGGGAGCCCCATCCCCTCGCAGGACCGGATCTGGTCGCGGTTGGCGCCTGCGGCGAAACGCTTTTCGTCGAAACGCCTCTCGATGAATTCCATGTTCACGTTGCGGATCTTTTTCGTCGGGTGCATGAGGGCCGCGGCCACAATGAGTCCGGTGACCGGATCGGCCGCGTACAGCGCCTGGTCGAGCCTGGACTTCCGCGGGAAATGGCCGGGATGGCTCTTGATGGCGTACACGACCGGCTCCGGAACGTTCTTCCCCTCGAGCATCTTTTCCGTTACGATGCCGTGCTTCGAGAAATCGTTCGCGGTCCGGTCATAGTCGAGATCGTGCAGAAGACCGGACAGGCCCCACAGTTCCTCGTCCTCGCCGAAATGCTTCGCCAGCCGGCGCATGACAGCCTCGGCCGCCAGCATGTGCTTGATCAGGTTTTTGTTAGAGACGTTTTTCCGGACGAGGTCCAGCGCTTCATCTCGAGTCATGAGTGCTTCCCGTTCAGATGTCCAATCAATGGAGGATCGTCAAACCTTTGCTCGTATTGCTCCGGCCTGTTTTTTGATCTCAGATTGAAGATTAACGATTGCACATCTCAGATCGGGTACAGTAACCTGCTCTTTCAATCTGAGATCCCCAATCTGCAATCGTTGATCTGAGATCAATTCAGCCGAAAGAAATCGACCTGCGTGAAAATCAAAATCGCACGGACAACCGCACCCCCACCGACTCCCGGCCGAGCTCCGGGCCCGTGTCGAAATGCCAGAGATGGGCGTCCACGTAGGCGTCTGCGAGCGTCAGGCCGTAGAGGCCGGCCACCCACCACCAGGTGAGGTTCCGGCTGTTCTCATAGAAGGCGCGTTCGTCTTCGGTGGCCGAATCCGCGGCGCGGCGGTTCTGGATGATGATGTTCGCCGCGAGGCCGGCCGCGCCCGCGGCCACAAGGCCGGTCTTCCATTTCGTGCCGTTGTACCACTGCCCCCACCCGGGCAGAACCGCGGACCGGATCAGCGCGCCCCTCGGGGATTTTGATTCGCCATTCCGCGGAACAGTACTGCCGGACGATCCGGCGCTCTCACGTCCGGCTGTGTCCGGGCTGACGCTCTGATGCCCGGCGCTGTCCGGCGCGGCTGTACCCGGCGGCGCCGCGATGACGGCCCCGGCCTTGGTCGAATCCGGGCCGGTTCCCGTCGTGTCCGCGGGCATTGCGTTCCCCCAGGCGCGTCCGGCTGAAACGGCCGCCAGGCCCGCAACCAGCGCCGCCCGCCGGAGCCGCGACCCCGGGCGGTCAGGATGGAATTTCAGCAACGCACTCAATTTCAACCAACGCGTCTTTCGGCAGGCGGCGCACCTCCACGGCGGATCGGGCGGGCGCGGGACTGGAGAAAAAGGACCCGTACACGGCGTTCATCTTCGGAAAGTCGTTCATATCCGCGAGAAAAACCGTGGTTTTTATCACGTCATCGAGTCCTCCGCCCGCGGATTCCAGAACCGCGCGGAGATTCTCGATGGCCCTGCGGGTCTGCGCTTCGATTCCGCCGTCCACGAGCGAACCGGTTCCGGCATCGATGCCGAGTTGACCGGCCGTAAACACCAGGTTCGCGCCGGCCGCGATCACCGCCTGGCTGTACGGGCCGATGGCCTTCGGGGCTGCGTCCGAACGGACTTCCCTGCGGCTCACGGGTCGCCTTCCTTCTTCCTGCCGTCATCGATGTCCTCGAAGCGCGCGTCCTGCACGTCCGAACGGCTCAGGTCCAGGGGTTCGTTTTTGGGCCGCCCCTTGACCCGCGGGTCTTCGTTCGCGGGCTTCCGGGTCAGCGCCTGCACCGTCTTGACCCCGAAAATGATCATCAAAATCCAGAAAATCAGGCGAAGCATCGGCGTCTCTCAGGATTTGCGCGGCACGTAGTACTTGACCCCGACCGGCGGATTCTCGATCTGCCGGATCAGGTCCTCGAGGTCCTCGGCGTTCCGCACAAAATCGATCTCCGACGTGTTGACCACCAGAAGGGGCGTCTCCCGGTAGCTGAAAAAAAACGTGTTGTACGCCTCGTTGAGCTGACGGATGTAATCCGACGAAATGTTGCGCTCGTATTTGCGGTTCCGCTGGCGGATGTGTTCGATGAGCCGCTCGGTGCTGGACTGGAGATAGATGGCCAGGTCGGGTTTCGGCAGTTCCCTCTCCATGAGGGTCGCGACTTTTTCGTACAGGATCAGATCGCGGCGTTCAAGGTTCAGATAGGCGAAAATCTTGTCCTTGGCGAAAAGATAGTCCGCGATGAGGTGGCTGTGAAACAGATCCTGCTGGGGAATGCCGAGCAGCTGCCGGTACCGGTTGATCAGAAAAAAAAGCTGCAGCTGAAAAGCGAACCGCTGGGGATCCCGGTAGAAATCTTCGAGATAGGGATTCTCCTCGGAGGCCTCGAACACCAGATTGGCGTTCATCCGCTCCGCGAGAAGACGGGCCAGGCTGGTCTTGCCCGCCCCGATCACTCCCTCAATCGCGATGTAATAGGGCATGCCGTTTTCCTCCAGAACTCATTCGTCCCGGATCACCCGCCGGACGCTCCCGCTGTCCGTGCAGGCTTTGAGCATCTCCGCTACCGTGCGTCCGCTCTCCGGATCGGTGAACCCGGGGGCGATCTCCGCGAGCGGAGCCAGCACGAAACGGCGGGCGGCAACGGCCGGATGCGGAATCCGCAGGTTTTCCGCTTCCATCACGGCCGTGCCGAAGTACAGGATGTCGATGTCGATGGAGCGCGGGCCCCACCGCTTCTTTCGTCTCCGGCCGAGCCGTGTTTCAATGGCGCGGCAGGCTTCCAGCAGTCCGGCCGGACTCAGCCCCGTCCGGATTTCCGCGACCTGGTTCAAGAAATCCCTCTGATCGGCCAGGCCCCACGGTTCCGTCTCATAGACGGAAGAAAGACGGACCACTTCCGTGTCCGGAATCTTCGCGATCAAGTCCGCGGCTTGTTCCAGACGGCTGGACCGGTCGCCCAGATTGGAACCCATGCCCAGAAAAACACGGGCTGACGTCATGCTTGTACTGTCATTAATTCCAATTAATCCAAAAATTTATTAAAAATTGTTGAGATTGTCAATCGGAAACTCCCTGAAAGCGCTTGCTTTTACATCCACTGTCCCTTACTTTATACTATCATGACGAACGTTCAGGAAACCGTGATCAGGGTTGGACCCGCAGGCTGGAATTATCCGGACTGGTACGGCGTTTTCTATCCAAAAAAGAAGGATAAGTCATTCAAAGAACTGGACTTCCTGGCTGATTTCTTCGACACAGCTGAGATCAATTCCACCTTTTACCGGCCAGCGAACGCGTTCATGGGCCGGAATTGGGTCATAAAAACAGCCCAAAATCCAAATTTCAGGTTCACGGCCAAGCTCTGGAGCCGTTTCACGCACGAAAGGCGCGATTTCAGCGCCGAGGAAGTGCGGCTTTACTCGGCAGGCATTGACCCGCTTGTTCAGGCCGGAAAACTGGGCGCCGTGCTCTGCCAGTTCCCCTGGAGTTTCCGCAACGACGAACCGAACCGGAAATGGCTGGACCGCGTGCTTGACGCTTTCGGCGCTTACCCTCTGGTTGTGGAAGTCCGTCATTCAAGCTGGGACAGGCCGGAGATCGGGGAATGGCTGGACAGGCGGGGCGCTGGACTCGCGGCCATAGACCAGCCCGTGATCGGCGCATCCATCCCGTTCAAGCCCGTGCGCACGGGCGCGATCGGATACGTGCGCATGCACGGCCGCAACACAGCGGCGTGGTTCGCGAAGCCTTCCGGATCCGGCAGGGAGAATCCCTCGGCCCGGTACGATTACCTGTACACGGAAGCCGAAGTGGCGGAGATCACGGCCACAGTGAAAGCCGTGGCTGAGGGGACGAAGGAGACCTACGTCGTGCAGAACAACCATCCCCGGGGCCAGGCAGTCGCCAATGCCATACAGGTCCGCCGTTCGCTCGGCCAGGCCATACGCGACCTGCCGGAGTCGATGTTTCTGCAGTATCCGTTTCTGCGGTGATTCGAAGCGCAACTTGTCGTAGCGGGGATTCGTATATCTTTAAAAGTTCATGGTTCATTGTTCATGGTTCATAGTTGAGAAGAAAATTTGCTCCGCACTTTTTTGAACTATGAACTATGAACTCCGCGGAAATCCACGGTCAAGCATAGAGGATAATCCCAGCGCCATGTCCCGATCCCCCGAGTATGTCGACATCTTCAACGCCTCCATCCTCCGCACCGTCCGGAAGGCGGTGTCCGTCACGCGATGGAACCCTTCGCGGTTCGCGTTCTTCGTCCGGGCCGCCCTGCATCAGCGTTCCGCTGCCCGGCGCCGCGCCGGTTGGACGGGCAGGGGCGTGCATGTGCCGCCCATGATGATCGCCAGCATCACCCGCCGCTGCAACCTGAACTGCGGGGGCTGTTACGCGATGGGACAACGCCGCGAAGAACGGCCGGAGCTCCCGGTGGAACGATGGCGCGAAATTCTGACCGAGGCGGACGACCTCGGCGTGTCCATCGTCATGGTGGCGGGCGGCGAGCCCTTCACCCGGCCTTCCTTCATGTCCCTGACCGCTGAATTCCCGCGCATGCTGTTCCCGGTATTCACCAACGGCCTTCTGATGACGCCCGAAACCGTGAACGCGCTCCGTCGCCGCAGGAATCTGATTCCCGTGTTCAGCCTGGAGGGCGGCGTCCGGACCACGGACAGCCGGCGGGGCGAAGGCGTATCGGCCCGCGTCAGCCGCGCCATGGAATCCCTCTCCGATGCCGGCGTTTTCTACGGGACCTCCATCACCATCACGGCCGCCAATCACGACGAGGTCACGGATCCTGAATTCATCCGCCCGCTCGTCGCCGGAGGCTGCCGGTTGTTTTTCTACGTGGAATACATCCCCGTTGAGGAAGGAACCGGGGACAAGGTGCTCACGGAAAACCAGAAAGCAGGGTTGGAACCGCTGACGCAATCGTTGCGGAGCCGTTTCAAAGCGGATTTCATCGCCTTTCCGGGCGACGAGGAGCGATACGGCGGGTGCCTGGCAGCCGGCCGCGGGTTCATTCACGTGGGACCGGACGGCAGCCTGGAGCCGTGCCCGTTCGCGCCGTACACGGACGTGAACCTGTCCGGCACATCGCTGAAGGACGCGCTGGCGTCGGATTTTCTCCGCGCCATTCGCGACAACCACGACAACCTGACCGAAACGCGGGGCGGATGCGCCCTGTGGACGAACCGGGAGTGGGTCCGGTCGCTGCTGCCGGCTTCGGAAAAGGCATCGTCCGCGGTCCTGGAACCTGTTCCTCCGGTCCGATAATCCGTTACCCATTCGTTCCGAGTTCCGAGTTCCGGGTTCCGAGTTCCGGGTTGTGGGTTGAATGAAACCAACCTTCCGGGATAAAAGTCCCGGATCGTCGCAGTAACGGCATGCTGTCGCCCCCGAATTTTTCTGTCGGGGGCCTGCCCCCGAATTCTCTTGTCGGGGGCCTTTTCTTGATATTCGCTTCAGGATTGATTACATTGAATATGACCACCGTGGACACATTCCCCTGGCCTTCCTATTGAATGAAGATATGAAGTCCAAGGGGTTAAGCAAAAGAATACTCCAACCCGGAACACGGAACTCTGAACACGGAACCGATCCTTGCTGATCCATAAACCCGAATTCCGGACCATATTCCGCGCGCTGCAATCGCGCAATTACCGCCTGTACTTCACGGGCCAGGGCGTGTCGCTCATCGGCTCCTGGATGCAGTCCGTGGCCATGGGATGGCTGGTCTACCGGCTCACCCATTCGGCTTTTCTGCTCGGCGTGATCGGGTTCACGAGCCAGATCCCCTCCCTGTTCCTCGGCCCCCTCGCCGGCGTTCTGGCGGACCGGATGGACAAGCGCCGACTGCTCCTGATCATCCAGACCGCCTTCATGCTCCAGGCGTCCCTGCTGGCTGGCCTGGTCCTGACGGGCCGGATCGGCGTCCCGTCCCTCATCGCCCTGAGTCTCTGGATGGGGTTGGTCAACGCTTTTGACGTGCCCGTGCGACAGTCCATGGTGGTCCAGCTCGTCGAGCACCCGGACGATCTCGCCAATGCCATCGCCCTGAATTCCATGATGTTCAACGGCGCCCGGCTGATCGGCCCTTCCATCGCGGGTCTGATTCTGGCCGCGGCCGGAGAGGGCGTCTGTTTTCTCCTGAACGCCGTGAGTTTCACGGCCGTGATCGGCGCCCTGTGGGCCATGAAGCCCGTACCGGGCGCAGTCGGACGGAAACGCCGCATCGGCGCGGAACTGCGGGACGGATTCCGGTACGCCTGGGGATTCGTCCCGATCCGGTCCATTCTCACCGTGATGGCGCTGATCAGCCTGTTCGGCATGTCCTACCACGTTCTCCTGCCTGTTTTCGCCAAGGAAATTCTCGGCGGCGGCCCCCACACGCTCGGATTCCTGATGGGCGCGACCGGGGTCGGCGCGGTGTTCGGCGCGTTCGCGATGGCGT
>CAZNXX010000013.1:7253-34685 GCA_964577095.1 uncultured bacterium | reverse complement strand
GGGCCTACGGCGTGCAGGCGGCCGCCCAGCGGTACTTCGGCAAGAACGTCGAGGACCTGCGGACCGAGGAATCGGCCGTGCTCGTGGGCATTCTGAGGAGCCCGGCCAATTATTCGCCCATCAAACATCCGGACGTGGCCCTGGGGCGGCGCAATCTGATTCTCAGCAACATGTTCAACGCCGGCTTTCTGACGCAGGCCGAGACGGATTCGCTGAAAAGCCTGCCCATGAACGTGCTGGACAAGCCGGACGACGACGCCGACACCATCGCGCCGTATTTCTGCGAGTTCGTGCGGCAGAGGCTCGAGGCGAAGTACGGCGTGGGCGTGGTCACGGACGGGCTGTCCATCTACACCAC
Source organism: uncultured bacterium (assembly GCA_964577095.1). Classification (GTDB taxonomy): domain Bacteria; phylum Zhuqueibacterota; class QNDG01; order QNDG01; family DTFT01; genus JAFGAX01. The sequence continues at coordinate 34,327 of CAZNXX010000013.1, read as the reverse complement.
GCTGGACTCGCGCATTCAGGCCTGCGCCGAAAAGGCCATCCGGGACAAACTGCCCCAGCTCGAGGCGACCGTACAGCGGAAAATGCTGAACCGCAGGGAGTTCGCCGAATGGGTCAGGGCCACCCACCGTGACCCCGCCGAGATGCGCGAGATTCTGCGGGACACGACCTATCTGGATTCCCTGATGGCCGCCAAGGCCCGCCTGCAGGTGGCCATGGTGGTGCTCGATCCGTCCAACGGGAACATCCTCGCCATGGTCGGCGGCCGGGATTTCGCCGAATCCAAGTTCAACCGAGCGGTGCAGGCCAAACGCCAGCCCGGGTCGTCCTTCAAGCCCATCGTGTACACCGTGGCGATCGACAACGGATATCCCCCCTGCTTCGAGCTCCTGAACCAGCCTGTCGTCGTGCCCATGGTCGACGGCACGGTCTGGCGGCCGAAAAACTATTACGAGGATACAGGCGGCCCGACCACCCTGCGCGAGGCCATCAAGCGTTCGCTGAACCTCGTCAGCATACGCCTGGTCCAGGAGGTCATTCCGCCCGAGAAGGTGGCGTCGTTCGCGAAACACTGGGGGTTCACCACGCCCATCGATGCCTTCTACGGCATCGCGCTCGGCGTGTTCGAGGTGATTCCTCTGGAGCTCGTCAGCGCGTTCACCGCATTTCCGAACCACGGCGTGGTGGTCGACCCCACGGCTGTGCTCCGGGTGGAGGACAAGAGCGGCAACCTGCTGGAGGAGGCCTCGCCCAGGAGCCGCGAGATCTTCAGCGAGGCCACGGCCTACATCATGACGAGCATGCTCCGCGACGTCGTGGACCACGGCACCGGCTACGCGACGCGGTCCGCGTACCATTTTCAGCGCCCGGCCGGCGGCAAGACCGGCACGACCAACGACTTCACCGACGCCTGGTTCGTGGGCTTCACGCCCCAGATGTGCGCCGGCGTGTGGGTGGGATTCGACGACAAGCGCATCAGCCTGGGCGACAAACAGTCCGGCGCGGTCGTGGCCCTGCCCATCTGGGCGCCGTTCATGAAGATGGCCTACGACACGCTCCAGCTCCCCGAGGCGGACTTCCAGCAGCCGGCGGACGTGGCCTGGGTCAAGATCTGCGAGACATCAAAAAAACTCGCAGGCGAATTCTGCCCCGCGACCCGTTACGAGGTGTTCCGCAAGGATCTCGTTCCGGCCGATCCGTGCGACGTCCACCGCTCGCACGGATCCGAACAGGCCGCTCCGGAGAACGTGTTCTAACAAACGGACCGGATCCGATCGCAGTTTCGGATAAACGAAAACGGCAACCCTCCGGAAGAGGGTTGCCGTTTTCTTGTCTTTCGGGTTCCATGTCCGAAAGCCCCGCCTTCCCGTCCCATCCGGTCCCGTCCCGTCCCGTCCCGCTACGCGGGACCAAGCAACAGATGCCGGCTATTGAAGGCTACGCGGGACCAAGCAACAGATTCCCGCTATTGAAGGCTACGCGGGACCAAGCAACAGATTCCCGCTATTGAAGGCTGCGCAGCACCCGGCCTTTCGGACCTGAATCTTTCAGGTCTTCTGTTTTTCCCGGACAAAAACCGCCAGCAGCAGCATCGAAACAAAGGCGAGGCCCGCACCGGTTCCGAAAGCGGCCGCGGCCCCGAACTTCTGGTAGATCAGCCCGAAAATCAGGCTCGCCGGCAGCGCGCCCAATCCGATCGTGAAATGATACAGGCCGAAAGCGCTTCCCCGCATGCCGGGACCGGCCAGGTCGGCGACGAATGCCTTTTCCGCGCCTTCGGTGAAGGCGTAGTATAGGGCATATACGGCGAAAAGCGCGAGCGTGGCCGCGATCTGCAGGTTCCCCGGCAGGCGGTCCAGGAATGCGAAGCCCAGGTACACGGCCGCGTAAATGACCCACCCGATCAGGATCACCCGCTTCCGGCCGAGCGTATCGGACCACCCGCTGAGGGGCGTGGAAAAAACCGCCTTGATGACGTGGAAAAACGACCAGAGCATGGACAGAAACAGGATGCCGGCCAGCATCTCGGCCGCCGCCGGATTGGAGAGCCGGCCGAGCATGTCCCCGATGAGCGGCAGGCCGGAGAACCGGGACGCGAGCCCGCTCCCGCTCCGGGCGGCCTCCTGAACGCGGAAAAGCAGGAAAGCATCGGATGAATTGCCGAGCGTGAACAGGAGAAGGACTGCGAGATACGCCCTGAAATTCCGGCCGGCGGGTTTGAGTGAAAAGGATTTTTGAACGTCCGAAGAAAGATCCGCGGTATTTTCGCGGACCAGCCCCCACACCGCGGCCACGGCCAGGAGGCCCGGCACCGCGGCCAGAAGGAATGTCCTTCGCAGAACGCCCGGCGTGTCCGTCATCCCGAAGCCGAGCACCAGGACAGCCATCGCGGCCATCGCGAGCAGGGGGCCGAGCACGGCGCCCGCATGGTCCATGGCCCGGTGAAATCCGAAAGCGCGCCCCCGCCTGTCCGCGTCTGCCGAAGCCGCGATCAGGGCGTCCCTGGGCGCGGTGCGGATGCCCTTGCCGACGCGGTCCGTCATCCGGACGAGAACGATGTGCCAGGCCGCGGACACGACGCCCGTGAGCGGCCGCACCAGCGAGGAAACCGTGTACCCGACAGCGACCAGGAGCTTGCGCCTGCGAAGCCTGTCCGACAACGCGCCGCTGAACAGCTTGAGAAAGGCCGCGGTGGTCTCGGCCACGCCCTCGATCACGCCGAGGATGATCGCGCCGGACCCCAGCGCGGCCACGAAGACCGGAACCAGCGGGTAGATCATTTCGCTCGCCGCGTCGGTGAGCAGGCTCACGATTCCGAGCACCACGATGTTGCGGGGGATTTTGCGGCCCGTCTCCATGGGCTTTCCCTTCATTTAGTTTTGGCGCGGGCGGGGCGCCCGCGACTCCCGGATGCTCACCCGATCCTGCCGGCGATCAGCGGCGCAGCTTTCTCGGACCGCTCCGAAATTTTATACGCCGCCTGCATCCGCCGGACCGCTTCCCCCGCGTCCACGTCCCGGTCCGCGTGCAGGATCGCGAGCGTCTCGCCCCTGCCGACACGGTCGCCTGTTTTCCTGAGCAGGACGGCGCCCGCCGCGGGATCGATCGCGTCTTCCTTCCGGCTGCGGCCCGCGCCGAGATCGACGCAGAGCTTGCCCACGGCCAGGCTGTCGATTCCCGCCACCCATCCGTCCGAAAGACAGGGAACGGGAATCTCGTATTTCGCCTTCAGCCAGCGTTCCGGATGTTCGATGAAGGAGACATCGCCGCCCTGGGCGCGGACCATTTCCAGAAACTTCCTCCACGCCGCGCCAGAATCGAGGAGCCCCCGGAGCATGGGGATTCCCTCCTCGGGGGTGCGGACCTTTCCAGCGAAAACCAGCATTTCCGCGCCGAGCGCGAGCGTCAGGCCGCGGACGTCCTCCGGTCCCTTTCCGGACAGAACCTCGATGGATTCGAGCACTTCCAGGCGGTTGCCGACCGTGCGGCCGAGCGGCTGGTCCATGTCCGTGAGCAGGGCCACCGTCTTCAGGCCGAGGCCTTTTCCGAGCCGGACCAGGGATTCCGCGAGCCGCATGGTCTCGTCCCGGTCCGGGAGAAAAGCGCCGCGTCCGATTTTCACGTCCAGCACCAGGCCGTCCGTTCCCTCCGCTTTCTTTTTGGACAGGATGCTCGCGCAGATGAGCGGGATGCTCGGCACCGTGCCGGTCACGTCGCGCAGCGCGTACACCTTGCGGTCCGCCGGGACGATGCGCTCCGACTGGCCGATGATGGCGCATCCGATTGAAGCGAGCTGGTCCCGGAACGCGGATTCGGCCAGCTGTGTCGTGAAGCCGGGGATGGATTCGAGCTTGTCGAGGGTGCCGCCGGTGTGGCCGAGGCCGCGGCCCGCCATCATGGGCACAGGCACGCCGGCCGCAGCGACGAGCGGAGCGAGAATGAGGGAGATTTTGTCCCCCACACCGCCCGTGGAGTGCTTGTCCACCTTGGTTCCGGGTATAGAGGAGAGATCGATCGTTTCGCCGGACGCGATGAACGCCTCCGTCAAGGCTACCGTTTCATCCTCGTTCATCCCCCGGAGGACGACTGCCATCAGGAACGCGGACATCTGGTAGTCGGGGACCTCACCGGACACGTAGGATCGGACCAGTCCGGATATTTCTTCCGCAGACAGCGTCCCGCCGTCGCGTTTTCGGACGATGCATTCAACCATGTTCATGATGCGTCTCCCGGTTGATCTGCCGGGGACGGTTCACCGATCACGGCCGCGAATCCCGCCCACTCCTTCATCTCCTGTTTTTCAATCAGGCGGAACGGCGGCTTATCGATCAGATCGAGCACCATCCCCTGCTCTTCGATGAGTATGCCGGACAGGATGAGCATGGCACCCGGCGCCGCGAAACGCGGGAATTCGGGGATCATGGGAACCAGGGTGCGGCGGTCGATGTTGGCGAGGATGAGGTCAAAAACCGGTTTTGGGAGGGCTGAAATCGTGCGGCTCTCCGAATCTACGGATTGTCTTCGCGAGGGAGTCCCGCTCTGCGGGACGACCGAAACGATCCCGCCGGCCATGAGATTGCTTCGCCCCGCTGAGCGGGGCTCGCAATGACAACCCGATGGATCAGGAGAGATCTCCATGCTTCGCACGTTGTCCAGCGACCCCAGCCGCACCTCGAACCGGTCCGAAACGCCGTTGAGGCCCGCGTTCTCGGCCGCGTTCTCCACGGACTCCTCCTCCACATCCAGCCCGGCCGCGGACGCGGCTCCCAGCTTCAGCGCCGCGATCGCGAGTATGCCGGAGCCTGTGCCGACGTCGAGCACAGTCATGCCGGGCCGCAGAAGACGCTCGAGCATCCCCATGCAGAGGCGCGTGGTTTCATGCGACCCGGTCCCGAATGCCATTTTGGGGGATATGTCGATGATGAGGTCATCCGGAGCCGCGGTCCAGTTCTCCCAGGGCGGCTTGACCACGAAACGGTTCCCGACCCGGGTCGGCTTGAAATACGCCTTCCAGGCAAGCCCCCAGTCCTCTTCCGGCACCTGCCGCGGGACCGGATCCGATATGGAAAATCCCATTTCCCGGAGAGACCGGGCGTAATCCGAGAGGGATTCGAGGATTCCGCCCGGCGACGGGCTCCCGGGAAAAAAGAGGCGTATCCCGCCTTCGATTTCCTCGACGCCGGTGGCCCCGACTTCGAAAGCGCGGTTCGCAGCGCCTTCGAGCGCTTCAGCGGATCCGGAGAAGGAAATTTCAATCCAGGTTTTCATGCGGTCACGGGAGGAGGAACGGCCGGGTCAGGGTTTGGCTTCGTAGATCAGGTGCAGGACCACCGTGCCCACGGACCGCAAACTCTCCGGGCTGCATTTGTCCGGCGTGTCCTGAACGGTGTGCCAGTAAGGATAATCCAGATCGATAATGTCCACGGCCGGAATGCCGGCCTTGATCAGCTCGAGATGGTCGTCCACCACTTCATACCCGTCCGCGGAAGAAAAAGCGGAGAGGCCGAGCCTGCGGGCCGTGCCCCAGACCAGGTCGACGATGCCGGACGCGTAGCGGCGGGAATTGACCTCCACCGGAAGGGACAGGTCCCGGTCTCCGATCATGTCGAGCAGAACGGCGTACTTAGGCGCGGACGCTTTGGGCCACACCGAGGCGAAATGCCGCGATCCGAGACACCAGGTCGATAGGTCGCTCTCCAGGCCCCCGTCTTCGCCGTCGAAAAACACGAGGTCCACGCCGACCGGAGGAGGGGAGGTTTTCATGACGGCCGCAGCCTGCAGAAGCACGGCCGCGCCCGAGGCACCGTCGTTCGCTCCGGGAACGGGACGCTTCCGGTTCGCGGGGTCCGGATCCATGTCCGCGAAGGCCCGGGAGTCCCAGTGCGCGCAGAACAGCAGGCGGGTTTTCAGCTCAGGTCTGAAGGAGGCGATCAGATTGGTCATGTCCGCGCGCCGCTTCGAGACGGCCATGAAGCCCTGGAACCGCTGTTGAACGACGGAAGCGCCGCAGGCCCTCAGCTCGGCGGTCATGAATTCAAGGCATCTCGCGTGGCCGGCCGTTCCCGGAACCCGGGGGCCGAACGCGCACTGTCTCTCCAGGAGCGCGAAAGCCTTTGCGCCGGAAAAAACGGGAACCGGCACCGCAGTTCGGGGAGGCTTCGCTGCCGTGGACAGGAGCAGAAGCGAGGAGGTGATCCACATGAAAGACAAGGGCATGCAGTTTTATTCCTTATTATATACTGAATCCACCGGACTCCCGGACAAATCGCGCCCCTCGTTCATTTCCACCCTGAAAGAATATAGGAAACAGCCCCTCCAATGTCAACCGAAACCCAAACCGCTTCTTCCGGACAGCGAGTTTCACCTTGATATGACCCGGGTTTTTAATTAACTTTTCCGGCAATGGAAAACCCCGGCACACGCATGACCTACCGCCAGGCCGTCGACTACCTGTTCCTTCGCGAACGCAGGGCGATGCGCTTCGGCCTTGACGCCATACGCGACCTTCTCGGCCGATGCGGCGATCCACAGAAATCCTTCGCTTCGGTGCACGTCGCGGGAACGAACGGCAAGGGCTCCACAACGGCCATGCTGGAGGCCGTGCTCCGGGCCTCGGGGTATCGCACGGGCCGCTACACATCCCCCCATCTGACGGACATGCGGGAGCGCATCGCCGTCGCCGGCCGGAACATCCCGGGCGCCGCGGTCTCGGCCTGGCTTCACCGGCACCGGGCCGATGCAGAAACCGCGGGCGCGACGGTTTTCGAAATCCTGACCGCCATGGCTTTCTCGCATTTCCGCGATTCCCGCGTGGACATCGCCGTGGTCGAAACCGGTCTCGGCGGCCGGCTGGACGCCACCAACGTCCTGACGCCGGTTCTGACCGCGATCACCGCGATCGGAAAGGACCACACCGAGCTTCTCGGCGGCACGCTCGAAAGCATCGCGCGGGAAAAAGCGGGCATTCTGAAGCCGGGCATCCCCTGTGTGGTCGCGCCTCAGGCCGCCCGCGTCCGGGCCGTGCTGACGTCCTCGGCCGCCGCTGTTCCGTGCCCGATCATATTCTCCCGCGATGCGGTCACCATCCGAAACCTCGAATGCACCGACCGGTTTTCGCGTTTCGACGCATCAACGGAACGGTCCGAGTACAGGGGCCTGAGGCTCGGCCTGCTCGGCCGGCACCAGATCGACAACGCGGCGCTGGTGATCGCGGCCGTCGAAGCGCTCCGGAAATCCGGGTGGACGATACCGGACCGGGCCGTGACCGCCGGATTGCGCGGCGTCGCCTGGAGAGGCCGGCTGGAAGTGCTCCGGAGGAATCCGACCGTCCTGGTCGATTCGGCGCACAATCCGGCAGGCGCCACCACGCTGGCCCTCGCGCTCCGCACCCTGTTCCGGTACGACCGGCTGATTCTGGTATTCGGCGTTCTGGCGGACAAGGATTACCGGTCCATGCTGAAAATACTCGCCCCGGCCGCGCACCATCTCATCCTCACGCGCCCCCTGTCGGAACGGGCCATGGATCCCGCGCTCCTGGCCGGGCTTCCGGCCCTGAAGGGGAAGCCGGTGACCGTGATCCCGGACATCGGAAAAGCCTGGAAAACCGCACTGGCTTCGGCCCGGCGCGGAGATCTCGTCTGCGGCGCGGGTTCCATCTATTTCGCCGGCGAGGTGCTGAAACACCCGCCCGGAGAGCGGAGGCGGACAAGTTCCCATTGACATTTCATCCGGCATCGGGTATATTAAAGAATTCACCGGCCTGATTTCGGCCGGGTCCCGGCAAGCACAACCAGGTGGGTTTTGAGTGGAAGACAAAAAGATACGCATTCTGCTGGTCGAAGACGACGAGTCCGTGGCTCAGACGATGAGGGAGTTGATGAAACGTCTGGGTTCTTTTGTTCAGGAAACGGTCCGCGTGGGCACGCTGTCCGGAGCCATGGAAGCCGCATCCGCCGGCGCCTTTGATGTCGTGATTCTCGATCTCGGGCTCCCGGACAGCCAGGGGCTCGACACGTTCATGCGGCTCCACAGCCGATTACCCCGTGTGCCCATCGTGGTTTCCACGGGTTTGGACGACGAGAACATCGCCATGAGAGCGGTGCGCGAAGGCGCCCAGGACTACCTGGTCAAGGGATCGGTGGACGGCGCGACCGTCATCCGCACCATCCGGTACGCGGTCGAGCGCAACCGCGCCGATTCGAAAACCGGCGCCGGCAACGGGGCCGTCGATCCGGCCGGCCTCAAGCGGGCCAATTTTCCCAATCTCCCGGACTCCCTGGCCCGGCTGTCCGATCTCGCCTACAACCTCTGGTTCAGCTGGCACCAGGAAGCCTACCGGCTTTTCCGTCATCTCGACATCAAGCTCTGGGAGGATGTCCGGCACAACCCCGTGCAGCTGCTCAAGGAGCTCGACCGTCACCGGTTCGAGGAGGTCATGCACGAGAGCGTGTACATGTCGAAATACAACTGCGTGCTCGAAGCCTTCGACCGTTACATGGGGCTCAAGGAAACCAGGTTCGCGCTGAAATACCCCGACTGTCTGGACAAATGGACGGCCTATTTCAGCATGGAATTCGGCATACACGAGAGCCTGCCCATCTATTCCGGCGGACTGGGCATCCTCTCGGGCGATCACCTGAAATCGGCCAGCGACCAGGGCATCCCGCTCGTGGGCGTGGGACTGTTGTACCGCGAATCGTACTTCACCCAGTTCATCTCCCTGCACGGGAACCAGCAGTCGGTGTACGAACCGAACAATTTCTCCAACCTGCCGGTTCTGCCCGTGCTCCGCGAAGACGGCAAGCCGCTGACCGTCCGGGTGCGGTTCGATCACTCGGCGGTGTCCGCCCGCGTCTGGAAGGCGGAGGTGGGCCGCGTCCCCCTGTATCTCCTGGACACCGATTTTCAGGACAACACGACCTCCGAGCGCAAGATCACCGAGCGGCTCTACGTGTCGGACCGCGAGCTCCGGCTGACGCAGGAGATGCTGCTGGGAATCGGCGGCCTGCACATGCTCGAGGCCGTGGGCATCCGGCCGGCCGTGTGGCACCTGAACGAGGGGCATTGCGCGCTTTCGTCCTACGAACGCATGCGCGACGACCTCGCGGAGGGCACCCCCCTGGCCGAGGCGGTGAAGCGCATCCGGCCCTCCACGGTGTTCACCACGCACACGCCCATCGCGGCGGGAAACGAAGTGTTCGAGACCGGACTGGTGGAGCACCTGCTCGGCAGTTACCGGGACATCATGAAGATACCGAAAGACGATTTCTTCGGGCTGGCCCGCGACGAGCGCAACCCGGATCACAACGCCTTTAACATGACCATTCTCGCGCTGAAAACCGCGTCCCACGCCAACGCGGTGAGCGAGCTCCACGGCGCCGTCAGCCGCCGGATGTGGCAGTCCCTGTGGCCGGACCGGCCCGCGGAAGAAGCGCCCATCACGCACATCACGAACGGCGTGCACACCCGCACCTGGATGTCGAGCCTGATAAAATCCCTGCTCGACGAGCACCTCGGACCGGACTGGCGGTACCGGCTTTCGGATGCCGATTACTGGAAAATCATGGAAAAAATTCCGGACGAAGCGCTGTGGAAAGTGCACCACGATCTCAAGTACCGGCTGATCGAGCAGGTGAGGCGCAACCTCTCGCGCCAGCGCGAGCGGAACGGCGAATCCCCCGAATCCGTGGCCGGGGCGAGGCGGATGATGAATCCGGACGTGCTGACCATCGGGTTCGCCCGGCGGTTCACGCCCTACAAGCGCGGCACCCTGATGTTCCGGAACCGCGACTGGCTCAAGTTCATCCTGTCGCGCGAAAACATGCCCGTCCAGTTCATATTCGCGGGCAAGGCCCACCCGGCCGACCAGATGGGCAAGTCGCTGATCCAGACCATCGTGGCCGAGAGCCGCAATCCGGATTTTGAGGGGAAAATCGTCTTCATTGAAAACTACGACATGTCCCTGGCGAAAATCCTCATCTCCGGGGTCGACGTCTGGCTGAACCTGCCGCGCAGGCCGCTCGAGGCCAGCGGCACGTCGGGCATGAAAGCCGCGGTCAACGGCGCCATCAACTGCAGCGTGATGGACGGGTGGTGGCGCGAAGCGTTTGACGGGACGAACGGCTGGGCGGTCGGAGAGGATAAGGACTATTACAATGAGATGGAGCAGGACAGCCAGGATGCGGAGTCGCTGTACCGCATCCTCCAGGACGACCTCGTTCCCCTCTACTACAGGAAAGACGAAGCCGGTCTCCCGGCGGAGTGGATCCGCAAGATGAGGCGATCCATGGAGACGGTGATCCCCCGCTTCAGCACCTGCCGCATGCTCGAGGAGTACGTGGACCGGTTCTACGTGCCCGCGATGCGGGAGGGAAAATAGCCGCCCGTTGAAACCTCGAACGCTCCGGGAGGTTTTGAGCCTCCCGGAGCGATTCTCCCCTGTGAGTGAATTTACCCTTCATCGTTTCATCCCGCATCCCCTCCCTTTTTCATTTTGACTTTATCCCCTGTTTTGATTATCATTCCCGTCGTATTCCAGCCCCGCGAATAAGACCGTCAGACGGAAAGGGGAACGCATGACCGACAGCAACCGAACCGGGCGCCGCGCCAGGAGAACCGGAACACTCGCGGCCGCGACCTGCCTCGCCCTGCTCGCCTGTTCCGTGGACCACGGCCTGGAGCCGATCCGCAGCCGCATCAGCGGCCGGGTGTTCTTCTCCGGGGACGCGAATCCCGACATCACGGACGAGGTGCGGGTCGCCGTGCTGAAGAAGTTCCCCCCCAAGGACATCACCGAACTCACCTTCAGCGAGATCATTTTCGGCAACTCCGACCAGCCGCCCGACACCGTGCCCTGGGAAATCTACCTGGAACCCGGCAGTTACGAGATCGCGGCCGTGATCTGGAAGGCCCACAACCAGTCGTGGAACATTTCGGACATCATCGGCATGTGGGGCGGCCGGATTATCGGGGACCAGCTCATTCCGCCATTCCCCTTTGTCCCGATCGAGCTCAAGGGCTCCCGTTCGGTCGTCGACACCATCGACATCCGGGCCAACCTGAACCGGGTCAACCGGGACGGCCTCATCGAGGGCGAACTGACGTTTACCGGCGAATGGCCGGCCAACACGGGCGTCGTGGGCATCGGCGCGTTCACCGAGGTGCCGAAGCCCGGCGATGTGTTCGATTATCTTTTGAAGAACATCGCGCTCGACTACAGCGTTCCGACTTTCACGGGAAACGCGACATACCGGCTCCGGGTCCGCTCCACTGAAAAGATCCAGTATGTCGCCCTGATGTGGATCAACGACGCATTCGACTTCTCCGGGATACGCGACATCGGGTTTTACCTGAATCCCGCGGACCCGTCACAGCCCGGGTCCGTGGATATTTCGGGAAAGCACGTCACCGGCATAGACATCAACGTTGATTTTACGACAGCTTTCGGAGGCGGGGCATGAAAACAACGGCTGTCCTCGACCGCAAGCGGCACAGCCCGGGCCGGACTGCCGCGGATTCCGGGCTCCGGTGCGTCCTATGGGTCTTCGTTCTCGCAGCCGCGTGGATGGCCGCCTCAGTCCGGGCCGCGACACTGACCGGAGCTGTCACGGACGCGTCGGGACGGCCGCTTCCGGGCGCCAACGTGTTCCTGCGGGGCACCTTGCTGGGAGCCGTCAGCGGAACGGACGGCGCATTCACCGTTCCGGACGTGCCGGACGGGACCTACACTCTCGTGGTCTCCATGATGGGTTTCAAAACCGTCGTGACCAGCGGGCTCGCCGTCTCCGGAGAGATGAATGAGATCTCCATCCGGATGAACGACGCACCGCTCTCCGGGGATCCGGTCGTGGTGACGGCATCCAAGCACGCCGAAGCCCTGTCCGCGGCGCACCAGAGCGTCTCCGTGATCGGAGCGGAACGCCTGGCGGAGCGCCAGACCCGCAGGCTCGAGGAGGCGATCGGCGCTGTTCCGGGCGTGCACTTCAACGAGGAGAATGTCAGCATACGAGGATCATCGGGCTACAGCGTGTTCAACGTGGGCAGCCGGGTTCTGCTTCTCGTGGACGGCGTTTCCACCGTGACCTCGGATCTCGGCGGCATCAACTGGAAGATACTGCCCCTGCTCGACGTGGAGCGCATCGAAATCGTTAAAGGCGCGGGTTCGGCGCTTTACGGATCCTCGGCCATGGGCGGCGTGATCAACCTCATCACGCGGGAGCCCTCCCGCCGCCTCCGCGTGCGTCTGCGCACGCTCGCCGGAGTGTACGACGACCCCGCCTGGCCGGAATGGAATTGGACGGACCGCCGCCTGCATTTCGAGCGCACCGACGTGTCCGTCAGCCGGAGCTTCGGCACGGTCGGCCTTCAACTCGGCATGACCCGCCACACGTCCACGGGATATATGGAGAACAACGAGGCGGATTTGTGGAGCGTGTCGGGCAAAGCGGGCATCCGGTTCCGCGGCGGTTCGAGGCTCGACCTCTACGCCGCCCGGATGCGGAACCGCGAGGGCGGATTCATTCAGTGGCTTTCGCAGAACCGGCCGCTCGAAGTGCCGCCGTACAACAAGGAAGACGCCATCGAATACCGGGCCACGGACTTCCACGCCCAGTACCTTTTGCCGCTCACGCCGCGTTTCGGCCTGAAAGCGCGCGCCTCTTTCCTGCAGACCGAAATGGGCAATCAGCTCACCGCCAACAACCCCGGCGCGTTCAAACCGGGACGCGGCCCGGGAGTCGAGATCCAGGCAGACTGGCTGCCCATGCCGGAGCATCACGTCACGTCCGGCGTCGAATACAGACGGGACCTCAGCGGTTCGCAGTATTTCGGCGACCATGAGGGCTACACCCTCTCGCCCTACCTTCAGGACGCCTGGTCCCCGGACAGCCGGTTCACGCTGACCGCCGGCGGACGCTGGGACAGGCACGTGCTGATCGGCGAAGCGTCCGAAAACCGCCTCAGCCCGAAGGTCGGAATGAATTTCCGTCCGCGGGAGGGCACGGCTTTGCGCGCGACCTTCGGCGGCGGATTTCGGACCGCCACGGTTTTCGAGAAATACATCAGGGCCGATTATTCGGGGTTCAACGTCATTCCCAATCCCGGCCTGCGGTCCGAGCATTCCTGGTTCGCGGACGCCGGGATCTCGCAGGACATCGGAAGCGCCGGCCGGCTGGAGCTGACGGCGTTCCGGTCCGACTACTGGGACATGATCGATCCGGTGATCAATTTTCTCGGCACCATCCAGTTCCAGAACTTCGTCCGCGCCCGCGTCACGGGCGTCGAAGGCGCGGCTGAGTTCCGCTTCTGGCGCCGTCGGCTGGGTCTTGCCGCAAACGCGGCCTTGCAGAATCCGCGGGACCTCAAGCACAAGGAGGATCTCGCATACCGGCCCCGGTTCCATTCGGTGGCGACGGCAAAGGCCTTTCTGGGTCCGTTCTCCCTGGAGGCGGAGTACCGGTACGCGGACCGGATTCGGACCGTACAGCTCAATCCGCTGGACCCGCGCGTGCCCCTGAAACTGCTGGAGTTCCGCGCCGGCGTCAAATCGGGCGCCTGGACCCTGCAGGCCTCGTTGCGCAATGCGCTGAATTACCATTACACGCAGATCGAAAGACGGATGGGTGAGATCCGAAACGCGAGCATATCCCTGATGGTGGACATAGAATGACCCCGCCGCCCGTCCCGCTGCGCAGGATCAAGCAACAGATGCTGTTTTATTGAAGACTGCGCGGGACCGGGGAATTAGACCCGTCGGAGCGGCCAGAAGCCCGATCTCTCATCATCCGGAAAAGCTGGAACCAGAATGACCAGGCTTCTGGCCGCCCGATCGATTAGCACGAAATATGCAGTTCACTATTTCCTCGGTTTGACGCCGGGCGGCCGCCCGGTTACGGCCACCCGACATATTCTTAATGAATTCAAAGTCTTACGCGATACCGCGAATCGCCGGATGGAACCCTGCTTGAAAACCGGCGCCGCCTTCGAAATGGAAATCCGTTGCAGTGCTTCATTGCAGGATTGAGCGGAAGAACAATCATCACGTAAAGGTATGAATGTCTGGTTAAATGAATAGTATATTTGTATCAGTCATGATAAGGAGTGCGTCATTGCGAGCCCCGCGCAGCGGGGCGCGGCAATCTCATCAAAAACAGCCGAGATCGCTTCGGGACTCCACTTCGTGGAGCCCCTCGCGAAGACAGCCATTTCTTTTTCTGGGAAGAAACCCTCTTGATTGAGGTGAAGTCGATTTTTTTAATTCTCCGGGTATAAAGTCAATTGAAACCATACGATCCGAACGAATCGGTTCATTTTAACCGGACACTCATGACGTAAAGGGATCAATGGAAGCCTACAACCTCGTCAGCCTCGCAGGCCTGTTCGCGCTCCTGGGCCTGGCCTGGCTGCTCTCGCCGAACAAAAAGGCCGTAAACGGACGGGTGGTTTTCTGGGGTCTCGTCCTGCAGGCCGGATTCGCATTCTTCATCTTCGTCGTCCCGGCCGGATCGAAACTCTTCCTGATCGTCAACGATCTCGTGGTCCGCATACTCGACAGCGCCTCGGCCGGCACCCGCTTCGTGTTCGGCAGGCTGGCGCTCCCTCCGGGAACGACGGACGAGAACGGCGTCGAATCGCTGGGGTACTTTTTCGCCTTCCAGGGCGTTCCGACCATCATCTTCTTCTCCTCCCTGATGGGCCTCCTCTATTTTTTCCGGATCATGCCGAAAATCATCCGGGGGTTCGCGGCCGTATTCTCACGCCTGTTGGGAGTCAGCGGCGCGGAATCGCTGGCCGCAAGCTCCGAAATTTTTCTGGGAATCGAATCGTCCTTCGCCGTGCGCCCCTACATCGAGCGCATGACCCCTTCGGAACTCACGACCCTGCTCACCGCGGGCATGGCCACCGTCGCCTCAAACATACTCGCGGTGTACGTCATCATGCTCCGGCCGGTATTCCCCGCCATCGCGGGTCACCTGGTCTCGGCGTCGCTTCTCGCGGCGCCTTCGGCCCTGATCATGTCGAAGCTACTGATGCCTGAAACCGGCAGACCCGAAACGCTCGGCATCCGGGTCGCCCCGGACGTGCCCCGCGAGGGCAATGTGATCGAGGCGATTCTCAACGCGGCGAACGCCGGCGTGAAGCTGATCGTCGGCATCTGCGCCCTCCTGCTCGCGTTTCTGGGCCTGGTCGCCCTGGTCGACCTGATCCTCAACGCCGCGGGCGGATGGATCAACGGCCTTGCGGGAATCCGCTTCGACTGGTCGCTGAAGGCCCTGCTGGGCCTCGTCTTCTACCCGTTCACCCTGCTGATCGGCGTGCCGGTCCAGGACGCCGCGGCCGTCGCCCGGCTCATCGGGGAGCGCAGCGTGGTCACCGAGGTCACAGCCTATCAGGACCTTGCCGGGCTGATGCAGCGCGGCGCGCTGATACATCCGCGGTCCATTGTGATCAGCGCCTACGGCCTGTGCGGATTCGCCCATGTGGCGTCCCTGGCCGTGTTCGTCGGCGGGCTTTCCGCGCTGGCTCCCTCGCGCCGGGCGGATCTGGCCCGCCTCGGGCCGCGCGCCCTGCTCGCGGCCACACTCGCCTGCCTGATGACGGCCGCGATCGCCGGGGTTTTCTTCAACCGGGGCATGATCGTCCTGCGGTGAACCCGGGCGCCGCTCGGTCCCGCGGGAGACCCGGAACCCAACCGAACACCGGAGGCCCCATGCAGAGAATCGTGGTCATGGAATTTCAGAGTCACTTTCACAAGGACCTGGAGGAGCCCTTCCAGAGCTTTCTGGAACAGGGATGGAAGGTCGTCTCCATACACCCCGCGGCGGCCAACATGAACGAATCCAAGGCGGCGTGCTGGATCACGGTTCTCTTGGAGAAGCCGGACCCGCCTGCCGGCCGATAGATCTCCTTCCGGCTTTCGTTCCGCTTGAAAAAAACCGCATGCAGGCCCAAACCCTTCTGCAACAGGAGCAGTCATGCCGCCTGAAAAAAGCATGATCGTGAAAGGCACCGCCACCCTGGCCCTCGACTCGTATGTCAAAGCCCGCTTCCCCGGGAGGCATGCCGAATGGAAGGCGGCGCTTCCGCCGGAATCCAGAAAATACTACGACGCCGCGGTGATGGCGTTCGAGGAATACCCCTTGTACGACGGCATTGTGGGGCCCACGCAGATCGTCTGCGACCTCTTTTTCAACGGCGACGAGAAGGGCGCGTTCGAATCGGGCAAATTCAGCGCTTCCCTGGCGCTCAAGGGATTCTATAAAATATTCTTCAAATTCGGATCGCCCCAGTTCATCATCGACCGGTCCGCGCGGCTCTTCAGCAACTATTATCCGGAGGCCGAGATGCGCGTTTCGGAGTCTTCGCCCGGCCGATGCGTTCTGCAGATCGTCCGGTTCCCGGAGCCGTACCGCCTGCTCGAAGTGAACATCGCCGGATGGGTCGAAGGCGCCCTCGAACTGCTCGGCAAGACCGGATCCGTTCAGGTGACCCGTTCCATGGCCATGGGCGATCCCCTGACCGAATATGTGGCGACATGGAGATGAAACGCGCACCTAAAAGCGGAGGGATTGCATGAAGATCAAGGGAACCGCCATCGCGGCGCTGCCCGCGTTCATCAAGCATGAATTTCCGGACCAGTTCGGGGTATGGATCGACGCTCTGCCGCCCGGCGCGAGACAGGTGCACAAATCCGTCATCCTGGCCTTCGATCACTACGACGTGTTCGACGCCCTGTATGAGCCCACGCGCGTGATGTGCGACCTGTTCTACGGCGGCGACCGCAAGGGCGCCTGGCATTCGGGCCACTTCAGCGCTTCCTACGCCCTGAACGGCTTCTACAAGATTTTCTTCCGGATCGGTTCGCCCCAGTTCATCATCGAACGCGCCTCGCGCGTGTTTAACGATTATTATCCGGAGGGGCAGATGTGCGTGTCGGAGGCCGCTTCGCACCGCTGTGTCCTGCAGATCGTGAAACTGCCCCAGCCCCACTGGGTTTCGGATCAGAATGTCTGGGGTTGGGCTCAGGGCGCGCTGGAACTGATGGGCAAGAAGGAAATACAGGTGGCGATGAACCAGTCCCTGTCCGCGGGCGATCCGCTCACCGAGTTCGACATCCGCTGGCAATGAGCGTCCCGCCCGCATTCGGCGGGCGACGGAATCAATATCCGGCCGTGAAAACGGACGGACAGACACGGAAAGAATGTCCATCCGCAGGGAGGCAACCGGTGAAAATGTTGTCTGGAGCCGTTCTTCTGATGCTTCTTCTCACAGGAGGAACCGCCATGACGCAAACGCTCTATGATTTCACCATGAACGACATCACGGGAAAACCCGTGTCCCTGGCCGGCTGCGCCGGCAAGGTGGTTCTGGTCGTGAACACGGCCAGTAAATGCGGATTCACGCCGCAGTACAAGGGACTGGAGGAGCTTTACAAGACCTACAGGGACAGCGGCCTGGTGGTGCTGGGTTTCCCGGCGAACAACTTCTTTTTCCAGGAACCCGGTTCGGACGGGGAGATCCGGCAGTTCTGCACGCTGAATTACGGCGTGACCTTCCCCATGTTTTCCAAGATTTCCGTCAAGGGAAAGAACCGGGCGCCGCTGTATAAATGGCTCACGGAGCAGAAGACGACGCCCGAAGGCCCCGGCGCCATTTCCTGGAACTTCAACAAGTTTCTCGTGGACCGGTCCGGCCGGCCGGTGTACCGGTTCGGCTCGAAGGTCGAACCGCTTTCGGAGGAACTGGTGACCGCCCTGAAGAAACTCCTCGCGGAACCGGCGCCGATGGCACACGTCGCAGAAGACTGAAGTCAAAACGGACCGGCGGCTGGTGACGCCCGCCGGTCCGAAGGGCACACACTTTTCTCTCCATTCAATGACCGCCTGCGCCGGAGAAAACCGCTTGCTTTTTCCCGGCCTGAATCCTATTTTAACCACTTATGGCCGATCCCGTCATCTTCGTCGAAAAACTGCACAAGTCCTACGGCCCGCTCAAGGCCGTGGACGACGTGTCCTTCTCCGTTCCCGCGGCCTCGTGCTTCGGATTTCTGGGGCCGAACGGCGCCGGGAAAAGCACGCTCATGCGTATCCTCTACGGAACGGCCGAACGCGAGCGCCGTCCCGAAACATCGGTGGCCGTGTTCGGATTCGACCCCGCGCAGAACGAGCTCGACATCAAGTTCCTCTCAGGCGTGGTGCCGCAGGACAACAACCTCGACGAGGAGCTGAATGTCGAGCGGAACCTGCTCGTGTATTCCAAATTCTACGGGATGGGAAGACGCGAGGCCGACAGCCGCATTGACGAACTGCTGTCGTTTTTCGAACTGTCCGAAAAGCGCAAGGCCAGGATCCGGGAACTCTCGGGCGGCATGAAGCGGCGGCTGACCATCGCCCGCGCCCTCCTGCACGCGCCCCGCCTGCTCATCCTCGACGAGCCGACGACCGGGCTCGACCCGCAGGTCCGCCACCTGATCTGGGACAAGCTCCGCCAGCTGAAAAAAGACGGCATGACCATTCTGCTCACCACGCATTACATGGACGAGGCGTTCCAGATCTGCGACACCATTCTGATCATGGACAAGGGCCGAAAAGCCATGGAAGGCCCGCCGCAGGAACTGCTCGACAGCCACATCGAACGGTATGTTCTGGAGATCGTCAAACCGGATGCGGACCGGGAGATCGCGGCCATGCCCGAGCCCGAGGGCGTGCGGGCCGACCGGTCGCAGGAGCGCCTGATTTTCTATTCGAACGAGGCGCACGTCCTGCGGAGGATCGTGAAAAACCTCGGGCACGGCGAATACCACCTGCGCGAGTCCAACCTGGAGGATCTCTTCCTCAAGCTGACCGGGAGGGCGCTCAATGAGCTCCAGTAAGCTCCCCTCCCTCGGCCACCGGCTTTACAGCGTCTGGTTCAGGCACGTGCTTGTGTACACGCGAAACCTGGTCAGCAACGGTCTCCCGCCCTTCATGGACCCGCTGATCTTTCTCGCGGGCGTCGGGCTCGGCCTGGGCCGGTACATCGTGTCCATGGACAACCTGCCCTACATTCAGTTTCTCGGATCTGGCCTGCTGGTGACCTCTTCGATGTACACCTCGGCGTTCGAGTGCACGTACGGCACCTTCATCCGCCTGGAGTTCGATAAAGTGTACGAGGGCATGCTGTCCGCGCCGATCACGACATCGGATCTCATTGTCGGGGAAATCCTCTGGGCCGGAACCAAAGGATTGTTTTTCTCATTCGCGGTGTGCGTGGTGTTCGCTGTTTTCGGCGTGATTCCATTGTCCGCGAGCGTGCTCGCGCCGTTCGTGGGATTCCTGACGGGTCTGATGTTCGGGGCCCTGTCCCTGCTGATCACCTCCTTCGTCAACACCATCAATCATTTCAGTTTCTATTTCACGGGCGTACTGTCGCCCATGTTTTTCTTCTCGGGCGTGATCTTTCCGGTTTCCAATCTGCCGCAACTCCTCCAGCCTGTTGCGTGGGTGCTGCCGCTGAGTCATCCTGTATCCATCGCCAGGGCTTTGACCGTGGGTGATTTATCCCCGCATCTCCTGTTAAACCTCCTATATATCATATCACTGACAGTCATCACCGGACATTTCGCGGTTCGCCGGCTGAGGAAACGTCTGGTTCAATAGACCCGCTTTGAACATATTGCTTGATTTTCATAGAATTATTCTTACTTTTATGTTATAGTTAATTAGTACACTATCCACATAATGTTGGCATGTCTAAGTTTCTGTAATTTAAATGTTTGTGAGGTAATAATGGAATTCGAACAAGACCGGCCAATTTATCTTCAGATCGCTGATGATATCTGCGACCAAATATTGACCCGAAAATGGAGATCCGGGTACCGCATCCCATCCGTGCGCGACAAAGCCGCTCAGATCAAAGTCAATCCGAATACGGTCATGCGGACCTACGCGTTTCTTCAGCAGAAGGGTGTCATCTTCAACCGGCGGGGCATCGGGTATTTTGTTTCAGGCGACGGCGTCGCCAATTCCATGACCGTGCGAAAGGAGGATTTCATGAACCGGGATCTCCCCCGCTTCTTCCGGACGGTCTGGGCGCTGAACCTGACCCTGGATGACCTGAAAAACCGCTTCGAGGAATACGTCCGGAAGCAGGAATCCCTGCAGAAAGAGGGATGACGGAACTCCGGATCAGAGCCGGTCCGGACGGACAGTCTTCTTCGGCCGCCGAGGAAGTCCGTTTACTGTATATGCTTGTCCGCAAATTCGAGTATCGCCTCCCAGTCCACTGGCGTCATGGAATGCCGGCCCGGACGGATGAAGAACCCGAGCCGCGATTTTACGAGTTGACCCTCCTTCGGCATCCGCCGCGCCTTCAACCCCTGAACTCCCAGAAATTCGTACACAGCGCCGGCCCGCCTGGCCATCTCAAACACGCCTTCCGGATTCCCCCAGGTGTCCTCGGTCGCAGTGGTCAACAGAACGGGCCTGGGCGCCAGGAGCGCGACAAGCGCGTGCTGATCGAAAGGGAGCCGTTCGGGTGCGTCATTGAATGATTTGAATGCGCCGCAGAACCAGTGCGGGAACTTCGTGTTGATAATCCGGACGGACTCGCCAACCGTGCTCCGGTTCGGGGCCGCGCCCCCGCATCCGGTCTGATGGCCGATCACCATGGACAGCCGGTTGTCGAGCGCGGCTGCCAGCAGTGCGGCTTTGCCGAGCCGTGAGAACCCGACCACCGCGATCCGGTTCGGATCGATGGATGGATCCGTGATCAGAAAATCCACGGCCCTCGAAATGCCCCACGCCCAGGCCCCGATTGTTCCCCAGTCATGCGGTCCGGGTTCGGTGCTTCCGTTTACTGGAACGTGATATCGGACACCGTCCCGCAGATCAGGATTGTCCGGCTCCACATCCCCCCGGTAGAAAGTCGCCACCGCATACCCCCGGCCGATCGTCTTCTCGATGCACCACTCATCAATCCGCGTCCCCCTGCCCGCATCCGTCGCTCGGTGGTTGTTCACGCCCGGACTTTTTTCGGACATCCATGAGTCCGGGAGAGCGACGCTGGTGTCGTTCACGAGCGTATGGTTGCCGTCGAAATTCGCGCCCACGAAGCAGGGCGCTGCGCCACGTCTCCCGTTGGGCGTGACGAGGAGCAGCCGCACGACGCCGGACGGCTCGGGACCGAGACGGATTTCCAACTCCCGGAGCGTGGCCTTTCCTCCGAACGCGGCCGGATTCGTCCGCCGCACGGTTGCCCGGATTTCTTCCGGAGCAGGAGGCGGGAACCCGTACATGTAATGCTGAAAGAGGTTCTTCAATTCCGGAACGCGGCTTGCGTACCAGTCTTCGGCGGATCGGACTTTTCCGCCGTTGGCCATGACCAGCGGATCGGGAAAATCCGGCACAGACGGAAGGCGGTCGAACGGCGCGAAAGCCGGCTGGCCGAGGCAGGACGCCGCGGTCAGGGTGAAAATCGTTCGGAGCGCACGGCGGACGGTTTTGGGTCTCATGGATCCTCCATGGGGACAGGATCTGATGTCTGCCGGAATATCGTAAAATCGGCAGAATGATGCAATCCGGATTTTTATTCTTGATTTTGAGCGGGTGGATCGGTACTTTTAATAAAATAAACAGGAGCGGTCATGCCTTCCGCGCAGGTCACCCGAAAGCAGGAAAACAGCAAACTGTGTCTCGTCTGCGGGCTTCAGAATCCCTCTGGATTGAAAACTTCCTTTTACGAGACAGAAACGAATGAGCTGGTCGGCATCTTCATGCCGGGCGAAATGCTTCAGAGCTACCCGGGCCGTCTGCACGGCGGCATCACCACCGCGATTCTGGACGAGACCGTCGGCCGCGCGATCAACGCGAACCGGCGGGACATGGTCTGGGGCGTGACCGTTGAATTCACCGTGCGGTTCAAGAAGCCTGTTCCCCTGGACACGGAGCTGAAAGTCGTGGGCCGCATCACGGCTGAAACCAGCCGGACCTTCGAGGGTCAGGGCGAACTGATTCTGCCCGACGGAACCGTGGCCGCCACCGGACAGGGGAAATACCTGAAGCTCCCGCTCGACAAAATCGCGGATTTCGATTTCGATGAGCAGGGCTGGAAGATCGTGAAGTCGGAGAAGGACCCGGAGAGGGTGGAGTGGTAAAAATCGGTTCTGAGTTCCGAGTTCAGGGTTCCGAGTAGGCTGACCAGTCAGAAGCATTTCTTTCGACGCGGAACACGGAACTCGGAACCCGGAACATCGTGAATGCTTGGCGAAAAAAAGCGCCCTCATCCTTCATATTCCGAGATATTTCAACAGCCCGCAATGCTGTTTTTCCCCCGGAAACTTCGCGTACACCGTGATCTCGCCCCGCAGGGCGTGGACCTCTCCCTCGAACCATTCTCCCTTCCGTTCCAGAAGTCTGAAGCTTTTCCCCATGTCGACCATCACCTCCTCCGCGCCCGGGACGGCCAGGCGGAACGGAATTCCGGTTCCGGATCGGAGCCGTCCGGACAGCGGAGTCGCGAGGTACACGCCGTGATCCATGAACCCCTGATAGGTCTCCGGGAAAACGACACTCGCCCCGGACCGCCGAATGCCGCGGATGCGGTAATCAACCGCCCACTCCGCGGGCCCTGGATCCGAAACGTCCTTGGCGAAAATGCGGAGGATGTAATCACTGGATTTCGGAAAAGCGGCATGGACAAGCAGGGTTCCGCCGTGCCTCTGGCAGAATGTCGTTCCCGGATCAAGGGATGATTCCGTGCCGGATGTCAAAAGGCGGGCGAGCACACCGGTGGCGGCCGGCGCGGCCAGCGTGACGAGCACCGTGTCCACAGCCTCCATGCGGCAGGTTCGGTGGCTGGCCGTTTCCAATCCAAAACGAAAAAACGCGGGCCGGATGAACGGCTGATCCTCGAATTCCGAACGGGTTCTGGCCGGATCAAGGAGCTGCCAGGCGGGATCCTCGGGGAAATGCGTTGCAATGAGCTTTTCGGGCGGTGTGAAGAAAAAATACGCGTCGAAGCGGCGCGCGTATTTCCCCGCCTCGTCCAGAACGCCGCCGCCCCAGGTGGCATCCACAAGCTTCCAGTGTCCGCCGATCCGGACCGCGTTCCAGGCGTGGTCCGGACGGCCGCTGATCGGCTCACCGGCCGCGGACCCGTAACCCCGCGCCCAGCCGCTGACCGTGACAACCTCCAGGCCCGCGGCCTTTCCCAGCGCTTCGAACAGGGACGAGAATCCCTCGCACACCGCGGTCCGGTTTTTAAGCGCGCTGGCAGCTCCCGGGGACCGTACGCGGCCCGAGAAATACGCCTGTGTGTCATACCGGATGTTCGCGGCCACCCATCGGAATATCGCCCGCGCTTTCTCCGAGTCGTTACGGCAGGGCTTCACCAGATAACGCGCCAACGACTGGAAGGAAGCTTCCGCGGAACGGGGCGCGGCAAGGGCGTGCCGGTCGATGGCGGCATACGGATCGCTGTCCGCGGCTGAATCGGAACCCGTCGCGATGAGAATCAGTGCGCAAAGAAAAAGCCGCCGGATATCAAGGGTTCCCGGCCGCATCCTGCTCCACGCGAATCAGTTTCGAGACGTCGAATCCGTTCTCCCGGACGTATTGGACCAGGGACTCGTACAGGGCTTCGTCCATGACCGGCACGCGGGACAGGATCCAGAGATAATTCTTCGTACCGCTCGTGACCACGGCCCACTGGTACTCCGTGTCGAGCCGGATCACCTTGTACTCTCCGGAAAACGGCCAGAAAAACCGGACCTTCAGGCGGGCCGGGACGGCCGGATCCGGAACCCAGGCCTTTGCCTCGGCCTGGGACCATTTGTTTTTGGCGGCCTTGAATCCGCGATTCAGGACATGGATGGTTCCGTTCGGGTTGAGGGCATAGGTGGCAGTCACGCGGGACTGTCCCTTTTCGAACCGGTGCGGCAGACGGGCGATTTCGTACCAGGTGCCGAGGTAGCGGTTCAGCTCGAAATCCGAAACGGGCGGTATGGATTCCGTGCTCTCGGCTGAACGGACGGTTCCCCAGAAACCGAACGCGAGCAGCATGCAGACGATTGTTCGAATCACGGTGATGTCTCCTTGCTTGATTCGGGCTGTCCACGAATGAACGACGCGGGCGGGAACCGGGTTCCCGGCCCGCTCGAGTGAAAGATACCTTAAACAGCCCGTTTTTCAAAGGAGAAAATGCCGGCGCACCGAATGAGCGGACACGGGGGATGAACAGCGGACCTCCCGCGGCCCGACTGAAACCCGCAGGAGGTCCGTCCGGTTTCCTTTCCCCGTCCCTTCCCGTGGCTCTCCTGGGGCAGGGTGAAAATCATTGCAGCTGTTCCCGATCGACGATCCGAAATCTGCAATCGTTGATCTGAGATCAAATCATTATTGAATCACCTTCCCGATCCTCCCCGGTCTCCAACCGAACGGCCCGTTGGACGAGAAATAAACGAACACCGGCTTGCCGCGGATGAGATGCCGCGGAACCGGGCCGAACTGCCGGCTGTCCTTCGAATGCGCGCGGTTGTCGCCCATCACGAAGTAGGAATCCGAAGGCACACGGACAGGGCCGAACGCGCCGGTGTCCGCCGCGGATCCCCCGGAACGGGGTCCGGCCGGAGGCCTTCCGTTCACCGTCACGAGGCCGTTCCGCATTTCCACCGTGTCTCCGGGAATACCCACGATCCGCTTGATGAAGTCGGTTTTTACGTCCTGGGGGGACTTGAAGATCACCACATCGCCCGCGGCCGGATTGTGGTCCGAGAAAAACAGCTGGTTGCTCAGAATATGATCGCCGGGCGCGAGCGTCGGCGCCATGGAACCGGTGGGGATGCGGTACGGCTTGAGGATGTGTTCACGGACGACGGACGACAGCGACGCCTGGACGGCCGTACACACGATCAGCACCGCCGCATAGAGCCACACCCGGTTGTAGCGCCGCGGAGTGAAGACACGGCCCGTCTTCGCGGCGCCGGCCATGGCTTCGACGGCAATGGCCAGCTGGCCGACGAGTCCGGGCAGAAACAGCGCGGACAGGATTGGCATCGATGCGGCCGTCGGGGGCAGTTTCAGGACGCGGATCAGGACCGCGAAAACAACGCCGCCCCACGTGGTGAACAGAAAACTGAACAGAAGCCCTTTCGCGGCCTGGCCGTTGTACACCTGCCCCAGTCCGGGGACCAGATAACCGAGAACTCCGGCCACCCACCAGCGCCTTGGAGACGATTCTGTTTGTTTGACCATGTCATCCTCTCTTTTCATCGCGTGAATCTGTCCGCTCGCGCATTCCCCCGCTTCGCGCACGGCGGGGAGCCTCAATCCCGGTTAGAATCCGATCCGGAGCGCCGATGTGATCCTGCCGAACAGGAACCACCGTTCCGGAAGAAACAGGTGAAGCATCCAGGCCGCAGTGACTGCGGCGCCGATCGCATTCTCCCATCGCGGCATGATGCGGAACCTCGGAGGATCCGCTGCCGTGCGGGAAAATGCCGCAGGCCGGCTCGCGGCCGGCAGGGCTGCCAGCCGGTTTTGGTAATACCGCTCCATCATCGTCTCAATCTTCATGCTTCTCCAGCACCTCCTTCAAAGCGGCGCGTATCGCGTGCAGTCTGGATTTCACGGTTCCCTCCGGGACTCCCAGAATCTCCGCGATGCGTCTGGTCTTCAATCCCTCAAAATACCGGAGAAACGCGGTTTCGCGGAAATCCGCGTCCAGCGTTTCGAGCGCGTGCCCGATCAGCCTCTCCCGCTCGTCCATGAGCATCGCGGATTCCGGGGTCTCGCGTTCTGCGGCCCTTTCCCCCTCCTGCCCGTTCCCGCCGATCGGTTGTACGACAGGCCTTCTCGCGGTCGCGTGATCGATGCAGTGGTTCCGTGCGACCGCGAAAACCCAAGTGGCGAAGGACCGCGACGGGTCGTACCGGTGAAGACTGCGAAAGACCTTGATGAAGATGTCCTGAACCAGGTCTTCCGCGTCGGCCGGACAGCGTTGCCGCACGAAATAGAGCACGCGCCTGTGGTACAGCCTCCAGATCCGGTCGAAAGCCTTTTCCCGGCCCTTCTCGCCGCCTCTGGACATCCAGTAAATGATCCACTTTTCGATGTATTCGCCCAAATCCATGCTCCGGAGTATCGTCTATAGGGATATACCGGAATCCAGCCGTTTGGTTCGCTGAATTCCGCTTTCCCTAAAAAAAAACCTTCCGCGGATGGGTCGAATCCGCGGAAGGTTCCCGTACGAATCGATTTGAGACGAGAATCGGAACCGGTCAGTCCTCCACCGGAACCGCTTGCCTTTCACGCTTCGCTGAATTCACGGGCCGAATCCGGTTGCAGCCCGGCGGCAGTCAAATAAAATCCGTCCACATCAAGTTCCCGGATAGGGGGCCTGTTGCGGCCCATCCGGGGACATCAAGTCCGATACCCGCGGCGCCCGCGCGAGGGAAGGTCTGGGAAAACGAAGGACACAACATGGCGGTGAGGTCTCCAAGAACCGGCTGATGCCCCACGAGCAGTACGACTTCGTCCGCGTCGTCGAACTCCCGGATCACACGGACAAGATGGCCGGCTTCAGACGCTTGATAAATCTGATCGTCCATAATGACCCGGCTTTCATCCGTCTTCAGGATTTCCGCAACGATGGCCGCGGTTTGAGCCGTCCGATCCGCGGGGCTGGTCATGATACGGTCCGGACGGACGGACCGACCCAAGAGTCTCCGACCGGTCTCCCCGGCCTGCCGTATGCCTTCGGTGCTGAGCGGACGCCGTTCGTCCGACCCGTCTTTGGACGCTCCAGCGGCCGCGTGCCGCACGAGTATGAGGGTTTTCACGCCTTGCTCCGGCCTGAAGGCCGCGACAGTTCGCGGTGGCGGAAGCAGGTCACCAGGTGGTCGTTCACCACGCCGACGGCCTGCAGATGCGCGTAAATGACGGTCGTGCCCGTGAACCGGAACCCTCTCTTCTTGAGATCCAGGCTCACGCGGTCCGAAAGCGGTGTTCTCGGCGGCAGATCCTTGAGGCGCCTCCGCCGGTTCTGCACGGTTTTCCCGTTCACGAAGCCCCAGAGATAAGCGTCGAAGGTTCCGAATTCCTT
>CAZNXX010000013.1:0-7153 GCA_964577095.1 uncultured bacterium | reverse complement strand
AAGTGCGTCGCACTTCGCCACGCCATGAACGCTCCGGGAGGTTGGGAACCTCCCGGAGCGTTTGATCATTCACTTCACCACCGCGATCTTCCTGGACGCGGTGAACCCCTCCGCCTCCATGCGGACGACGTAAATTCCGGAGGCCAGGCCGCACGCGTCCATCCGCACGGAATGGACACCCGCGTCGAACCGTCCGTCCGTGAGCGTGCGAACAATTCTGCCAGCCGCATCGGTCACATGAAGGCGGACGTGGCCCTGCGCCGAAGTCTCGAACCGGATGGTTGTGTAAGGATTGAAAGGATTTGGATAATTCGGTTCCAGCGAGAAGCGGAGCGGCGCGGCCGGACCTGCGTCCGCCTTAACCGCGTCCGGTTTCTGAAAACGGATAACCGAGAAACCAGAAACCTCATCGCACAGATAGACAAGCCCCCCACGCACACATAAACCGGTCGAATTCCCGTATCCGGGGAAGGAACCCGATTTGCCCGGATGCGCGGGATCAGACACGTCGATGACGAGAAGGCCATGGGATAGAACGGAGACGAAAGCAAATGCGCCATCCACTCCAACGCGATAGGCGGTCCCTTCCGTTTGAAAGGAGCCGATTTCCACCGGAGAGGCGGGATCAGATACGTCTACGACCCGCAATCCGCCGTGTTGGGAGGCGACATAGGCCTTTCCGTTCCTGACTGCAACCCCGTAGAAATGATCCGCCGGCTTGATAAAACCGGTCTCGACCGGATGGGCCGGATCTGAAACGTCGATGATCCGCAATCCTTCGTCCCCGGCCGCCACATAGGCGAACGACCCTTCCACGGCGACATTCCGGGTGTGCCCCCCCGTCTTGATAGAACCGATTTCCACTGGGGCCGAAGGATTCGCGACATCAATGATACGCAGTCCGCTGTCTCCGTCCGCGACATACGCGCGGAATCCGTCCAGTTCGACGCCGTATGCCGACCCGGGGGTGTCGAGAATCCCCCCGGCCACAGGTGACGCCGGGTTTGAAATATCCACAATCTGGAGACCCCGGCCGCCTGCCGCGACGTACGCGTAGTTCCCCGCGATCGCCACATCCATCGACAAGGAGTAATCGAAACGCCCGACTTCAACCGGAGTTACCGGATCGGCCATGTCGAATATGCGGAGACCGTCAAGGCCGTTGGCCAGGCAGGCGACGGGACCATTTATCGCTATATTCCAGGAACCACCAGCCGCGTGCCGCCCGATCTGCACGGCATTCGGCGGATCGGACACATCGAACACATAGAGATCGCCGTAATCGATGCTGAAAAAGGCCTTGCCCGCAGCCACGGCGACCCGGCTCACGTTGCCGGTCGGACGAAGGGTCTTCAGATGGACCGGATTAGCCGGATCCGAAAAATCCAGGATCTTCAACCCGTTCGATGAGTTCGCCGCGTAAACCGTCTGGCCGTCGATGTCCAAACCTTCACCGACGCTGTGGCCTGAGTAAACGCCGATTTCGGAAGGATGCGCCGGATCCGTCACATCCACGGCACGTGAGAATCCCGACCGGTCGACGATGTAGGCGGTATTCCCGTTCACCCGGACCCCGATCACATTCGTTCCTGTGTTGAGAACGCCTGTTTCCAAAGGATTCCGCGGATCCGACACATCCAGAATGCGCAGGCCAGCCTCATATCCGGCCACATAGGCGGTGGTGCCGCTGACCGCGACGTCCTGTACCCTTGTGGATCCGTCCAATTGGGAGAGAATGAACGGGTCTGACGGATTCGAGACATCGACTATGATCAGACCTCCCCAGACGCAGGCCGCGTACAGATGCGTCCCCTCGATCGTCAGATTCGGACCCCCGGAATCGAGTTTCAGCGCTACGCGGAAAACCGGTTCCGACGGATCGGACAGGTCCAGAACATGCAGGAACCCGCTTTCATCCATCAGATAACAATGGGTTCCCTGCACGCCGATTGCCAGAATTCCCGCGGGAATCTGCGCCTCAGCCAGCTGGACGGGATGCGCGGCGTCCGAATAATCGAACATGCGGAGCACGCTCCCGTCCCCGAAATACACGGTGTCTCCGCTGACCGCGATCGCATCGCACGGGCCGTGCGCCCAGCGTCCGACGAGACTGCAGTTCAGGCTGTCCTGCGCGGCCGCAAACACCGCAGACAGGCCCATCCAGACTGCGGCGCATGAAACGACCGCGGCATGAGTGATTCGTATTCTCATCTCCGCCTCCTCCATTGAAATGTCGTCAGGCAAGGATCGTCTCAGTAGGGGCGACGCGTCGCGTCGCCCCCCAAAATAAATCATATCCGACCAACCTCCCGCGGGTTTGTACGAACCTGCGGGAGGCAAGCCTCACGCTCCGGGAGGCTCGGAGCCTCCCGGAGCGTTCAATCATTTCACTTCACCACCGCCATCTTCCTGCTTGCCGTGAATCCCTCCGCCTCCATGCGGATCACGTAAACTCCGGCCGCAAGGCCGGACGCGTCGAAACGCACGGAATGGCTCCCTGCGGTATGTGGGCCATCCGCGATCGTGCGGACGATCCGGCCGGACGCATCCGCCACGCACAGACGGACGCGGCCCTGCCCGGGGGTCTCGAAGCGGATCGTCGTGCAGGGATTGAACGGGTTGGGATGGTTCGGATACAGCCGGAATCCGGATGGGTCGAGCCGACGAACCGGCACGGCCACCGGCGCATCCGCATACCAGGAGTGAACAACCAGACAGCCCTCCGCCTCCCGCACGAATTCCACCGCATATAAAAACTGGTTACCGAAAACAATCGTCGCGGATAAAATTTCGTGGTTCACACCGAAGAAAATATCCTTCGGAAGCCGGAGCGCCGCGTACGGCTGTGGTTCCCAGGGCTGGAGGGTTCCTGTCGCAACCGCGGCCAGGTCATCCGGATCGTACAAAACAATCATGGGCTTCCGGTTATGGCTGCGCCAGCCCTTTCCGTCCGGGTCCGTCTCCCAGAAATCCGGATAGGGCAAGTCCGCGATGACCCAGTCGTGCCGCATCCGCTCGCCGTGATACCCGTACCAGTTATGCCCCATCGCCTTGTTGCCCATCAGCGCCACTGCGTTCTTCCCGCTCGAGATGGACACCCACATCGCGGCCCGCCAATCGTCCGCGTGATTGTACCCGTCGATCGAGCGCGGAAAACGAACGTTGTCCGAGGCTTCGACAGGCCCGTACTGAAGCAGGGGCGTTGCGGGCAGAACGGTTCCGGGCCCGGGAGGCGCGTTTCCGACTCCCGCGAATGCGTATAAGGTCGGCCCCAGGCCGCTCAATCCTCCGTCCCGGCTCCGTCCGGAAACGAGAAACCGGCCGTAGGCATTCGCATCGGCCCAGTCGCGGGGCAGTGCGAAAAGCCAGTCTCCGGCACCCGCGTCCGCCGGCAGTTCATCCGCGGAGCCGAGATACCATGCCCCGGCCGCACCGGTCACCGAAAGATCGGACAAATCGCAGCAGGTGACGGAGGCGTGCTTCTCCCCGGTGACTGTATAATGATAACTCCAGGCGCTGTAAAGCCGGTTTTCTTCCGGAACCACGGCGAGTCCGGTCCTCCAGATATCGACGAAATTCCACGCGTCTATGTTCGCGGGCCGGATGTTCACCGGTTCCCGCAGAACACCGGCGACCGGAAGATCGGAGAGTGTCCGGGATCCTGAAACAACCGGAGCCGGAATACCCGCCTCGCCGACCCATCCGGATTCTGCCTGATTCAGGTTCGTGACGAACAGGGAACCCGGCATGTGGTCCGACTCCCACATTCCGTCTGCCTCCGGCCTCCAGGCCACTGCCTCGCCTCCCCAGGCAAAGGTCTCCGGCAGCGCAAAAGCACCGAGATAGCTTAAATCGGACGGCCGAACAAGATCCCCCGGTCCACTGAAGGGTTCGGTCCGGCCGGACACCGGATCGGACTGCTCGCTCTCGTTCCCTGCAGCGTCCAGGGCCGTCACCTGAAAGGAATACGGCCGATCCGATTCGAGAAGGACGCACGTGTCCGCCGCTGCCGGAGCGTATTGCTCCACTTCCCCGTCCATGTACACAAGATACTCGACCACACCGACATTATCCGAGGGAACATTCCAGTAGAGACCGATTTTTGAATCGGACAGAACCGCCGCGGACAGTCCGGTCGGCCTGCCGGGCGGAACGATGTCCGCGTCATCGAGCAATTCGATTTTGTCGCAGATCAGGAAGGGCTTCTGGTAGGTGGATCCCCATTCGATCGCCAGGTTGATGTTGACCAGGGACCATGTTTCATCCGTCTTGTGGACTCCGGAATCTTCGATATTGAAGACGGTCTTCGCGGTTCCATGGGGCTGAATCTCGGAATAGGTGAACCGGTAATCCGTGAACCGCCTCATGGTGTACCAGTTTCCGTCCGGCCCAGTTTCGGACGGTTCGTCCGCGTCCGAGAAACTGATGCGGGAAGTGAAAAAAACCGTTTCGTCCGAATCGTTGAACCACGTGACGGCGACCCGCTCGCCTTTGGAGAAGCGGCGCGTCGTACCGGACACGCCCCGGAAATCGCCGTACTCGCCGGGATCGCTCAAGGCCCGGAGACCGCCGCCTCCGGCGGAGGTATAGGACAGGTTGCCGCTTTTCAATGGGACGTTCCATCCCGCCAGCCCGTAACCGTTCGCGGCCGCGGAGGACCCGAAATCGACGAGGGTGACCGAAGCGGCTTCCGATGGAATCATCGGGAGAAACGGCAGGGCGAAAGCGAGAAGGCGGACACGGTTCATGCGTTTTCCTCCACAGGAGCAGGCACGTGCGACGCACCTGGCAGGCGCGTCGCACGTCCGTCACTTCACCAGCGCGATCTTCCTTGACGCCGCGTACCCTTCCGCCTCCATGCGGACAACGTAAATGCCCGATGCAAGACCGGACGCGTCAAGACGGGCGGTGTGGCTGCCGGCCTCGTACTGTCCGTCCGCCAGAACGGCCGCTTCATTCCCGAGCGCGTCAAAAATCTTCAGCGTCACGCGGCCGGACTCCCGAACCCTGAAAGGCACGGTCGTCACGGGATTGAACGGATTCGGGAAATTCATCCCGAGGGAGAAAGATTCAGGTCCGGCGGAGGGCGCGGCCGAAACTCCGGTTTCGGATGCCAGAGTCAGGCTTCCCAGAGTTCGGGCCGCGGTCAGAATGAATCCGACCGGCCACTGGCCCGAATACCCGTATTCATTCGCATAAAAGCTGCCCGGATCCGACGAACAGACCGCGAAACCGATGGTCGCGCCGGCCTCCGCCCGCAGCGGGCTGGCCCTCAAATCGATGGCGGCCTCGTGCTGCACGTGACCGCTTCCGGCCAGAGCCAGGTAATCGATGCCCTCCGCCGGAATGCCCGCGGAGGCTCCCAGCGCGTCCGGATACCGGCCCCAGAACGGGTTGAACGTCGCCGCGGACTGCGTCAGGCTCACCGCCCCCTCCGCGCCGGGCGGGGCCGTATCCCATTCCCGGTCCCGGTTCGGATCCATGACGAATCCGAGCGACGTGCCCGCTTCCACGAAGAAGTCATTCGAGTCGTCGACCGCCAGATAGAGCGTCTCTCCCGTGTTCTGGATGAAAAGCCGGATGCCGGACTGCGCGTCCGGGCTCGCGATGCCGCATTCCGCCGCGCCGTCCCATTCGCCCGGGGACAGTCTTCCGTCGATGACCGGAATCCGGGATGCCCATGAAGACCGCAGTGAATGCCCGCCCGCGGCGGGTGTCGCCGATACGGTCGCCGAATTCCCGGTCGGCCCGCCGACCACGGCGAGCACCCGGTAGCGGTATTCAACTCCGTTGACCGCGGTCGTGTCGATCCAGTCGAACCGCTGGCCTGGAACCCACGGCGTCGGGGGATGAACGGACCCGAGATGGGCGATGTCGGAATCCTCCGGGCCGAAGCGCAGAATGGAGAAATGGCCGGGGTCGGGATCGGACTGCAGCAGGTAGGGCTCCCAGGAGATGGGGACCATGGAGTCGAATCCGCTTCCCGCGGTCATGGCCGTCGGATTGATGGTCGTTTCGACCTTGACGTAAATGTCGAAATCCCCCGTCCGATCATCCATCCACACGAACACCGTGTTGCCGCCCGCGTCCGCGGCCACGTCGGACCCGGCCTGCACGCCCGTGGATTCGCTCACGGTTCGGATGTGCGAGTACGGCACGCCCGATTGGGTGCAATACGCGGTGTACACTCTCACGGCGGATCCCATGATCCCGGTCCAGGTGAACAGTGTCGAGCCATTGTTGTCCACGGCCGCGCGGATGCCGATCGTCTCGCCGGCCGGACCCGGTTCGTCGATATGGAAAACCTCCGTGACAGCGGCTCCCGTGGAATCGAACATCCGCCCGCGGCATGACGATCCTTCGTCCGGGTCCGCCTCGTTCCAGCACACCACGATCTTTCCGTCGGAATGGACGGCCGCGTCATAATTGGCCAAATCCGTGCCGATAAGGGACTGGAGTCCGGCGGCCACGATAAACTCGGCCCCCTTGGGCGCAAGTCCGGGACCGAACCGCCTGCCGTAGAGTTCAGCCGCGCCGCTTCGCCAGTCTTCCCACAACAGGATGCCATGACCCCGACGGTTCATGGAGACCACCGGACCGATCTGGGATCCGGTCGTTACCGTGTGGGCGAGGGTGTTCACCCCCAGCCTGCGACCGTCCCGGTCGAAGGCCTGCACATACACGTTGGGCTCGCCGCCCGCGCGGCGGTCGGCCCAGGCGATGACCGTCCTTCCCGCTTCGTCCATGGCCGCGGTGGGCCACTGCGCCACATTGTCGTTCGGACCGTCATCCACCCGCACGATGCCGCCCCAGGAATTCCCATTGGCGAAATACCGCCTGGCGAAAACATGCCTCGGGCCTATACCGTCCCCATCCACGGCCCAGACGACGATGAAATGCCCGTTGTTGTCCATGGCCAGCCGGGCAACGGATAATTGAGACAAGGGAGTTGCATCGTCGTTCACGCGCACGTTGCCGAGCGTCCCGAATTTGTAGCCGCGCCTGCCGTAGAGTTGGAAGAAAATATCGCGCGGACCGCGTCGTTCATCCGTCCAGCAGACCACCGTGGGTCCGGACGGGTGCATGGCCACGGACGGCATGCGCTGCGCGGCCGCTCCCGTGTCGTCGTTGATCCGGGCCTCCGCGTCGAGAA
>CAZNXX010000012.1:0-35929 GCA_964577095.1 uncultured bacterium | reverse complement strand
AGTTATGATAACATACTCGTAAGAAGGCAATGGGTTAATTTGAACCGATTCTGACTTGCCAAGCGATGCTTTTCTCTGATAATTAGGAATATCTTGCGGATTATCCACAATTTTTCTCAAAATCGCATCATAAATACCCTGATTTTCGGGAGTTCTCATGCCTCTATACATTCTGACATTATCACTTGGTTTCATTTTTATTTCAAAATCAATTGATGAATGAAATGTCAATCGTCCCGATTTCGGCAGGTACTGGATCGGATAAATTGCAACCGTGATAATGTGATTAAAGCCATCGAAAAATCCATCATTTGATACCGCAGCAATTTCTTTTGGGTAGGGCGTGTCCGAATCGTACACTTCAGGATCGGGTTTTATAAATGGATATTTTGGTGGATCAATGGAAGTAGGAATTGGTCGCTGAACTGGAAGCACGAAAAATGATCCCGGCATTTCCTCCTTTTTTATATGTTTCAACACGATCGAATCCACATCTTGATCTGACGGAACTATCAGTTTTACGTATTTTACAGGTAGAAACGGCTTTCCCAATTCGTCCGATATAGAAAGTGTAGTATATTCTACTTTATCGTAAGTATTCCCATCCTCGGCAGATATCTTATCAAAAATAACCATCGAAGTTGAGAAATCCACCGAATAGGACACTTGGCCGTTTAACATCGTAGAGCTGAAAATAATAGTAATGGCTGCCGCAAAAGACAGCAACGAGTTGATCCGCATAAAACCAGTACTCGTTTTCATGGCTGACTCCCTCCTGATTATTATTTAATAACAATAACAATTGAATTTCGATGAAAATACAATATCACATTATCAATCTAAGGAAGCTATATTATTTCGGTCATTTTGTCATCGTGTTAATGTGATTTTAATCGTAGTGAAATCCTGAAAATTGCTTTTACCTGCTCCCTTACCCGATATTCTCGCAAGATAAATGCCGCTACAAACAGGAATGTTGTATTCATCGGTTCCATCCCATTCTGTTGAATAATATCCAGTATTTCTTTGACCAAAAAATAATTTTTTAATACTGAACCCATGGCAATTCATTATATTAATTTTTAAAAAACATGGAACATTTATTTCATAAGACAACATTGTGGATGAGTTAAAAGGATTGGGGTAATTCTGATTTAAGTGGAACAGTTCCGGCCTATGATATTGATAATCATCTACATGATTATCTTTCTCATAGGAATATATATAAACTATGCCCGGTCCATTCAATCCATCCCCTTGATCATCTCCTATGAGAATGAATTTATTTCCATCTAAATTACCTGAATACGATATTGAAGAACCGAAACAAGAGGGTAATAACCGTCCGCCTAATCCAATATCCGGTCGTGCGTCCATGTTTAATTTCCCGAAAAAGACAAAGACGCCTCCTGTCAATGAATCATTGATTTGCACTGTGCTGATAAGAAAATCATTAAAATGGTCATTATTTAAATCATCAATCCCCGAGATGTTGACGAAAGCACCAATTTCAGGGGAACCATTCATTTCAAAGAACATTGAGAAACCATTGCCTGAAATAATTCTTGCATATCCCAAACCCAATATGCCAATATCAAAAAATCCATCATCATTTATATCCCCCAGTCCAGCGACAAATCGGCCCAATTCCTGTTTTGTTGAATCGCCGATGAATACTGTTGAATACAACAGATTAATCTCTTTCCCCCCGTAAATCAAATAGGCTTTCCCGATGTCTTTGACCGCGCCCCACTGGCAGGCGCCGATTAAAATATCATCGTAGCCATCCTTATTCGCGTCTCCACAACCGGATACCGAAAATCCAAAAGCATCCGCGCCTTCCTGGCCTTCAAGATATACGTCAGGAATATTATCCATGTTGGGGCCACCGAAGTATATGTAGACTCTTCCCCTGCCGTCTATGTCGTCACGAGGTGCTCCGATAATAATATCCTTAAAACCGTCTCCATTGACATCTCCCGCGATTGAAAGAGATGACCCGAAGTGATAATACCACCCGCTGCCTTCCAATATCAAATTGGCCTCCCCATTCATTTGCGGTCCCCCGAAATACACGAACACTTTTCCGGACCGTTCGTAATAATCGGGCGGGCCGCTGGATGAATAGGGTGCTCCGACGATAAAATCCGCATAACCATCTCCGTTCAGGTCGCCTCCTCCTGCCGCAGTTTCTCCAAACGCAGCACTCCCTTTTGGGCTCAAATGCATAAATGCGACTGTGTCAAAAGGCTCTCCGCCCAGATAAAGCTTGGCGTAATTTCCGCCAGGCGCACCAACTAAAAAATCGCCGTAACCGTCTCCGTTGATGTCATTCAAACCTGCAACAACACTAAAACAGTCGCCTTTTCTATCTCCCGACAACGATGTAATAAGATGTAATGTGTCCTGTGCGAGAACATTGATATAAATAATAAAAAGGAAAAACAATTGTTTTCTCATATAATCCTCTTTTCACATTTATTCAACTGTATTTGTTGAAAACTCAAATAAACCATTTATCATCTCGGTACAATCATGAAATCTTCCGGACCAATTTTAGAGATACCTTATTTGAACCAAATTCTATTGCATCGTGCAAAGATATGTTTGATATATACTGGTTCTCTTCCACTCAAATTCTGTAATGCTGCCTGATCTTTTAGTTCAAACCAAACAGAATCACCATCTGGTTAGAAACCAACGGCTCTTGTCCCTTGATAAAATCAATGGAATGAATTCTTTATGAGTCTGTACGGCATAACACACCTCAAATTAGTTTTTAATAGAGGTCTGCTGTCAGCCGATTTCCTAGAAGAGATATTGTGAGGTTACACCAAGAAGTAGAATCTGAAGGAAATCTCCCGCAACTGTTATAATATATGCAATTAAACAATAAATGTCAATAGATAATGTACCTGTCTTTGGTGCTTCTCAGATGCGTCACAGATTATTGAAAAAGTTAACACTTGTGGACGGGGAATGCAAGGGGGATTGTCCGTCGGGACAGACCTGAAAGGTCTTGAAGACCTTTTAGGTTTGGTTTTACGGGGGAACCTCCCGCGGGTTTTTACCAACCCGCGGGAGGTTTGGATTGCGGAAACACGGCGGATGAGCCTTGCGAGAGGGTTCGACCGGATGTTTTGCTTGATCTTTCGTTCATTTCCGTTATATTGCCGATATCATCCAGCGGATATCCATTGACCGGCCTGCCGGCGCGGCGCTTCGACGCTGACGGTCGCAGATGCGTACAGGAATTTACCGTGCGCAATGGAGGTGAATCATGGGAATTCTGATCCGAAAACCTGCGCAATCCGGCAGAATCGGCACCGTCCTGCTGATGATTTCTCTCTGCGCGTGCAAGTCCGGGAAGAACCCGACGGATCCGGGAACGGACGTCGGGAAGGGATTCCTGACCGTTCTGCCGATCAGCCGGGATTCTTTCTATATCATGGTCAACCTGGGCCACTTAAACCAGCCCGGGCACACGTTCCCATCCGACCACGGCGGATTCTACCTGAACGATCACATGGCGCAGACGCCCGTGTTCTGCCCCGGCGACATGACGATCAGCCGTATCACGGCCACGGAGCACGTGAACAGGGGGTACACGGATTACGCCATGACGCTGACCGCGAACCGCGGTCGTTTCCAGATCGTCATGGGGCACTTGTTCGCGATCCGCGAGGACCTCATAGCGCGCGCCAGGGCGGCGGGTGAGCCCGATTGCGAGGAATACAGTACGGGCGGGGACACATACCGCCAATGCCTCTACTGGACGGACATACCTGTTTCAGCGGGCGACACGATCGCAGTGATGGGCGGGAATCCCGGCCAGCTGGGTATGGACTTCGGCGTATACGACGAGACCCGGAGTGTTGATTTTGCCAGTAACCGTTTCGACGAATACCTGTATCCGCACTCGGTGTCGCCGCTGGACTATTTCACTGACGAAATCTGCGCCATCCTGACTCCGGTATGCGGCGAATTTCTGTGCGGCAGGCTCGGCTTCAGGACCAAGCCGCCTATCGGCGGAACCGTGGGATACGACAGCGCTGGAACCGCGCAGGGACTCTGGTTCAAGCCAGGCGCGCCTCTGTTTCCGGAGGATCCCCACATCGCGCTCGTGTATCACAATGCGGATCCGGACATACCGGTATTTTCCGTGGGCATGTCGCTGACCGGGCTGGGCCCCGGATCCTATACGTTCACCCCTGCGGACACGGGAACAGTGGACAGGCTCTTTTATCGCGTGCGGCCGGACGGCAGGTTGTACAGATACGGCATACGGACCCTGTGTGACGGTCCGGGTTTCGTGCGGGACGTTCTTCTGGTGCAGATGACGGACCCGTCCCACCTTAAGATCGAGCGGCAGGATCCGGCCGCCGGGCCTCCCTGGCGGTTCACGGCGAACGCGGTGACGTACGAGAGGTGAGGGATAGCATAACTGCGACGCACCTGTCAGGCACGTCACAGTTTCAAGCCTGTTTTTTTCGGGACAACCTCACGCAGGTTTTCACCAACCCGCGGGAGGTTTTTCTGTTGAGGTTTTTGGGTTGACATGGCGTTTAAATTTGGCTATATTGCCAAATAGCCAACATTGAAGAGGCGTTCCTTTGGAAAAATCGGATTCGGATAAATACGCCCTGCACGCCAAAATACTGAAGGCCCTTGCGCATCCCACCCGGCTGTTTATTGTCGACGCGCTGGGTAAAAAGGAACACTGCGTCTGCGAATTGACTGAAATGATCGGGGCGGACACATCCACGGTT
The DNA here is from genome assembly GCA_964577095.1 of uncultured bacterium. Taxonomy (GTDB): domain Bacteria; phylum Zhuqueibacterota; class QNDG01; order QNDG01; family DTFT01; genus JAFGAX01. The sequence continues at coordinate 31,160 of CAZNXX010000012.1, read as the reverse complement.
TCCAAGCACCTGTCCCTCCTGAAAAATTCAGGAATCGTCGGAATCGAAAAACGGGGCACGAATGTCTATTACACCCTGAAGATCCCGTGCGCCTTGAATTTTTTGAGATGCTCAAGAGAGGTGATGGAGGCCAGCCTGGCCGAACAAATCAAAGCCATCCGGAAACAATAAAACGGGCACCTGGAGAACGGCATGAACTGGAAGAATGAGTGGAAAACGCTTCTCTTTGTACTGGCCGCCTTTGTCGGCGTTTATTATCTGCCCGTCGGCGCGCCCCGTTTTGACAACGCGGTTATGGAGGCGCTCCACCTGGTCAAATGGTACGCGCGCGAGCATGTGGTGCTCTGCCTGATCCCCGCATTTTTCATCGCGGGCGCCATCGGGGTATTCATCCGCCAGGAATCGGTGATGAAATACCTGGGCGCCCGGGCGAACAAGGTTCTCGCGTATGGCGTGGCGTCCGTATCCGGAACGATTCTGGCCGTTTGCTCCTGCACCGTGCTTCCGTTGTTCGCGGGTATTTACCGGATGGGCGCGGGTCTCGGACCGGCCTCCGCCTTCCTGTACTCGGGACCCGCCATTAACGTGCTGGCCATTATCCTGACGGCCCGAATCCTGGGTATGGAGATGGGAATCGCGCGGTCCGTCGGTGCTGTTTTATTCAGCGTGGTCATCGGACTGCTCATGCACCTCATTTTCCGGAAGGAAGAGGCGAATCGGCAGGTGAATGTCCGTGCGGTTGCGCAATCCCGGGATGACAGGCCCCTTTGGAAGACAGCGCTGTATTTTGCGTCAATGGTTGGCATTCTGGTGTTCGCCAACTGGGGAAAGCCGCTGAATCCCTCCGGGATATGGTACGCCGTCTACTCGGTCAAGTGGCTGATCACGTCCCTTTTCGCCGCAGGTCTCGGTCTGATCCTGGTTTTCTGGTTCAAAATGGCCTGGTGGAAAATGACGGCCGCAGCAACGCCGATTGTTGTCCTCGCCCTGTTGTTTCCGGATAATCCCATTCTGGCATTCGCGGCAGGCGCCGTGGGACTGGGCGTGATCACAGCCACGGACAAGGGTGAATCCGGGGACTGGTTCGCCGCCACGTGGGGATTTCTGAAGCAGATTCTTCCGCTCCTGCTGGGCGGCGTCCTGATCGCCGGAATCCTGCTCGGCCGTGTGGGTCACGAGGGCATTATCCCGTCCCAATGGATCAGCTCGGCTGTGGGCGGTAATTCCCTATTCGCTAACTTTTTCGCGTCCATTGCCGGCGCGTTCATGTATTTCGCCACCTTGACCGAGGTGCCCATACTGCAGGGACTGATGGCGAACGGCATGGGCAAGGGCCCGGCGTTGGCCCTGCTTCTGGCGGGTCCCGCGCTTTCCCTTCCCAGCATGCTGGTGCTTCACAGCATCATGGGCGCGAAGAAAACCGTTGTTTTCGTGTCTTTGGTTGTCGTTATGGCTACGATGACCGGATTGATCTATGGGTGGCTTTTCTGAGAGGTGGAGTTCACGGTCGCCGCGGGCTTCAGCCCGAGTGGTTCAATATAGCGCACGCTCAAGTCCCAATGATCGGGACCAAGTGATTGGATACTTTTCAATATTGAAGGCGTGCGGCTGCCGATTCTTTAAAAAAAACGCACGCTAAAGCGTGCGGCTACCCGGTCGGATCTATCTTTGGTAGCCGCGGGCTTCAGCCCGAGTGGTTCAATATAGCGCACGCTCAAGTCCCAATGATCGGGACCAAGTGATTGGATACTTTTCAATATTGAAGGCGTGCGGCTGCCGATTCTTTAAAAAAAACGCACGCTAAAGCGTGCGGCTACCTGGTCGGATCTATCTTTGGTAGCCGCGGGCTTCAGCCCGCGTGAAAACAACCGGAGGAATTGAAATGAAAATTGAAGTCCTGGGCTCCGGATGCCCGAAATGCAACGCGACCGTGGATAACGTGAAGAAGGCGCTGGAAGAGCTCGGCCGTACAGCAGAAGTCGTGAAGGTGACGGATATTAATGCCATGATCGAGCGCGGCGTCATGTCCACGCCAGCCCTGATCATGGACGGCAAACTGATGGTTCAGGGTAAAATGCCCAATGTCGGGCAGATCAAGGAATGGTTGCAGCAGGGAGGGGAATCCTGACAGGAAGAACGGAGCCGACCATGGGGCACAACCATCCAGAACCGGGCGCCACTGGCCATCTGGAGAAGAAACTGATCTGGACGATCGGACTGAACGTGTTCATCACGCTCATTCAGATCGCAGGCGGAATCATTTCAGGAAGCCTGGCCCTTCTTTCCGACGCGGTTCACAATCTGGGCGACAGCCTCGCGCTGATCCTCAGCGCGGTCGCGGTGCGGATGAGCCGCAGACCCAGGACGCCGAAACACACCTTCGGGTGGAAGCGCGCGGAACTGCTGGCGGCGCTGATCAATGCGACCGTTCTGGTCGTGATCTGCGTATTTCTGATCCGCGAAGCGGTGGGGAGATTCTCAAGCCCGAAGCCGATCGCGGGCGGCTTCATGCTCGCGGTCGCGGCCGCGGGTTTTCTGGCGAATTTCGCGGGCATGGCCCTGCTGAGACGCGATTCCGGGAAGAATATCAATATCCGGTCCGCTTATATCCATTTGATGGGAGACGCGGTTTCCAGCCTGGCCGTCATCGCAGGCGCGGCGGCCATCATGCTCTTTCGCGTCACGTGGATCGATCCGGTTCTGACCATTCTCATTTCCCTGTACATCCTGAAGGAAACCGTCGGCATTCTGAAGGAATCCGCGGACATGGTGCTCATGACTTCTCCCGAAGAGATCGACCTGGCGGAGGTTCAGCGTTCCATTGAATCCGTGCCCGGCGTCAGGAACGTCCACCACGGCCATCTGTGGAAGCTCAGCGATGCGGACATTCATTTCGAAGCCCATGTGGACGTGGACGACATGCCGGTGAGCGGTACCGAGCGGATACAAAAGAGGATCGAGAAAAGACTCCGGGACCGGTTCGGCGTCACGCATACGACGCTTCAGTTCGAATGTGACAAGTGCAAGACGAAAAGGTTTATCTGAAAACCGGGCGCATGACCGGGCCGGATCACCGGATCATCCGGTCGAGAGAAATGAACAGGAGGATTCAATGACGAAGATGATTCACGCGATTCTGGTCGCGGCACTGCTGATTGCGGCGGCGAACGGTTGTTCCGGCGACGACCGGAAACAGAACACGGGAAAGCCGACGCCGGTTACAGCGCCGGTCTCGAAAAAGAAAGTCACCTTCGTCGAACTCGGATCGGTCAAGTGCATTCCGTGTAAAATGATGCAGCCGATCATGGCTGAGGTCGAGAAAGAGTACGGCGATCAGGTGGACGTGGTCTTTCATGATGTGTGGACGGATGCGGGCCGGCCGTACGCGGAAAAATACGGAATACGCGCCATTCCGACCCAGGTCTTCCTGGACGAGAACGGAGCGGAATACCACCGCCACCAGGGGTTTTTCCCGAAGGAAGAACTGGTCAAGATCCTGAAAATGAAGGGCGTGCAGTAAGCGCCGTCCGGCCGGACTGTGCGGGTGCCGCGTCCCCGGACTGAAAGGGGACGAATGCGTCCGGTACCATACGTCGAAATTCACAAACCCATCCGGGGCTTCTGAATGGAAAACCTGTTCACCTGGCTCACGCGTAGTCTGACCGGCTCGGCCTGGCCGGCTTTGGCCGCTTCCTTCGCCTGGGGCATCCTGAGCATCCTGCTCAGCCCCTGCCACCTGTCCTCCATCCCCCTGATCGTCGGATTTATCGGCGGCCAGGGAATCGTCACGAAGAAACGGGCCTTCGTTCTGGCCGGACTGTTCTCGGCCGGCATCCTCATCACCATCGGGGTCATCGGACTGATCACGGGACTGATGGGCCGTATCATGGGCGATGTGGGGAAAACCGGCAATTATTTTGTCGCCGTGATCTTCCTCGTCATCGGTTTGCATCTGCTGGATGTCATCCACATTCCGTTTATCGGCGTCTCCGGTCAGCCGAAGGTCGGAAGAAAGGGCGCCTGGGCCGCCTTCATCATCGGTCTTCTGTTCGGCGTGGCCCTGGGACCCTGCACGTTCGCCTTCATGGCGCCCATGCTGGGTGTCGCGTTTCAGGCCGCCTCCACGAACCTGCCCTTCGCCGTCTCCCTGGTGTTGTTTTACGCGATCGGGCACTGCTCGGTCATCGTGCTGGCCGGCACGTTCACCAGCATGGTGCAGAAATACATGAATTGGAACGAACGCTCGAAGGGCGCGGTGATCCTAAAAAAAGTCTGCGGGGTGCTGGTGATTCTGGCCGGGCTGTATTTGATACTATAATCATTTTGGATCCTTGGTTAGGAGCGGAAATGGATTCAGAAACCGGGAAAAAACTGTCTTTCGTCGACCGTTTTCTGACGCTGTGGATCTTTCTGGCAATGGGTTTCGGCGTCTTTCTTGGAGCCGTGTCGCCATCCGTGACGCAATTCATCACCCGCATGCAGATTGGGACCACGTCCATTCCCATAGCGGCGGGCCTGATATTGATGATGATTCCGCCCCTGGCCAAGGTCAAGTACGAAGAACTCGGGGATGTGTTCAGGAATTGGAAAATACTGGGCCTGTCCATGGTTCAAAACTGGGTGATCGGGCCGATTTTGATGTTTCTGCTGGCGATCGCCTTTTTGCCGGCGTTTCCCGAGTACATGACGGGTCTGATTTTAATCGGTCTGGCCCGCTGCATCGCCATGGTCATCGTATGGAACGAACTGGCCGGGGGGGATTCGGAATACGCGGCCGGACTGGTGGCATTCAACAGCGTCTTTCAGGTGCTGTTCTATTCCGTCTACGCGTGGGTTTTCATCACGGTCCTTCCGCCGGTGTTCGGGATGAAGGGTATCGCCGTGAATGTCACCATCGGCCAGATCGCCGGCAGTGTTTTCATCTATCTTGGCATTCCATTCATCGCGGGAATGCTCATGCGGCTGATTCTGGTGAAGGCCAGGGGCAAGGACTGGTATCATTCCAGGTTCATTCCGGCGATCAGCCCGATCACTTTGGTCGCCCTGCTGTTCACGATCGTTGTCATGTTCAGCCTGAAGGGCGGGATGATCGTGAAAATCCCCCAGGATGTGATCCGGATCGCCATTCCGCTGCTGATCTATTTTGTGGTGATGTTTCTGGTGAGCTTTTTCATGGGCAGGAAAATCAAAGCGGGGTACGGCCGGTCGGCGACTCTGGCGTTCACCGCAGCCAGCAATAATTTCGAACTGGCAATCGCCGTGGCGATAGCGGTTTTCGGGATCCACTCGGGTCAGGCATTCGCCGCAGTGATCGGGCCTTTGGTCGAGGTTCCGGTGATGATCGGGCTGGTGAACGTGGCGTTCAGGCTGAAGAAGAAGTTGGTTTGGTGAACGCCCCGGATGCCGGTGGTCCAATCTCCTCAGCGCCAGGAAAACCCGGAGGGAATCCGAATCATGGAAAAACTGAAGATTCTTTTTCTCTGCACCGGCAATTCCTGCAGAAGCCAGATGGCCGAGGGATGGGCGAGGCACCTCAAGGGGGATCGCCTGGAGCCCTATTCAGCGGGAATTGAAATCCACGGTTTGAATCCGTTTGCTGTGAAGGTCATGGCTGAAGCCGGCGTGGACATTTCCGGCCACAGGTCCAAGCACCTGAACGAACTGAAGGATCAGCAATTCGATTATGTGATCACGGTCTGCGACGCGGCGAACGAGTCCTGCCCGTTCTTCCCCGGAAAGACGATTCGAATCCACAAGGGATTCGACGACCCGCCCAGACTCGCGAAAACAGCGGCCACGGAAGAGGAGGCGATGGGCCATTACCGGCGGGTTCGGGACGAAATCAGGGCATTTGTGGAGGCCATGCCGGAGATTCTGGAGGAATCCGAAAAAGCATCCGGCTGAGGCCGGGTAACCATCCATACGGGTCGGGGCCCGCGGATTCCGTTCCGGAAAAGCCTGAAGAGAAAGGCAGTCTTCAGGCTTTTTTATATTTATCGGGGCGGAGCCCCGATGGAGACACGGGGCTGTCCCAAAAGTCGAATTTCAACGATTACCGCTCGCCGAGCGGAGTCGAGGCGAGCCGTAAATCCGTCACTTAGCGCCCTTCGACGGAGTTTACCCCTCGACTTGATCGAGGGGCTCAGGGCGCGGGTGAATCGACTTTTTGGACAACCCCGATCGACTTTTTTGACAGCCCCGATCAAGGACGATCTTGCCGGTTCGCGGCAGGGAAACCGATAGAACCGATCCGACCTCTCAGAACGCCTGCCCCATGTTGAATATCACCTGCATGCCCGGTTCTCGGGCCCGGCGGTCCAGAATGAAGCCGAGGTCCAGACGGAGCACGCCCACGGGCGTCGCCGCCCTGGCGCCGAAGCCGGCCGTGTGCCTCAGACCCGCGAGGCTCGCGGAGGCCGGATCGGCCCAGACATTGCCGACGTCCCAGAAAAATACGGCGGACATCATCTTGTACACCGGCACGCGGCACTCGGCCGCGTTCCAGACGAACTTGAATGTGCCGCCCAGGGGGACGCGCCTGGCGTCCAGCGGGCCGGCCGTCCTGTACGGAAAACCGCGGAGAGCGGACGCGTCTCCGGCGTAATACCGTTCGTTCAGCGGTATGGCCCGACCCGGGTTCAACGGCCGGATCCAGCCGATCTCCACCGCGGATGCGAGCACCGCGCGGCCGGCCGCAGGGATGTAGACTCTCGCGATCAGGTTCGACCGGCCGAAGGAAGCCGACTGCTTCGACAACCCGCCCGCGAGTTCGTTCCGCAGTTCGACGGTGGAGCCCCGTCCGGGGTTGAAGGGGTTGTCCCGGGTGTCGCGGCCCGCGGTCAAACCGATGCTGTGGATATAGCTGGTCAGGTTCGCGGGTACGGGATCGATTCGGACCCGGACCAGGCGCGTGGCTTCGTTGATGTACTGTGAGGATAACCGGACCCCGGCCGGCCATTGCTTCCCCAGGGTCACCCGGCCGCCGAAGCGTTCGACGCTGTAACCGGGCTCCTCCGTCCGGTCGGCCCGGACGACCAGGTCGGTGCGGAAGGGCCGCCCGAACGTCCAGGGTTCGGAGAACGAAAACTCGGAACCCCAGTACTTGAAGCTGCCCTTCAGGGAGACGCCGACTTTTCTCGCGGTTCCGGCCGCATTGGTGTTCAACAGCTCAACGCCGCCCCTGACTTTCTCCCAGTATCCGTACCCGACGGACACGTTGAACTCCCCGGATTTTTTCTCCTTCAATTCCAGAAGGATGTCTCGCTCCGGTCCGCGCGAGGCGAGCGAGTCGGACGGCCGGACGAAAACGCTTTCGAACAGGCCGGTCAGGTACAGTTTTCTCTGCGATTCCAGAAGTCGGCCGAACCGCACCGTGTCCCGCTTCTGAAAGGTCAGCTCGCGGAGCACCACGGACGGACGGGTTTTCTGGAGGGGGGAGAGCCGTACGGCGCCGACGAGGGCCGGAAGCTTCTCCTCGACGCGGATGCGCACGAAGGCTTCGGCCGTTTCACTGTTGATCTGGAACTCGACGTCCGCGTTCCCGTCGATGTAGCCGCGGTCCGAAAGGTTCCGGAGAATCGCGGCGCGCGACTCGTCGAGCAGGGGCCGTTTCAGCAGGCCGCCCCGCGTGATCGGCAGCCACCCGATGATCTGGGAGTCGGGGAATGCCGCGTTCCCGGCGAGTGCGATCATGGCGACGCGCGAAGGACGCCCCTCGGAAACCCGGATCGCGATGCGGACGCGCTTCTTCAGGGAGTCGATCGTGACGTCCGTCCCTTCGACCGCGGCTTCCCAGTACCCGTGGTCGTGGTAGCAGTCGAGCAGGCTCCGGAGGTCGCTCTCGAGTATCCGGGAGGCGTACGGGGCCCTTTTCAAACGGGAGGAGGGCCGGGTGATCATGCACTTTCTGAGTTTCGATTCCGGAACCGCGCCGGCGCCGGCAATCTCGAGGGCGGCGACCGAATACCCGCGGGGCGTGTCCGGGAGCGCGTCCGGGGAGGCGGACAGCCGGGCCGGCATCCAGACACAGACGGCGAGAAGAAGCGCGCGGGCCGCGCGCATCCGCGAAAGGCAATGGGACGGGGAGTTCATCATTTGAACCGGATCTTGTATTTCAGGTCTATGCCGGACCGGCCGATGCGGTCCACCTGGCCTTCGACCGAGAAACGGCGGTCGATCCGCACGTTCAAACGCACGGATTCCTCGTTCATGTGCCCGACGGTCGTCGAATAATTGAGGGCGACGTTTCGGGACACCCGTTTGGAGGCCTGCAGGCGCGGGCCCCACTCCTTGTCGAACCGGAACAGGTTCCCCTCGATGGACATGGAATCGAGCCGGAACAGGGTGCCCATGTAATTTTCGGCAGTGGAAGCGACGCGCCGGCTGGTGAGCGATTTGGCCCTTTCGATGAGAACGTCTGACATACCGCCGTTCCGGTCGGACGAGGGAAGGGTGCGGTTGAGCTCATCGCGGGTGGCGCCGAACGTGAGAAGCGACAGGATGTCCGTTCTGGGCGCCTGGGGAACGGAGGTCAGGTCGAAAACAGCCTTGTCCAGCGGGCCCTGGAGCGTCAGGGACACGGTGTAGGCCGTGCCCGAATATGTCTGATAATTTTTCAGCCGGGTCTCGGCTTCGATGTCCAGAATGGGGTTGACTTTGCCGGGATCGGTGAAATCCGCGATGCCTTTCTTCAATGTGAAAGCGTGATCCAGATACTGCGCCGTTCCCTCGAGCGTGGTCAGACGGCCGGTGAGTTCCGGGTCCTGAACGCGGCCGGACACGGCCAGTTCCGGCTGGAAGCGGACCCGGACGAGATTGTTGTCGATCCAGACGTCACGGCCGCCCGTGACGCGGATGTTCAGTTCCATGTCCTTCAGCTCATCCGGAAGCCGGGGGGAGGGCCGGGCCGGGGAGCGGGTCAGGGACAGGAAGTCGGTCGCTTTCATGGCCTGCAGGTAACGGCTCTCGCCCAGAACGACCTCGCCCGTCAGCCGGTTCGATGCCTTGTCCCGGAACAGGTTCAAACGGCTCCTGTCCACGGAGAACGTCCATCGGCCGGGCTCCCGGACACGGACGTTCCGGATATCCGCGTCCAGGTCCCAGGACCGGATCCTGCCGCCCTCATGGCTGAGACGGCCCCGGACGTCCAGGTATCCGCCCAGGACCGGAAGGGACAGGGTATCGACGGAAATCCGATCCCTGTCGAAGAAGAGGGCGACCCGGCCGTTTCCGGCACCCAGGTCCATGCCAGCCGCGGAGAAATTCACGCGGTCGCCGGACACACGGCCGGTCAACAGCGGGGAACCGGGGCGGCCGAACAGAGCCAGATCGGCCCGGACGACCCCGCTCATGTTTTTCAACGGAAAGGATCGCGGGAGCAGGGAGTCCACCAGCGCCAGTCGGAGCGAATCCACGGTCAGGGAACTTCGCATGGAATCGGACGCGAGAAAAAAGCCGGCGCGTATGCCCTCAGGGCGCAGAAAGCGGGCCGTCCCCTCGATGCGGGACCCTTCACCGAGCCTGTACCCGATGTCCGATGCGATCGTCAATGGGAGTCCGTTGACGCGGCCGGACAGGCTGTCGATCCGCAGGGTGGAATCCAGAAACACCGCTGTCCAGGAAACCGAATCGATGTCCGGTATTCCGGTCTGACGGATCGAACCGCCGGACACGCTCCACTGCCCGTCTATGCTGGAATTGCCGGGGACGCCCGTCATCCTCAGGTCGAAAGTCGACCGGCCGCCGATCGATCCGGCTCCCGCCAGGAAAGGCCGCAACGCGGCCAGCTGGATGTCCTCTCCGGAAAGGCGCAGGTCAAAGGGCCGTGTTCCGTCCGGTTTCCATGTTCCGTTCCGCTCCGGACCGACCGGGATCGATCCGGTCAGCAGAACGGAATTCGATTCCTGCGTGAAGGACAATCGACGGATCCGGAGATTTTGATGTTCCAGGTCCGCGTCCAGAGCCGCGGAATCGACGGTCACCCCGCCGATGGAAAACGGGCGGACCGTCATCGCCAGAGCCCCCGCGGGATGACCATCTTCGGGATTCAGGGACGCAGCCAGGCGGATGCGGCCGTCCATCCTCAGCGTGTCCTCAGGCCGGAAGGCCCGGGCCGCGCAGAGTATGTCCGCGCCTTCCATCGACCATGACCGTTTTCGCGGATCCAGTCGGACGGCCAGGGGTCCGGCCAGGGAGTCGAGGGCCCAGTCAGCCGTTCGGACGCCGGCGAGAAAAAAATCGCCATCCGCTTCAACGGTTTCCCCGAGAACCCGGTAACGACCCGTGACCTCGGCCGGTCCCGCGGCATGCCATCCTTTTGGCAGAAAAACGGTAAGGGAGGGATCGTTCAGCCGGACGGAGAATGCGCCGCCTGAAGATCCGGATAAACCGGAAGTCCAGTCGCCTTCCAGTCTTGCGGAAAGACCATTCCCCGTCATCCGGACATCCGCCCTGCCGTTTTCGATGCCCAGATCGAGTCGTACGGGATCGAGCGGCCGGCCGCTGAATCTCAGGTCCGTCGCGGTGATTGTCGACGCGGCCGACAAACGGCCGGGGTCATCCGGGAACGCGTCGATCCGGATGTCGCCTGAGAGCGCGCCCCGGACCGGAACGTCCGAAGGCAGAAGCCACCCGGAGAGTAATGGGATGCCCAGCCGGCGGAAGGAGGCGGAAAACCGGGCCCTCCGGGTGCCGCGGAAAGTCCACGCGCCGGATCCGGTAACGGACCCGTCTCCGGCGGTCACGGAAAACGCGTCCAGGGCGACGGTATCTCCGGCCCAGGCGCCAGCGCTTCGCGCCTTCCGGACCGTCACGGTCCGGAAGGCGAGGTCCCGGCCATCCATGTCCCAACTCACGGCAGGGTGTCGAAGGGATCCCTCCGCGTTCAGACGGCCCTGCACGACTCCCGAGGACGGGACCGGGACGCCCGATTTTTCGAAAACCCGGGCCGGCCAGGATTCAACGGCCGTCCGGAACACGAGGCTGCCCCTGATGCGCCAATCACGGCCGAGAGGCCCGATCCGGCCGTCCCCGGTCACGCGTCCGCCGGGAACAGCCGATTCGAAGGACCGGATCGTGACGGCCGAGGAATCGAGAATCCCGGTCAGGGCCGGCCCCTGAAAAACAAAGGCTGCATCCTCACAAAAATACCGGACTGAATCCGCAGAAACCCGGAACGAGAAGGAAGGGCTCTGAGCGGGCTTGACCGCGGCCAGAACCATTCCGCCGATCGAGGCCACGGCAGAATCAGGCCGGCCCTGATGAACGGAAATCAAACGGAAACGGATTTCCCCCTTCCATGGGAACCGGCCGCCGACGGCCGGCAGGGAGGCCCTTGATCCCCCCGGATTTCCTGTACCGCTCAGACGGCTGAACCGGCGGGCATCGACCGAGATCGTGTCCGCCTGGATGTGGAGAAACAGGCGTCCTCGCAGCACCCATTCCGGAAGGGGCGAATGAATCCGTACACTGGAGATTGTGAGTACCGGCCCGGAATCCGCTCCTGTTTCCGCGATCCGGACGGATTCCAGCCGGATTCCATGGAACAATCCGACGCGCACACGTCCGATCGAACAGTCGGCACCGGCGGTCCCGGCCACGGCCGCGGCAACGCGTTTTTCGAGCCATCGGGAGGCGGCGCGGGAGAAAACAGAATACGCCGTGAAAGCGGCGATCAGAAGGACGGCGGAAAGCAGGAGGATTTTGACGGGCCTGGAAATCACGGCGTGCGGGCGGCCGCGGTCCGGCCCGTTCGTCCGGGCGGCCGGGCCCCTCGGGTTGTCCGGCGCCGGGCGTTCACCGGATCTCCTTCAGTCTCCCGGCCGCGAGACGCGCCTCTTCCGTCCCGGGGAATTGCAGGACGATTCTCTCCAGGTCGGAACGGGCGCCGGCCGCGTCGCCGAGATGGATGCGGCAATAGGCCGCCTTGAGATGGGCCGCGCGGACCTTGCCGCTCTTCGGGTAGTCCGTGACGACCTTCCGGAACTCGGCGAGCGCGGACGTGTAATCCTTTTTCGCGTAGCCGATCTCCGCGATCCAGTACTGCGCGTTCCCCGCGTATTCGCTTCCCGGGTACAGACGGATGTATTCGCGGAACTCGCCGGCCGCGAGGTCGTAATTTTTTCTCGAAAGGTCGAGATAGGCCGCGTCGTACAGCGCCCTGGCGCTCTCCGGGGACGGCGGGGTCCCGGATTCCGCGGCGGCCGCGTCCCCGGACCCTGAGGGCCTGTCGAAATTCTGCATCATCCGCGACATCCGGCTCCCGGTGTCGTCGAGCAGGTTGCGCAGATAGGCGGTTTCCTCGCGGAGGGACGACATCTCGGAGAGCAGGTCCGCTTTTACGGAAGCGTTCGATTCCCGCAGGGACTGGATGGAGCGGTTGATTTCCCTGAGCTGTTCCCGCATCTGCTCATTGTCCTTCTGCAGGCCGGTGAGACGGTCCCGGATGGCGGCCGTGTCCTCCTGAAAGCGGACGATTTCCTTCCGCGAGGCGCAGCCCGCGGCCAGGCACGCGATGAGCAGAAGAATCGGGAACAGACCGATCTGGACTTTCAAGGGCTTCTCCGGATTATGGCAATATAATGAAACGCGGGTGATGAATCAACCGGCTTATGGACCGGAGGGGAAAGGCGACCAGGCGGGCGACAGGTTCCCGCCCCCGCGGGTGACCTGAAAGAGGCCTGTTCCGTCCTGCCGCATGATGAAGATGTCCCAGCGTCCTCCCGGGTTCGACGAAAACGCGAGGTGCAGGCCGTTCGGGGACCAGCAGGGGTCCTCATGCGAGTACGGGTCGTCCGTCAGCTGAAGCCGGTTCTCGCCGTTGACGTCGATGACGCACACCTGAAAACCGGTGCGGTCGCGGGTCACGTAGGCGATGCGGTCCCCTTTCGGCGACCACGCGGGCGAATCATTGTACCCGCCCTCCCAGGTCAGACGCCGCACGTTCCCGCCCGAGGCGTCCATCAGGTAGATCTGGGGGGAGCCGCCGCGGTCCGAGGTGAAGGCGATCTCGCGGCCGTCCGGCGACCAGGCGGGCGAGCAGTCGATGGCCGGGCTGTCGGTGAGCCTGCGGATCGCGCCGCCGGTTTCGTCCGCGAGGAAGAGGTCCGAATTCCCGCTGGTGGTGAGCGTGAACGCGATCCATTTCCCGTCCGGGGACCACGCCGGCGAGGTCTGCATGCCGCCGGCCGCGGCGAACCGGGCGGGACGCCCGGCGTCCAGGTCGAACACCGCCAGCCTGGGCCGGCCGGTTGCGTAGCTGGTGTAGCAGAGCCGTCTCCCGTCCGGGGACCAGGCGGGCGACAGGTTCAGCGAATCGTCCATGGACACGCGGCGGATATCCGATCCGTCCATGTCCGAAACGAAAACCGTGCCGGCACGGCCGGCCTTGACGATGTAGGCGATGCGGGTCGACGCGATTCCACGTTCTCCCGTGAGATGCAGGAGAATTGCGTCCGCCCATTCGTGCGCCCGTACGCGGAAATCCGTTTCGGTGACGCGGAACGCGCTCTCGAGGATCACGGCTTTCGTCGAGGCGTCCTTCAGCCGGGCGCGGATTTCCACGCCGCCGCCCCCGGCGGAACACCGGGTTTCGAGAAAAGCCGATGCCTCCCGGGGCACGACGCCGGATGACGCGGGCAGAACGCGTATCAATCCACTGAAGTCCAGATCGGCGATCAGGATGTCCCGCATCCGCGGGAGCCACGCGGCATCGCGCATGGATTCGAACGGGGGGACCGCGACCGGAATGGCGGCGAACGCGCCGGTCTGCACCTTCAGGTGGTATTCCTTCTGGCCGGCCCCGGCCGGGCCGGTCCAGGCAGGGACCAGGCAGGCGGCGCAGATCAGGCTGAGAACGCGGTTATTCACGGAAGCGCCTCGAAGGTGACGTGTATTTTCAGGTAATCCTGCGTCATGCCGCCGGGCGGGGGAGGAAACCGCCCCGCGTTCAGGACCGCCCTGAGAGCGGCCTGATCGAAAAGGTAGAAACCGGTTTGGGCCTCGAGTTCCACGTCCGATACGCGGCCGTCCCGGTGAATGATGAAACCGACCTGGGCCGTCCGCGATTCCCTGCCCCCGGTCCGCCGGTAGGGCGGGGACCAGTTTTCCTGTATCCTGAGCTGGATGAGGTTCAGATAATAGGAGTAGGGAAACGCCCCGCCTTCCACGCGGACGGCCGGCTCGGATGCGGTCCCCGGCACAGGATCCTCGGGCAAGGACGGTTTGCGGTCCTCGCGGCCGGCGGCCGGTTCAGGCGGTTTCTCCACGGGCCGGTTCTCCGCGGCTTCCGCTTCGTCCGGTTTCACGGCGAGCGAAGCGGAAGGCGCCGCATCCGGTTCCGCGGCGGCTTCGTGCGCTGGAGCGGGAGCCGCATGAAGTGAAACGCGCAGGATCAGGCCGGGTTCCGGAAGGGCGGGAGCCCGGCGGCCGAGGAAGAGCAGTCCGAACAGAAAGGCGTGCAGGCCGAAGGACAGCGTCAGCCACCGTTTCATGGCGCGGGTCCGGGCGAAACCACGAGTCCCACGTCCGCGATGCCCGCCTGGCGGATGCGGTCCATCACCTCGATGACCCGGCCGTACGGGAGTTCCCTGTCCGCTTCGAGCAGAACCGGCCGGCCCGGAGACTCGAGGCGGCTGGCTACGAGAGCGGGCCTCAGGTCGTCCGGCGGCACCGGGCTTCCGTCCACGAACAGGTTTCCCTCCGCGTCGAGGGTCACGATGACCGGATTTCCGGCCGCAACGGGCGGGGCCGAGGCCCTGGGCAGGCGGACCGGTATGCCGCCCCGGAATGCGGGTGCCGCGATGATGAAGACAATCAGCAGAACCAGGGCCACGTCGACCAGATTGGTGACATTGATGTCCGCGATCGGTGCAAAACGCTCGCGTCTCATGCCGCGCTTTCCCCGTCGAACCGTTTTCGTGATTCGTCCGAGAAGAGGTCGAGCTTGTCCTCGATTTTCCTCAGCTCCGCGGCCGTCCAGTTGTGTGCCGCGAGCGCCGGTATGGCCACGGCCAGTCCCGCGGCCGTGGTGATGAGAGCCTCGGCGATTCCCGGGCCGACGGCCGAGAGATCCGCGGTGCCACGGAGGCCGATCTGAATGAACGATTCCATCACGCCCCAGACCGTGCCGAACAGGCCGAGAAAGGGGCTGATGCCCACGGTGGTGGAGAGCAGCGTCAGGTTTCGTGACGGCTGTTCCAGCGTCTCGGAGAGAGTGGACCGCACCAGGAGCGCCAGGTCCGGAGCGGCCACAATGACCGCGCCCCGATCCGCGCCGGCCGCCTGCCGTTTCTGCCTGAACGCGTGATATTCCCGGTACGCCCGCATGTAGAAAACAGCAGAGGCGCAATGCGGAAAATCGCGGCTCAGCCTGTACAGGTCCGCGCTTCCGGGGTTCTTCCGGACAACCGAATCGAAGGCTTTTGACTGGACGCGGATTCTCCTGAACACGAAGAGTTTTTCAAGGATCACGGCCCATGAAACGACGGACAGAATGCCCAATACAATCAGTACCGATCGCGCAACCCAGCCTGTGTTGAGGATGAGGCCGATGATGTTTTCCATGACGGATGAACCTCCGGACGGTTATTTGGAATGGGCCTTGCGACAGGAATGCGCAAATGAAATGCCACCCGCTGGAAAGCGCCGGAAACGGTTGAATTTTTCCGAATAAGTGTTTATCTTCCGGTAAGATTGATAGCACGCTAATTTCCTGTATATTCAAGGGGATATCCCGTGAAGTGGAACATCAGGCCCAGGGTGATCGCCGGCTTCATCAGCATGAGCGTGCTGTTCATTCTATTCGGCGCCATGGCCATTTTATATACAGACCGCATGCTGGGCAAGACCCGGGATATGCTCAAGGAGAATGTTTCGAGCCTCAAGGCCGCCGAAGAGCTCGAAATCGCGCTCCTCGACATGAAAGGGATCGCGGCCAATTATCTTCTGGACGGGCAGACGCAGTGGCTGAACATTTTCAGGGAGAAGGACAGGGTATTCCGCAGATGGTTCGGAGTGGCCTGGGCGCAGGCCCGCACCGAAGAGGAAAGACAGCTCCTGTCTGAGACGGAAGCCCTGTTCGGCCGTTATCAGGGTCATTACCGGACCATGCGCAGGCTCCACCAGGAGGGTGATGCGGATGCCGCGCGCCTGATTCTGAACGGCTCCATGCGGGACACGTTCAGCGCGATCTACGAGAAGTGCGAGAATTACCTCTTCATCAACGAGAAAATCATGCACCGGACCAGCGAACAGCTGGTGCGTGAGAATCGCTTCGTGAGGGCCGTCATGGTCGTGTTCGCGGCCGGGAGCGTCCTGCTTGGCGTCGTCTTCGGCGTCCTGATCGCGAGGAGCATCACCCAGCCGCTGTACCGGCTGATCGTGAACGTCAAGGGGGCGGCGGGAGAGGACGTTCTCGAAGAAATGGACATCCCCGATGAGTCTGAGTTCGACAAATTGGACAAGCACATCCGCGTGCTGATCGACCGGATCCACCGGACGAACCGCGACCTGAGCCATAGCCGGCGTCTGCTCATGCAGTCGGAGAAACTGGCCATGCTCGGATCCGTGGCCGCGGGGCTCGCGCACGAGATACGCAATCCGCTGACCTCCATCAAGATGCTGATCTATTCCCTGCGGGACAAGGCGGGCGGGCATTCCCAGACTCTCCGGGATTATGACGTCATGCTCCAGCAGATCACGCGCATGGAGTCCTTTCTGCAGGCCTTTCTCGATTTTGCCCGACCGCCGGAACCGGAATTCAAAAAGGTCCGGCTCGGGGAGACGCTCGACCAGGCCCTGCGCCTGTTGCGGCCGCAGATCGAGGCCGCCCGCGTCCGGCTGAAAACCGCATGGGTCGCGCCGGATCCGGTCGTCCGGGCGGATCCGGGCCAGTTGAAGCAGGTGGTGGTCAATCTGATCCTGAACGCCGTTCAGGCAATGAGCGGCGGCGGCCGGCTGTCGATTGAGACCGCTGTGACAGCCGGTCCGGACGGCCAGGCGGAAATCCGGGTTTCGGACAACGGGCCCGGAATCCCCGAGGAACTCCTGCCGTCTCTTTTCGAGCCCTTCACCACCACAAAAAAGAGCGGAACCGGTCTCGGCCTGGCGATCAGTCAGCAGATCGTCAAGAATCACGGGGGCATCGTCCAGGTCGAAAACATCCGGCCGCACGGCGCCCGGTTCGTGGTCCAATTGCCGTATACAGGGGGTGCCTCCGAATGAAAAGCCAGATCCTCATCGTCGATGACGAGGAAAGCGTCCGGTATTCCTTCAGGCGCTTCATGCAGGACCAGCCGTTCGAGGTGGTCGAGGCGCGCAACGGGGAGGAGGCGCTGAGCCGCTGCGACGGCCGCATTTACGACCTCATCCTCCTCGACATCAGACTGCCGGACCGGTCCGGGCTCGATGTGCTCCGGGACATCCGTGAGAAGGACCCCAAGGCGACCGTCATCGTCATGACGGCCTTCGGCACGACCGATACGGCCATCCAGGCGACCAAATACGGCGCCTACGATTATGTGCTCAAGCCGTTCGACATGCCGGCCATGGAGAGTCTCATCCGCAGCGGCCTGAAGAACAATTATATCATGCGCAGAAAAGTGACGTTCCGCACGCCGGAGTCGGCGGCGGAGGCCGGCGCGGACCGCATCATCGGACAGTCCGCGCCCATGCAGAACGTTTACAAGATCATCGGGAAGGTGGCGGACAGCAATGTCAGTGTGCTATTAAGGGGGGAGAGCGGAACCGGAAAGGAGCTGATCGCCAGGGCTGTTTATCAGCACAGCGGGAGAATGGACAGGCCTTTTCTGGCGGTGAACTGCGCGGCCATTCCGGAAACCCTTCTCGAGAGCGAATTGTTCGGTTTTGAGAAGGGCGCCTTCACGGGCGCGGTCCGCCGCAGGATCGGTAAATTCGAACAGGCCGACCGGGGTACGCTTTTTCTGGACGAAATCGGCGATATGTCACTTTCCACGCAGGCCAAGATACTCCGGGTGCTCCAGGAGGGACGATTCGAGCCCCTGGGGAGCGAGAAAACGGTTCAGGTCGACGTGCGCCTGATCGCGGCGACAAACCGGAACCTGGAGAAGGGAATCCGTGAGGGCAAATTCAGGGAGGATCTGTATTACCGCATCAAGGTGGTTTCCATCCAGCTGCCGCCCCTGCGCGAGCGGATACAGGACCTGGAGGAACTGACCGCCTATTTTCTGGACAAATACGGGAACGCATACCGGAATGAAGTCATGAAGCCCGCTCCGGATCTTCTGGATGAAATGCGCAAGTACTCCTGGCCCGGGAACATACGGGAACTGGAAAATGTCCTGAAACGGGCGGTTCTGCTCAGTAAAACCGATGTCATTCCGAAGGAACTCGTTCTGGAGGAAATGGAACACCGGGCGCGTCATCCGGATGAGGAGGACCCGGACATGGACGGGACCGCTGAACCGGTGGAGGACGGGTCTGGACCGGATGGCATCACCCTGTACGAGGCCGTCATGTCCAGGACGGAGAAAAGCCTGATCTCCCGGATTTTAAAAGAGACCAGGGGCAATCAGGTCCAGGCGGCGAGAATACTGGGCATTTCCCGCATGACACTGCGAAAGAAAATCAAGAAATACGGGATGGAATAAAGGTCCCGGGATTGTATCCATAATGGACAGTCTGTCAACTGAATAGACATCCTTTCCCTGTACCGTCCAGCCGCTTTGACCCGCACAAAAGCCTGATAATCTGATATTTAACGGCATTGCCGGATTCCGGCACAGGAATTGTCATGTCCTTCTCCATATGGAGCCCGGCTCCACAAGCATGGAAAGGTGATATGAACCGTTTTTTTATCCTCATCCTTGCAGTTCTCGTGGGCGTCAGCTGCGCTTGCTCTCGCAAGACCCGGCCGTTGAACCCCGTTCTGGAGGACTGCTCATTCGATGCGGTCATGGGAAAATCCTTGCACATCCAGTCCCTGCTCGACGGGGCATTGCGGCATGAGCGGAACGGAAACACGGCGGCTGCGGCCAGAACCTGGCGTCAGGCGAGAGATGAGTATTATGTTTTCCATCATTTCTATCTGCCGTTGGAAAACGCGAAAATCCGGATCGCCCAGGCGGCGAGACGCCATGCCATGCAGGACGCGGCCGGCGCGGAGGCCGAACTGACCCGCGCGAGGCTGATTCTGCTTGAGGTCCGGTCGAAAATGACCGGTCGCAGTATCCGGGGGATCGATCCGCTGTTGACGGATACGGAAGGCCTGGAGAAGGATGTCCGGACGCTGAAGCAGGGAACAGAACGGTTTGCCGCCCTGGTTTCCGCGATCAATGAACTGGTTTCCATTTAAGCAATCGGATACAAGAAGCGGGGGTGGTCAGATGAAAAAATGGATTCCGGCTATTATTGCGGCATCGGTCGTGCTGGCCGGGTGCAGCAGGCAGGTTCAGAAAAATCCGGACGGCGAAGGCACGATCACCGAGGAAAAGGTGCAGGCGCCGGCCGAACCGCGCCAGGAACGGAAGGCGGAACCCAGGACTGAAAGAATCAGCGCCGCGATCATCCTGGACAACGTGTACTTCGATTATGACCAGCATGGGATTTCATCCCAGGCGCGCGGCATACTGGCCGGACACAGCCGCGCACTCAGGGAAAACCCGGACGTGCGCGTGCGGATCGAGGGTCATTGCGATGAACGCGGCACCATCGAATACAACCTGGCTCTCGGCGAACGCCGCGCGGCTTCGGTGAAGCGTTATCTCACGGATGCCGGCGTGAACGAGAGACGCATCTCGACCATCAGTTACGGCAAGGAGCATCCCGCGGATCCCGGGCACAACGAGCAGGCCTGGGCCCTGAACCGGCGCGCGGTATTCATCGTCATCCCCTGACGACCGGGGCGGTTTTCTTCGACATCATCACATCATCACCTCTTCACCTCTTCACCTTTTGGCAGGCCATCCGAGGCGCAACCCGGATGGCCTTTTTTTGCTAGATCCGCCGGCAGCCAGGGCCGGAGCAGTGAGATGCGGTTGGATAGCGGTTTGGGGAAGGACCGGAGAAGGACAACTGAATTCCGTCATGATAAAAACAAACACAATCCTCACGATTTCCTAACACGCGGAGGGTATATTGTTCCACTGAGAGCGGCTGTTCACCATGTCCGCTGCAGTCTGAAAACGACAGGAGGAAATATAGCGCATTTGTTCATAGACGACGGGCAGTTCGAATCCGAGGATTACGCCAGCAATTACATTTATTTCGACGGGAACGACCCTGAATGTGTCCGCCGCATGCAGGATCTGGTGAGGCGCCTGGCCGCATACCCTCCCGAGAAGAGGAGGGTCGTTATGGATCGGGCTCAGTCGCGGAAGTGGAGACCGTGGGGCTGTCCAAAAAGTCGGTTTTAACGACAATCCGCTCGCCGAGCCCTTCGCTTCGCTCAGGATAAACTCCGTCGAGGCGAACTGTAAATCGGTCACTTAGCGCCCTTCGACTTCGCTCAGGGCGCGGGTAGAACAGCCCCACGGTCCGAACCCTCAGGGACCCCTCCAGACCAGAACCGCGGCCGCGATGCCGAGGCCGTCCGCGGCCAGGTCCCGCCAGCTGAACCCGTCCCCTCCCCAGAAGCCGAAACGTTCCCACGGAACGACCGCATCCTTCGCTTCCCAGAAAACGCCCGCTGAAAACACGGCGGATGCCGAGGGACCCTCCTCCGCCTCATAAACCCGCAGGATCGAATACAGGCAGGCCGAAGCCGCGAAATGCTCGAGTTTGTCCCGCCGGAGTCCGCCCGAGGGCTTGAAGAACGAGTCCCGCGCCCACCTCCAGACCGGCCGGACCGGAGTGCCGGGTCCGGCGGGTTGGGCATCTGTCCCGTTCCTGAGAATCAGAGAATAGGAGAGGGGATCAGCCGCCGGGCGGTTCAGAACCCGCGTTCTCCGGATCAGAGACCGCGTTCCGTTTTCGGCGGGGGTCGGGATTTCATGGCCTGTTGCGAGCCCGCACAGGCACAGGGCGGCCCATGCGGACAGGATCAGGGTCCTCATGTCGGAATGACGGCATCCGGGCATCCGGTGCGGTTTCATCGTTTTTACCCTGTCGTGTCTGTACATTGCCGCAATATACGCATTTTCATAAAAAGCAGCAATGATTCCGGACCGGAAAGCGACGCAGGATCTCTCCGGTCTTCCATTTTCCCGGTGGATTTTTTGAAAAATTTCAGTATACTGTAAGCTTGGGACGCGCCACGTCGGCCATCCGGGTTCCGCATCCCGGATCCCCATCGAACCAGCCGGGTATCGCCATGGAAATCATCCGATCGGTATTCATCGACGCCCTGTATCTCCTGGCCTTCATCAATCCCATGAGCAAGATCGCCGTCCTGTCCGGCCTGCAGGTTTCGGATCACCCGGTTCAGCTTCCCGCCATCGTCCGCAAGGCGAGCCTCACGGCCGCGGGCATCCTCCTGGGCCTGATGCTGTTCGGGGATTTCATCCTGAACCGGATCTTCCGGGTGGAACTGCACGCCCTGCTGATCGCGGGGGGCGTGGTCCTCTTCTGGGCGGGTTTCGAAGCGCTGAGGAAAGGCGTGTTTTTCGAGGAGGACACTCCGGAATCCGCGGCCGATCTGGCCGTCGTGCCCCTGGCGTGCCCGATGATCGCGGGCCCCGCGACCATCGCCTCGTCCATCGCCCTGGCCGGCCGGGAAGGATTCTGGGTGCCGTCGGCCGCGGTGCTTCTGGCGATACTGGCGAACGCGGCGCTCATGCGTTTCGCGGTGCCGATCGCGGCATTTTTAAAGAAGCTCGACCTGCTGAGCGCCCTGATCCGGATAACGGGCCTCATCGTCATGACCATCGGCAGCCAGATGGTTCTCAACGGGCTGGAGCAGTGGCGGGCGGCGGTTCCGTAACGGGATGCCCGGATTGTACCGGTCGGCGCGCGGCGTTTCGCGGGAATCAAAAAAGGGAACCTTCTTTCGGAAGGTTCCCTTTTTTGG
Organism: uncultured bacterium; assembly: GCA_964577095.1. Lineage (GTDB taxonomy): Bacteria > Zhuqueibacterota > QNDG01 > QNDG01 > DTFT01 > JAFGAX01. The sequence goes on along the minus strand of CAZNXX010000012.1, from coordinate 9,178 downwards.
AGTGTGCTGCAGGGAACTATGAACTATGAACCCTGAACCATGAATTCGTCGATCACCGCCCGCCCCTGCCGCATCATGTTGTGAAAATGCGTGTATTTAAAAAGGCTGTTCCGGCCGATGAGCTTCAGGTTGTGGAACGATTCCAGGTATTTCAGTATGCGGCCGACCTTCATCGCGTGTCCGGTTTCGAGAACCGGATAAGCGTGCGTCAGCCGCTCGACATGCGTTCCAATGACCTCTGTTTCGCTGATCCATCCGATCCCCGCCAATTTTTCAATGACGGTCCGGACCGGATCATCCGGCTCGTCTCCGGACGAGGGGCCTTTGCCGCCGCAGGGGATTTCGGCCATGAGCGAGGTCCGCCCCGCAGGCGCCATGCGCGGGCTCCGGTTTCTCGGCTCGGACACGCGGTTGAAGGGGAATTCGGGATCCGGAAAGTAAACCGTTCCGGCCCGCGTGACGGATGGCCGGTTCAACAGAAGCATGACCAGAATCAGACCCCGATAGGACAGGCCGCGGGCCAGGGCGGCGATTTCCGGAGGGCAGGGCGGGTCGAGCATGGACAGGAAAACCGGGAGGGGCAACGTGCTGATCACCCGGTCCGTTTCGACTGTCCCGCGGCCGTCGATGCCGACCGCCGTGATGCGGCCTTCCCGGTGCATCACCCGGGTCACCCGGCTGCCGGTTCGGATGCGTTCCGTTCCGATGACTTCGGCGAGCGCGTCGATGATTTCACCGAATCCGGAAACCGGATAGTAGAACGCGCCGTCGAGATGGCGTGTCTTGATCCTGCCCGAGGCGAAAGCCTCCATGAGGAACGTGGTGAGCGACAGACCCTTGAGCCTTTTCCCGGACACGTCCAGCGACAGCCTGCTGCAGGGCAGTCCCCACAGTTTTTCCGAATAATTCAGCAGGAACCGCTCGGCAATGGGCCGTCCGTACTTGTACACGGAAAACCGCTCGAAATCATCCATCGCGTTCCTGCGGCCCGCGAGCCGCGCTCCAATCAGGTGGAACCCCGCGCGGATCGCGCTGAGGGGGCCGATGTTCCGTATCAGGTTGAAGGGCGACAGGGGGAAGTCGATCAGCCGGCCTTCGGAATAAATCTGGCTTCCGATTTCGATGACAGGCAGTCTTTCGCCGAGAAGGTCCTTCATCTCGGCAGTCAGCCGGGTGTCCTGATCGTGAAAACGGTGGGCGCCCAGGTCAAAACGGAAATCCCCGAGGGACAGCGTGCGGCACATGCCGCCGGGCCGGTCCTCCGCTTCGATTATCGAAAAATCGAGACCTTTTCTGCGGGCGTAGAAACCGGCGGCCAGGCCGGCGGGACCCCCGCCCAGTATCGTCAACCGGCTTGTTTCAGCGGTTCTGTTCATATCTCCCTTTGAATCGCGGACCGGATCGTCGTCCGTTCTCTTCCATGCCATCCTGAAATGTACAGAACCCCTCCCGCAAATGCAAACGCCCAGAGGAACAGAATTCGCACAAAACCGAACACCGCGGCCGATTCCGGCGGGACGCCGAACCATCCCAGAAAAAGAATGAATCCTGCCTCCCGCACGCCGTAACCGCCGATCGAGGGCAGGAGCGTCGCGACGAAACTCAGTGGAATCGCCACCAGGAACGCTCGAAACGGAGCATCCAGTCCCGGAATCGCCCGAATCAGCATCCAGCCGGCGATGACCACGACGATCTGATTGGCCGCGCTCCAGCCGAATGCCGCGGCCAGGGCGCCGGGGTTGCGCCGGCAGGAATCGAGAACCCGGACCGCCTGCCGGACGCCGTTTTGAAAGGTCTTCGACGGAACAAAACGGAGACCGGATTTCAACAGGGACCGGAACCGTCTTGAAACCATGAGCGCCGCGCCGGCAGCCATGCAGAGAAAGAGGACGGCCGCGGAACCGGGAACGCTTCCCGGCAGCCGCGATCCCCGCAGGCAGGCAAGACCCCCGATGACGACGAACGCGAGGGAGACAGCCATCCCGATCATCCGCTCGGTTAAAACCGTTCCCAGAACGCCGCCGAGCGGCCGGCCGGACTGGCGGGACGCCAGCACGCCGCGGATCACATCCCCGCCGTTGCCCGTGGGCAGAAAAGCGTTGAAGAACGATCCGATGATGTAGAACCGGACCGCGTCCCTGAGCCGCAGGCGAAAGCCCGCCAGGGCGGAAATGCCCCGCCAGCGCAAAGCGGAGGGCGCCACCCACAGGGAGTTCACCAGAAAAGCCGGAACCACCATGCCCCAGCGGACGGCCGCCAGGCGGTCCGGAAGCGATTCCAAGTGCAGACCCCGGATGAACCAGGCCAGTGTGACGGCCGTGACGAGTATCCGCAGGGCGATTCGAACGGCGGGTTGTTTCATTCCGCGGCGGACTTTCCGATCCGGTTGACGACGAATTTGAACTTGTTGGTCGAGGGGAAAGGCACTTCGTTCACGACATGCGTGCGGATCGTCATGTCCTCTCCCAGTTCGTGACGGATATCCGACACAACCAGAGCCCGCAGGCCGTCGTCGTAATCCCGGGCCGGCACGAGGTACACGTCGAGGCCGCCGGCTTCGACCTGCACCACCTGCGACGTCCGGATGCCGTCGTAGTATTTGAACAGTCCGTGCACGCCCGACACCCAGTTGCCTTTGGCGTCGAGGATGCGGTCCACGACGCGTCCCCGAAGCGTCTTCACGAGTGGAAGCGTCCGGCCGCAGGCGCAGGTTTCACCGGAGGCAACCGCGAAGTCGCCGGTGTCGTACCGGACCAGCGGAAACGCGCGGTTGTGCAGGCCCGTGGCCACGATTCTCCCCTCCTCCCCGGGCCCGGCCGGTGTCCCGTCCTCCCTCAGGATCTCCACGATGCCGTACTCCGGCGCGATGTGATACCCGCCCGCCGGGCACTGGCAGATCAATGCGGTGTGCTCGATCAGCCCGAAGCTGTCCCCCACGGGCCGTCCCGTCCAGTCCTCGATGACGCTCCTCTCGTGTATCGGAAGGGTTTCGGCGACGGACACGACGATGTCGGGCCTGACGTCGTCGATGCCCGCGTTCCGGAAAAGCCGGCACAGATGGCCGATCGCCGTGGGGTGGCCTCGCCACATGCGGATGTGACGCCTTTTGAGCATGTCGCGGCATTCCCCGATGTTGGACTCGTCCCAGAACAGGCTGGACGTCTCGAGGCCGCGGCATTTCCAATTCCAGGCCCATTTGTCCTCCAGATGCCGCCGGAAATTCCGGATGTCCAGGAAAGGCATGCCGAGTTTGTATCCAAACCAGGAGTAATGCCGCCAATTGGATACGAGTTCCAGAATGTTGCTGTCCAGATCCCAGTACACCTGCATGGGAGTCCCCGTGGTTCCGGCGGTTCGGATGGGCCTGGCCCGGAACTGTTGGAAATTGTCCGCCCGGAGCGATTCCATGCGGTCGATCACCGCGTCCTTGGACAGCACGGGCAGGCGGCGGAGATCGTCGAGGGACCGAAAATCGGCCCGGTTCAGGCCCGAAAGCCGCCATGTCTCCCGGTAATAGGGGACCCTGGAATAACAGTGGTCCAGAAGCCCGGAAAGCAGTTTCCACTGCAGACTTTCCATCTGTGCAGGCGGGAAGAACTGGCTTCTCCACAGGAGACGGCGCCAGTGGAGAAGCCGCCGGGCGGAAAGGAAATCGGATATCAGAAAGGGAACCATTCCTTTTACCGTCTCTCGTCAGTCACCGTCTCATGGTTTGATCCGGGCTGTCTGCTCTGAAAACCGGAATGCTCGGTTCTCTGAAACCGCGGCTAAACGGCAGCCTCCGGAACGCTTGAAACGGCCGCGGATTCAGCGATTCGGTTGACCACGAACTTGAATTTCCGGCCGGTTCGGAACGGGAGCTCCTCGACGAGGAGCACTCGAATCCGCATCGCCTCGCCCAGCTCCGCCTTCAGGCAGTCCACCACCTGCCTCTCCACCGGGTCGCCGTACCCTTCGGCGGGGACGATGTAGACGTCGAGCGCGCCCGGCCGTTCCTGCACGAGCTGGGTGTAGCGGATACCGCTGGCGTACTTGACGGAGCGATGCAGGCTGGACACCCACCGACCGTGCGCGCCGAGCACCCGGTCGCCGATGCGGCCGGTCAGCGCCTTGACGATGGGCAGCGTGCGGCCGCAGGGGCAGGGTCCCTCGGCCGGTATGGCCAGGTCGCCGGTGTCGTACCGGAGCAGGGGGAAGGCCCGGTTGTGCAGGCCGGTCGACACGAGCCGGCCCTCCTCCCCGGGTCCGGCCGGTGTGCCGTCGTCACGGAGAATCTCCAGAATGCCGTATTCAGTGGCGATGTGATAATTCCCGGCCGGGCACTGGCACATGAGCGCGGTGTGCTCGTTCAGCCCGTAGGTGTCGCCCACCACCAACCCGGACCAGCGCTCGAGAGTCTCCCGCTGCGATTCCAGCAGGGTCTCCCCCACGGAGAAAATGCTCCTCGGCTGCGCGCCGGCGATTCCGGCCTTGTCGAACAGGTCGCACAGCTGGGACATGGCCAGGGGGTTGCCGCGCCACATCCGGATGCCGCGTTTTTTCAGAACGGCCGCGCATTCGGCGGCGTTCGTCTCGTTCCAAAAGAAGACGGAAGTCTCCAGGCTGCGGCACTTCCAGTTCCAGGCCCAGGGGGCCTTCAGGTGCGTGTGGTAGTTGCGGATGTCGACGAAGGGATCGCCGATCCGGTAGCCGAACCAGGAATAGTGCCGCCAGTGGCAGAGCAGTTCCATCACGTTGCTCCGGCGGTCCCAGTACACCGTCATCGGCGATCCCGTGGTGCCTGACGTGTGCACGGTCTTGGGCTTGTACCGGTCGAAGCGGTCCGACTTGAACCGGTCGCCGTGCAGAAAGACATCCGGTTTGCCGATCACCGGCAGTTGCGCGAGGTCGTCCAGCGAGCGGATGTCCGAACGGCGGACGCCTGACTGCGCCGCGCGGTCGCGGTAGAACGGAACGTCGGTAAAACAGTGGTCGAGCATGGCCGAGAGCAGTTTCCACTGCAGCTCCTTCTGTTTCCCGATCGGCCAGGTCTGGCTTTTCCAGAGGAGCCTGCGCCAGAGGAGAAGACGGTGCAGGGAGAGATAATCCGAGAAATCGAAGCGAACCATTCAGCGGCCTCTCGTTTCGGGGGCCGCGCCAACGCGGTCGTTCCGCACCCAGTACTCGATCTGCCGGACCCCGACGAGCGTGTAATTCGATGTCAGGTATTGCTTCAGGTCCGCGGCCTCGTCGTCCGGCAAGACGCCCCGCCTGCTGAGGCGCTCCGTGAAGTCCCCGCCCTCGGGCCAGGTGAGGAAGCGGTTGATGATCACGGCCGGCCTTCTGTCCCGGATGTCCGCGCCGATGCCTCTCAGCCTGGAACGGATTTGCGGGTTCGACAGGCAGAACACATACTGCCATCCGGTGCTGATATAGGAGGCGTTGGCCGCCGTCACGGGGTGCTCGGGGGTTGTACAGATCACCGGCTCGTCGCCCGCGAGCGCCTTCAGGGTCCGGATGCTTCCGGCCACCTGCCGGTAGAGGCCGAGGCGGACGTAACGCTGCGCGGTGTGGACACCACTCCACAGAATGACGCCCGCGAGCAGACCCGAAAGGACCGCTCGCCGATCCGCAGCCCATTTCCTGAAAAGGGAAGACAGGGGTCCCGAGGCCGCGACGCAGGCGGTCAGCACGAACATCTGCTGATAATACTCGTAATGCGTCCGGGCCGGCTTCAGGTAAACGAGCGCCGACAGTGCGGCGAATACGGCCAGCAGGCGGCCCGACCCTGCCATGGTTCCGGCCTCCTCGCCGGACTCAGGACCGGCTTCCGGCCTCCATCCGGAACGAAGCAGGTGCAGGCATCCCCACGCGCCGAAAACAGCGGGGATCACCTGAATCGCGCCGCCGAACATGGAGGCGCCTGAGGCGATCCGGTTCGCATTGAAGAAGAAAACCCATTGTCTGAAGGGTTCCAGCAGTCTATTGGCGGTCAGCCAGATGAAAAGCGGAAGCAGTCCGGCCGCGATTCCGGCCGCATGGACCGGGATCAGCCGGACGATCGCCTTCCAGTGGCGACGGTCGGCGAGCATCAGGCCCGGCATCAGAAACAGAAAGGGCAGGTACTTCGGAGAAAAGGAAAGCCCGAGGCCCAGGAATAGCCCGGCCAGGAAGAAATCCGCAGCCTTCCCGCGGCGAAGGAGAATCCACAGGGCGGTCAGGTTGCACAAAGCGGCCGGAAGGTCCGGTCTCATGTTGAACAGCTGGAGATTCAGGAAATTGCCCAGAAAAAGAACCACCACGGGCCAGACGGTCCCCGAATCCTTCCAGACCGTTTTCGCCATCCTGATCAGCAGGAGAAGAAGACCCAGGCTGAGAATGCCGGAGAGGAGACGCACGCTTTCCACCGGATGAGCTGTCACAAGCGGGAACCGGTATAGAGGGGCGTACAGGATATAAAGCATTGGGCTGTGATGCTGGAAAAAATCATTGAAGGGCAGTAATCCCTGAGAAACATGCCATGCCGCGCTGGCATGTTCGATTTCGTCATGATCCGGAGGATAGGTGAACAGGAAAAGCGCAAAACAGAGGGCTGCCGCGGCCAGGGCACCGGCTTTAAAGACCAGCCGGAACCGTCTGGAGCCCCGGAACGCGTTCCAGGTCAAACCCAGCAGACCGCAGAGGCAGAGGAACAGGACACCCATCAGCACGGCGCGTGGATACAATAATTCCCGATTTATCATAACGTTAAGCATGGAGCTGGGGTGCTCTTTCTGGCACGGCCGCTTGTCGGGGGAGCAAGTGAACTTATAGCGGTTTATGTCGGTTAAAGGATTTAATTTATATCGTTTAATCGGAAAAACAAGTAAAAATGTGTCAATTTTTAAGTTTTTAACCATTTTATTTTCAAGTCATTTTGAGATGGGACTAGTGGGCGTAATGTCCGGCACGGATGATCGGAAAGACACAGCGACCCCGGCGGATCGAAGCAGTTTTTCATTGATTCATAATCCATTCCGGCTTAAATTCCGAAGAAAACTGAACCGGAGGGAGCATTGCCGGGTCAGATCGAATCGGCCGTTCAGGTCAATCGCCCGGCCGGTCCGGCCTTACGCTTCCATTTCTACTGTCACGGGGCATCCCGCATGCATGCAGGTTCCGCGCGGTTCCAACACCCCCGGCGGGATCACAGGTTCACGGCGGCCGCCTGCGTCGGAATCGAGAAGGATGATTTTTGCGTTTCGTATCCATGAGAACAGGATGAGCTGAGTACCGGGAGGCAGGTGATGACCATCCATCCATCAGGACTCTCTCCGGAACCTGAAGACCCGGTCGACAGCCGGTCGGTGGAACAATCCTTTTTCGGGAAGGAAGACGGGTTCCGCAGTCTTTTCAGGGAATCACGCGATTTCCTATTCCTGTCCGGTCCGGACGGCCGTATTCTGGAAATCAACAATGCGGCCAGCGTGCTTACCGGATACACGGCTGAAGAACTGAAACGCCTGCATGTCCGGGACCTGTACGATCGGGCGGAGGACCGGGAGACGCTTCTGGCTGTGCTGAAGGACAAGGGATTCATTGAAAATTTCGAGACCCGGGGGCGTAAAAAGGACGGAACGGCCGTCGATGTGCTGATCAACGCTTCGATCATCCGGGACGAGGCCGGGCGGATGATCGGAATACAGGGAAGTCTGCGGGATATTTCCGAACGCAAGCGGGCGGAACAGGCGCTGAAGGCGAGCGAGGAGCGTTTTCGCAGTCTGTACGAGAACGCGACCATCGGCATTTACCGGACCGCACCGGACGGCCGTATCCTTCTGGCCAATCCGGCCCTGATCCGCATGCTGGGCTATTCGAGCTTCGAGGATCTAGCCGGACGCAATTTGAACGAACCGGATTTCGAGCCGGTGTATGACCGCGGCGAATTCATGAGGCGGATCGAAGGGGCCGGTGCGGTTGCCGGGCTGGAATCGGTCTGGAAGCGCAGGGACGGCACCGTCATTCATGTCCGGGAATCGGCCCGGTTGATCCGCGGCGAGGACGGCCGGCCCCTGTTCTTTGACGGTGTCGCGGAGGATATCACCGACCGCGTGCGGACCGAGGAGGCGCTGAAGCAGACGGAGGCCCGGCTTACCGGATTCATGAATTCCGCGGTTGATAGCATCTACCTGCTGGACGCGCATCTGAATTTTATCGACGTCAATCCGCGGGCGGAACAGCTCGTGAACCGGAAACGGGAGGACATCGTCTCGAAGAACATATCCGACCTGGTTCCGAATTTCCGTGAATCCCCGCAGTTCGCGAAATACATCAATGTGATCCATACGGGCGAACCGGTCGAGTTCGAGGATTTCGTCTCCCATCCGGTGTTCGGCGGCATGCATTTCATCGTGAAGGCGTTCAAGGTCGGAGACGGCCTGGGCCTGATCGCGCACGAAATCACCGGCCGCATCGAGGCGGAAAAGGCCCTCCAGCAGAGTGAAAAGCGCTTCCGCGCCCTGATCGAGAACAGCTCGGACGCCATCGCCCTGCTCGATCCCTCCGGAGTCGTCCTGTACCACAGCCCGTCCTATGAACGCGTCATGGGGTATTCCGTGGACGAAAGAACGGGCCGGAACACGTTCGATCTGATCCATCCGGAGGACAAGCCCCGGGTTTCGGAACTGCTGGCCGGGATCCTCCGGCAAGGCGGACGGGCGGCCGTTCCGCCTGTCCGAGTCCGGCATGCGGACGGCACATGGCACTGGATCGAAGGCGTGGCCAACAACCTCCTCGGAGACCCGGCCGTGGCCGCCCTGGTGGTCAATTTCCGGGACATCACCGAGCGCAAGGAGGCGGAGAAAGCGCTGGCCCATTCGCATGACCTGATGCGCTACATCATCGAGCACAACCGAAGCGCGGTCGCGGTCCACGACAAGGAAATGAGATACGTCTATGTCAGCCAGCGGTACCTGGACGATTACAAGGTGCGGGAGCAGGACGTCATCGGAAAGCATCATTACGACGTGTTTCCCGATCTGCCGCAGAAATGGCGCGACGTCCATCAGGCCGTGCTGAAGGGCGAGGTGCGGAGCGCCGAGGACGACCCCTATGTCCGGGAGGACGGGTCCATGGACTGGACCCGATGGGAATGCCGTCCCTGGTACGAGGCCGACGGATCCATCGGCGGGCTGATCGTCTACACCGAGGTCATCACCGA
>CAZNXX010000011.1:5437-37166 GCA_964577095.1 uncultured bacterium | reverse complement strand
GCCAAGGGCAAGGAAGCCCCGGCGGCCAAGGGCAAGGAAGCTCCCGCAGCCAAAGGCAAGGAAGCCAAGAAATAGCCCGGCGCTCCGCCGCCGGGGGGAATGCCTGTGCACCTGTTCGTGGGCCTCGGCAATCCGGGGAAGACGTACGAGAAGACGCGCCATAACCTCGGATTCATGGTTCTGGACCGCCTGGCCGAGAGGTGGGACGGCCGCTTCAAACCGGGTTTCGGGCCGTACGATTTTTATCAGACGAAGACCCCGGGCGGGAAGATCCTGCTGGTCAAGCCGTCCACCTTCATGAACCGGAGCGGCGCAGCCGTGCAGGACGCGGTACGGCGCTACGAGGTGCCGCTTTCGGGTTTGATCGTGATCTGTGACGATTTCAATCTTCCGCTCGGCACGCTTCGTCTGCGGCCGAAAGGAAGCGACGGGGGTCACAACGGACTCGCGTCGGTGATTCAGTCCCTGGGGACATCCGATTTCGGCCGCCTCCGTCTGGGAATCGGGCTCAGGCCCGGCGCCGGCACGGTCGATTATGTTCTTTCGCGATTTCCGAGGAAGGAACAGGCTGCGGTGGAAACCCTGGTCGAAGACGGCGCGGACGCCCTGATCGCGGCGGCCGAGAACGGATTCGAGTGGGCGATGAACCGATACAACCGCGGCAATTCCGAATAATACGCGTTTCAGCCCGGCCCCTGCCGGCCGGGCGGCGCAAAGCTCTCACAATCCCTGTCCTCCCCCCGTGTGCGGGAGGACCCAAAGACCGAAGGGAGGTGACGCATGGTCAGGCAATACGAAACCACTTTCATCGCAGACTCGCATTTACCCAACGAGCAGATCGAAGCCACGATCAACAAGACCGTTCAGCTGATTGAGAAAAACGGCGGCAAGATTCACGTGGTCGAGCGCTGGGGAAAGCGCCGGCTGACGTATGAAATCGCCAAGAAACAGTACGGCTTCTATGTATACATCCGCTTCGAGGGTGAGGGGCCGCTCTGCCAGGAACTGAACCGTTCCTTCAGGCTCGACGACGTCGTGATCCGGTTTCTCACCGTGGCAATGCCCAAGGCGGCTCTGAAAGCGGCCGAGGAACAGAAAGTTCAATCCCCGGAGAAACCCGCGGAAGGCGCGAGCCCTGCAGCGGAATCGGACGGCGCCGCATCCAGGAAAACCCCCGGGGTTGAGGAGGTTTAACGCGCATGGCGGAAATCCGAATGCCCGACGTGAATTCGGTGATCATCGCGGGAAATCTCACCCGTGAGCCGTCCTTCCGTCGGACCACGAACGGGACGCCGGTGGCGAATTTCTGGATCGCTTCGAGCCGCCGGTTCAAGGACAACACCGGGCAATGGCGCGAGAATGTCTGCTACGTCGGAGTCGTGGCCTGGTACAAGCTGGCTGAGACCTGCGCCGAGAACCTGCAGAAGGGCGCGGCCGTACTGGTCGAGGGCGAACTGCAGAGCCGGAGCCTTCGCGGCGAAGACGGACGGAACCGCAACATCGTCGAAATCAAGGCCAGCCGCGTGCAGTTTCTCAACCGGCGCGACGAGGCGAACGCCGAACCCGGCGAATCCGCGCCGCCGCAGTCCGAGACCTCCGAACCGGCCGCGGTCCGGGAGAAGACCGGGACCCCCGGGGAGGAGACGGAAGAATCCAACCCGATGAAGGGCAGGTTCGACTTCGGATATCAGGAGCTCGAACTGTAGCCGCTGCCGGAGTTCGGCCGATCATTTATCACTGGAGGCTGTTTTGATCAAACCCAAAAAGAAACGCATCTGCCGGTTCTGCGAAAACCGCGTGGAATATGTCGACTACAAGGACCCCAAAAAGCTCGTGAAGTTCACGACCGAAGTCGGCAAGATCATTCCCCGCAGAACCTCGGGCAACTGCGCAAGGCACCAACGGCATCTGACCCAGGCCATCAAGCGGGCCCGGTACCTTGCAATGATGCCCTATGTGGCGGAATCGAACCAGTAAGCAACGGAATTGAATGAGGCATCCATGAAGGTATTGCTGCGTCAGGACCAGGAGAATCTCGGGAAAAGGGGCGATGTCGTTTCGGTGAAGAACGGCTTCGCGCGGAATTACCTGTTTCCCAGGGGCATCGCGCTCGAAGCCACGCCTTCGAGCGAGCGGGTGATCGAGGAGGAGCGCAGGACGCTTGCCCGCCGTCAGGATAAGGATCGCAAGGCGGCGGAGATTCAGGCCAAGGACCTCGAGGCCGTGTCCGTTACGGCCGCCGTGGCCGTCGGCGAGGAGGACCGCGTGTTCGGTTCGGTGACCTCCCAGACCATAGCCGACCTGCTCCAGGAAAAGGGATACGCCATCGACAAGCGCAAGATTCTGCTCGACGAGCCCATCAAGGCGCTGGGCGTGTACAGTGTTCCGATCAAGATTCACCCGGAGGTGGAGGTCAAGGTCCGGCTCTGGGTCGTCAAGGAATAGACGGAGCGGAAGGGCCGGCAATCGGAACCGCCGGACCGGACCGATGCGCCCGGGTTCCGGCCACGGATGACTGTCGGCCGGGCACCGGGCACAGCCCGGACCCGGCGGGCGGATTGAATGATTCTGCCGCTAGCGGCGGGGTATCACAAGGAATTTTGATGATAGGCACCGCCCCGCTTCGCGGGACCAATTTATTATATTTTTAAAGTATTGAAGGCCCCGCAGGGCGGGATCAAGCAATTATATTTACGAATTATTGAAGACAAGCAGCAGGGGATCCGACTCGTCGGAGCGGACAGAAGCCCGTTTAACAGTCATTCCGGGAAAATAACACTCAGGAAAACGGGCTTCTGGCCGCCCGATTTTTGCCAGGGAGGTGACGGAGATGGAAAACAAGTATCCCGAATGCCAGAAATGCGGGCGGGGTGTTCTGGTGCCGCTCTCGGACTACGGACGGGACGGCGCCTCCATCCGGTACAAGGCCTGGGTGTGCACCCGGCCGGACTGCGGATTCAGCATCCGCATCGACAACGGCGAGATCAGTTTCGGCAAACCGCTTGAAGCCTCCCATAAATAGGGGGTTTTGAGACACGTACCGGAGGCCCGCCGAGAGCCTCCGCCGAAACCACGGGTCCGTCGTGCGCGGAGACGGATCCGCCTCCGGCCGGACCCTGAGATGAACCCGTCGCGGCAGTCGAAAGCCCGCTGAAGACGACGGATCCGGCGGCCGCGGATCAGCCGGCGGGTTTTCGGCGGCGTGACCCAACGCGCCCGGGGAGCCCTTTCCCCGGGACCGGACCCGGACCATGACAACCCGATCTCCCCTCACCCGTTTTTTCATCCACAATTACAAGATCAAGCTGTTCTGCCTGCTCAGCGCGCTCTTTTTCTGGTTCTACATCTCGCTCGAGAACACCTACGAATTCACGGTGGATGTGCCGGTGCGCGTGGAACACGCGCCGCCGGGCTGGATTCTCCTGCACCCCCTGCCGGCCGAGGTCCGCGTGCTTTTCAAGGGAACGGGCCGCCAGTTTGTCAGCTACCGTTTCCGCGAACGGAGCTTGGAACTGGATCTCCGCAAGGTTCCGAACAACACAGCGGTCCGGCTCGATGCGGATATGATCAAGGATCTGCCGGCTGGAATCCGGGTGATTTCCATCCTCCAGCCGGAAACCGTGGATGTGAAATGGGACCGGCTGGCCGAACGCCGCGTTCCGGTCCGGTCGAGGCTCGAATTTCTGCCGGCCGACGGATTCACCCTGGTCGGCGACGTCCGGTTCGATCCGGACACCGTGCGCATCAGCGGGCCCCAGTCCGTGGTCGATTCCACGCAGGAGGTGTGGACGGAGGCAAGAACCTTCACGGATCTGATCAAGGAGGTCCGGGACCGGGCGCCGCTTGCCATGGATCCCCTGACCCGGGTGCGGGTCTCCTCCGGTTCCGTCCGTTTCGCGGCCGACGTTCAAAGGATCGGCGAGCGGATGCTCGAGGGAATTCCCGTGACCGTGGTCAACGGTCCGGAAGGCCGCCGACTGGCGGTCATGCCGGCAGTGCTGGCGCTCAAGGTCCAGGGCGGGGTCGGACTGCTCAGCGGCCTGACGAGCGGCGACATACAGGCCGTCGTGGACTACCGGGCGCGGGAACGGTACGGCCTGAAGCGTCTTCCCGCCCGGATCCAGATCCCCCGCGATGTCACCTTTTCGGAGGTCATCCCCCAGTACTTCGAGGTGGCGGAGCAGCCGTGATCGTTCTCGGAATCGAGACATCCTGCGACGACACGGGCGCGGCTGTTGTGGACGGAAGCCGGCTTCTTTCGAATGTCGTGTCCACCCAGATGGTGCACCGGAATTTCGGCGGCGTGGTTCCGGAACTCGCCTCACGGGCGCATGTCCGTCTCATCCTGCCTGTGATCCGGCAGGCGCTGGCTGAGGCCGGTATCGCGAAGGAGGCGCTTGAAGGCATCGCGGCCACCTGCGGCCCCGGACTCGCCGGATCCCTGCTCGTCGGCCTCAGCGCCGCCAAAGCCATGGCCCTTTCGCTCGGTCTGCCTTTCGTGGGTGTCAATCATCTTGAAGGGCATCTGTCCGCCAATTTTCTCGCCCACCCGGGGCTCGCGCCTCCCCTGGTCGCGCTGATCGTTTCAGGCGGGCACACGCAGCTGGTTCTCGTCCGGTCCGGATTCCGGTACGAGGTTCTCGGACGCACGCGCGACGACGCCGCGGGGGAGGCCTTCGACAAGGTGGCCAAGCTGCTCGGCCTGGGTTTTCCCGGGGGGCCCGTGATCGAAGCCGCTGCGGAGACCGGAGATCCCGACGCCGTGCGTTTTCCGAGGGCCTTTCTCGGCGGGGACAGTCTGGATTTCAGCTTCAGCGGCTTGAAGACCGCGGTTCTCAATCATGTCCGTACGATCGGCGGGGAGGAAACGGCCCGGACCCTGCCCGATATCGCCGCCGGATTCCAGCGTGCGGTGGTGGACGTGTTGGTCCGGAAAACCCTGTCCGCCGCGGAGCAAACCGGCGTCCGCACGGTCTGTCTCGCGGGCGGCGTGGCGCTCAACCGGTCGCTGAGACAGCGCCTGGTCGAAAACGCGGCCCGGCCGGGCGTGAACGTCTATTTTCCGCCTCCGCATCTGTGCTCGGACAATGCCGCAATGATCGCCGCGGCCGGACTCGGCCGGCTTTCTTCGGGCATCACTTCGCCCCTGACGCTCGCTCCGGCTCCGTCTCTTAATTTCTGACAGCGGCCGCATCCATGCTCTCCGTCGTGCTTCGAACCCTGCTCACGGCTTTCGGCCTCGCGGCCGCGGCTTTCGGTCTCGCGTCCTGGTCCTACCAGAGATCCTCGCCCCGTCCTTCAGAGAAAACACGGCGCCTGCTGATCGCGGCGCGGTCCGCATCCCTGACCCTCGCCGGTTTCGTCCTGCTCTCCCCGATTCTCGAATTCGACCGGACGGTTGAACGCAAGCCGTCCGTGACGCTTCTGCTTGATGATTCCAGGTCCATGGCGGATGCGGGGCGGAACCGGGCGGCGCAATCGGTCCCCGGCCTGAGGCCGGCCGCAGGCAGGGGATTCCTGTCCCCGAACGGCGGCGGCCGCATGTCCGTCGTCCTGTTCTCGGACCGGGTGCGTTTTTTCGGGCCGGACGGCGTCGATTCCTCCGGTGCCCGGGGGCCGGCCACGGACATGGCCGCCGCATTCCGTGCGCTCGCCGCGCTTCCGGAGGAGAAGCGGCCGTCCGCCGTGCTGCTCGTCTCGGACGGAGCCGTCAACCTGGGAGGCGACCCGGTGCGTGCGGCCTCGGACCTCGGTGTTCCGGTGCACACGCTCTGCGTCGGCGACTCGAGCCCGGCGCCCGATATCCGGATCGTCCGGGCCCTCAGCGGCAGGACCGTAATGGCGGAATCCGAAAGCCCGGTCGAGGTGTCGGTGTCCGGCCGCGGTTTCGGGGGACGGACCGTGACCGTCACTCTTTATGCGGGAGACCGAAAAGCGGGCGTGAAGACCGTGCTCCTTCCCCCGGACGGCCGGGAGACGGAAGCGCGGTTCGTCTGGAAACCCGAAACGCCCGGGGATTGGACGCTTCGCGCCGAGGTGACGCGGCTGCAGGGAGAATGGTCGGCCGGCAACAACGAACGGCTCTGGACCGTGCAGGCGCTCAAGCGGCGGCTCCGTCTCCTGATTCTGGCGGGCGGGCCCGGACCGGATCTTTCATTCGTCCGGCGCGGTCTCGAGTCCGTCGGGGATTTCAATGTGGAGACGCGCATTTGGAGAGGCGGCGCCGGTTTTTACGAGGGCCCGGCTTTTTCGCAGGCCGAACTCTCCGGCGCGGACGCGGTGTTCCTCGTGCATGTCCCGGCTCCGGGTTTTCCGGAGCCGGCGTGGAGAAACGCGGCGGCCGCGATCCTTTCGTCGCGCCTGCCCTTTGTCTGGTTCGCGGGGAAGGCGGAGGGCGACGGCGCTCTGGCCGCGCTCGGGGACAGGCTTCCGTTCACGGCCCTGATCCGCGATGGAGGCAGAACCGTGACCGGCCGGCTGACCGCGGCCGGAGCGGATCATCCGGCCGTCCGGCTTCGGGAAGGGGCCGACGCCAACCGCAGGGCATGGCTGTCTCTCCCGCCGGTGAAGGCCCAGGCCCTCAGGCTGGACCTCAAGCCCTGGGCCGCGGCCGTGGTGGCCGGCGGCCCGGCGGATGGACGGCCCGCGGACGGGGCGGACGGGCTTCCGCTGATCGTGGCCGGAAACGGCGCGTCCGGAAAATGCCTGGCCGTTCTGGGGGAGGGGATTTACCGCTGGGAACTCGTCACGGCCGGTCTCGGGTCATCGGACGCGGTGCTCGCGCCGTTTCTCGAGAACGCGGTGCGCTGGCTCGTCCGCGGAGACGACGGACGGCCCGTCCGTTTCATCGATGAAACCGGTTCCGCGGACGCGGGGCGCCCGTTCCCCGTTGCCGTCTGGGTCGTGGATGCCGCGTCCAGGCCCGCGGTCCGCGGCCGGGTGGATGTGACCGTTGACGGCCCTTCCGGACGTGCTATCGAAATACTGGAGATGACGGAACCCGGCATTTACAGGGGACAGGTGCGGCCTTCCGAGCCCGGCCCGCACCGGATCACCGCCGAGGCCCGGGTGGAGGGCAGTCTGATCGGAGGCGACACCCTGTCCGTCCGCGTGAATCCCTTCCTGCCGGAGCTGGTCGACAGCCGGAGCCGCCCTGAATTGATGCGGTCGATTTCCGCAGCCACGGGCGGGATGGTTCTGAACCCGGCCGATTCCCGGCCGCTCGCCGGCCTGCCCCTGCCGGTAGCGGAAAGAATCGTCACGCCGGTGCGTGTCCATTTTGTCGACATGGCGTGGCTCCTGATTCCGATGGCGCTTCTCCTGTGTCTCGAGTGGATTCTCCGCCGCAGAGAGGGCATGGAATGATGGAAACCTTCCCGGCGGTATAACCGCCGCGTCGGACAGACGCCCTTCCGCCGCCGGATTTCAGCGCCCAACCGCCTTTCGGATCGTGCCGAACCGGCCCTGCCCGCGGCCCGACGGAGAAATGGAGAAGGCGATCAGGACCTGATTTGATCCGGTACAATGCTATGTTGCCGAAAACAATATACTTGGTTTGATTAACCCGTCCTTGTTCATGCCTGGTTTTTCGGCCGGCCGAAAGCCTGGTTATTCCGGTCCCAACTTTTCCGGATGATTGGAAAGCGGGCTTATCGCCGCTCCAACGGGACGGAGTGGCTGTGTCCTTCATCCTTGATTTTACCTGAAAAAACTCTTATATTGATTGGATTGTTCATTTTTCCCGGCCCCCAGCTGCCGGGAATATTATCCGCTGGGGAAAATCCGCTTGTTCCGCAGCCGTCCCGGAATCCGTTCCGGCCGGCGCGGTCGAAGCCGAATCACCGGAGAGCACTTTTTGGCAAAGATCATCACCATTGCCAATCAGAAAGGCGGCGTGGGCAAAACAACCACGGCGATCAACCTGTCCGCCTGCATGTCCGTGGCCGAACGTCGCACGCTGCTCTTCGACATCGATCCGCAGGCGAACGCCACAAGCGGGCTCGGCATCGACCACAAGAAGGTGAAGAACAGCTCGTATGAAGTCCTCCTGAAGAACCGGTCCATCCGCGACACCATCGTTCACACGCAGATTCATTTTCTGGACATCGTGCCCTCGAGCATCCGTCTCGTGGGCGCGGAGATCGAACTCATCAACCTGATCGGGCGAGAGAAGGTGCTCCGTGAGATTCTCGCCGAAGTGGACGCCGATTACGACTACGTGTTCATCGACTGCCCGCCGTCCCTCGGCCTGCTGACGGTGAACGCGCTGACGGCCGCGCACGCGCTGCTGATCCCCATCCAGTGCGAATACTACGCGCTGGAGGGCCTCGGACAGCTTCTCAACACGATCAACCTGATCCGCAAGAATCTCAATCCCAACCTGGAAATCGAGGGCGTTCTGCTCACCATGTACGACAACCGCCTCAATCTCTCGCACCAGGTCGCGGATGAGGTCAGCAAATTTTTCGGCAACAAGGTGTTCCAGTCGGTGATCCACCGGAACGTCCGGCTCAGCGAAGCGCCCAGTTTCGGCAAGCCCGTCATCCTCTATGACGCGGTGAGCATCGGGGCCGAGAACTACATCCGCCTGGCCGAGGAACTGATCGCCCATGAGCAGCAAAAGTAACCGCCTGGGCCGGGGGCTCGAGGCGCTGATTCCCCAGGCCGATCCCGGGGGGGACGCGGACCCGGGCCGGCTGGACTCGGTTCTCACCTCCCGGATCCGGACCAATCCCAGACAGCCCCGCATGAAATTCGATCCCGCCCGCATCGAGGAGCTCAAGCAGTCGATCTCCGAAAACGGCGTGATCCAGCCGGTCACCGTGCGCCGGGTGGACGGCGGATTCGAGCTGATCGCGGGCGAGCGGCGCCTGCGGGCCGTCACCGAACTCGGATTCGAACGCATCCCCGCGTACGTGATCGACGTCGACTCCGACGAGAAAATGCTCGAGATGGCGCTTGTCGAGAATATCCAGCGGGAGGATCTGAATCCCGTCGAACTCGCGCAGGCCTACGAGCAGCTGCAGGCCCGGCACCACCTGTCCCAGGAGGAGGTCGCCCGCAAGGTCGGAAAGGACCGCGCCACGGTGGCGAATTTCCTGCGGCTTCTCAAGCTTCCCGATCCGATCCAGGCCAGCCTGGCGGACGGAACGATCTCGATGGGACACGCGCGCGCCCTCATGGGCCTGTCGTCCCGCTCCGACCAGATGTCGGTCTGGAAGCGGGCGGCGGCGAAAGGCTGGAGCGTGCGCAAGGTGGAGGAGGAGGTCCGCCGGATCACCGAACCGGCGGAGACGAAACGGAAGGGAAAAACCGAGAAACGGGACTCCTTCTTCGGCGGCGCCGAGGACCGCATCCGGACCGCCCTCGGAACCCAGGTCCGCATCCAACCGTCCGGCAAGGGCGGGCGGATCGAAATCCAGTATTTTTCGCAGGACGATCTGGACCGGATACTCGATCTGTTCGACCGACTTCAGGATTGACCCGCATGCCCAAGACGAACCGGAAACGTTATCTCTCGCTTATCTATGTTCCCGATCAGGACGGGGATCCGAAAAGCATTTCCATGTCGTACGCCAAGGGCCGCATCCTGGCGTTTCTCCTGGCGCTTCTCGGACTCCACATCCTCTGGGGTTTTTTCGGATACTTCCGGGTGGCCCGGCTGGAGTCGCAGAAGCGGTTCCTCACGCAGGAGAACGCCGACCTGAAGGCCAGCAACCGGCGCATCGACGAGATTGAAAAGGAATTCGCCCGCATCCGGCGGACGGACGAGAAGATCCGGAAAGCCTTCGGCGTCACGCTCGGCGTCGGCGAACAGCCGGCCGCAGGAGCCGAAACCGCCGGGGCCGTCTCCGGCAGGGCCCCGTCCGGGACCGCGGTCGTCGCCTCGGAACCCCCGGTTCCGGCGAAGACCGTGGACAACGCGCCCCTGGTCCTGGTCTCGCGCCGCGAGACGTCGGAGTTCGATCCGGAGAACCTGCCCACGCGGCTTCCCGTCAACGGCGTGATGACCACGCGCTACCGCGAATCGGGAACCCTGACGCGCCGCAACCACCGGGGCATCGACATCGCCGCTCCGAAGGGGACGGTCATTCAGGCCGCCGGTTCCGGCGTGGTGCTGCTTTCGGACTGGACGCCGGATCTCGGCAATCTCGTCATTCTCTCGCACGGCATGGGGTATCTGACCTATTACGGGCATGCGCAGAAGTCCCTGGTGGAACAGGGCATGAATGTGAAGAAGGGCCAGCCCATCGCCCTGGTCGGCAGTTCGGGCATCAGCTCGGCGCCCCATCTTCATTTCGAGTTGTGGAAGGACGGCGAATCCATCAATCCCGAAGAGTTTCTCTACGCCGCGCAGCGGGAGAGAGCCGGCCCGGAAGGATGACCGCCGGATGCTGCGGACTTTCATCTCTTATTTCCTTGTGAAGGAGAACACCAGTGAGTAAAACGAATTCCGAATTCGGCCGCGGCGGCGAGCTCAACACCATGGTCGGCAAGGGTTCCGTCATACAGGGCGACATGCGGGTTCAGAGCAGTCTGCGGGTCGATGGCAAGGTTAACGGGAACATCACCGCCACCGACACCGTTCAAATAGGCAGGGAAGGGGAGGTTGAGGGTCACATCCATGCCCGCCACGCGTTTCTCGCGGGACGGGTCAGCGGCAACATCCTGACCCAGGGCAAGGTGGTGCTCGAGACCCGGGCCGTGGTGCTCGGGGACATCCGCGCGACGCGGCTGGTGGTGGAGGAAGGGGCCGTTTTCAACGGGAAGTGCGTCATGAAGGAAGAGGAGCGGGATTCGGAGGAGACTTCCTGAGCGGATCACGGGCGCTGCCTCATCCCGTCTCGTCCAAGGTTTCCCATCCCCCGTGCGGCGGCTGACCGGCCAGCAGGGGGGATTTTTTTGTGCAGGGGCATGCAATTTGCATTTTTATCGGGAAAAACCCCGAAAGGCGTCCCAAGTGCTTATTTTCAGCGTCATCGGGCCGTCCGTTGCATCATTACCGGCTAGCCGCGTCCGGCAGGCCGGACGAAAGCCGTCTGCCCTGCGGCGGCCGGTTCGTCCGCGCTTTGCCGGTATCGTTTGGGCGCTCGCGGTTTGCGCGTTCTCGGCCGCGGCCGCACCCGCCGGCTCTCCCGTAAATTCTCCGGAGACCGCGGATGCCCGTTATTATCTCAGGCTGAAGAACGAGGAATTTCTCCGGCTCATGATTCCCAAGGAGAAGGCCCTGCTCGTGCAGTCCCGGAACATCTTCGAGGAGGCCAAGGCCCGCCGGGCTCAGGGCCGGGACCTGAGCGCGCTCGACCTGGAGTCCGTGACCTCCTCCAGGCAGCTTTTTCTGGACGCATACGCGGGAGAAGTCGGAAAAGTCCTGTCCCTGTTCGACGAAATCGCGAAGCTGGAATCCACGGCCCGGCGGCGGGCCAATCTCTCAGCGCTTGAGATACTGGCCGGCCTGCGCCGGAAAGTCCGGGACATACTCGAAAGGGCGGTGCGGTCCGCGGCTGTTGAAGCAACCGCCCCGGCGGATGCAGGGGCCGCGCCGGAATCCGGGAGAGCCCTGCCGGGACCGGACGCGGCGGCCGCCGGTTCCGAAACCGTGCCGTCGCAATCCGCCGCCTCCGGAACGATGACGCAGGACATGGCCGAGACCCTCCTGGATCAGTGGAAGTACAACAGCCTGCTCGAATTCAAGCTCCGGCAGACCCGGACGGAGCTGATCCGGACCAAACTGCTGAAGACGGCGACACAGGAGGAGGCGGATCGCATGTTCCGGCGGGACCTGCGCGAGGCCCTTCAGGCCTATGCGGCAGGTGATTTCGTCCTGTCCCGCCTCCTGCTCCGCGACGTGATCGAGACGTATCCCGGCGTCCCGGTGATGGACGACGTGCTGTACTACGCGGCCGAAGCGTCGTTCGCGCTCAATTATCTGGATGAGGCGCTCCGGACCGGCGAACGCCTCGCCGGCCGGTATCCCCTTTCCCCGTACACCGCCAAGGCGCTGGCCAAAAAGCTCTTCATCCAGTACGCGTACGGCCGCGTCGATTCGCTGCAGGAAACGTACGACCGTCTGCTGGCCGTCCGGAACCGGCTCGAAGACGAGCCGTTCGGCGTCGCCTCCTATGTCGCCGGACTGGCGGCCTTCAACCGCGGGGCCTTCGGAGACGCGCTGGCCGCCCTGGCGCGGGTTCCGGCCGGAACCGCATACGCGTATCCCGCGCGGTATCTGTCCGCCGCGTGTCATTCGAACCTGAACAACGACGATTCAGCGATGGCCGTGTATTACCGCCTCGCGTCCGGGCCGTCGACTCCCGAGCGCGACCCCGTGCTCCGGCGGATCCGGAACAATGCGCGGCTGAAGCTCGGGCTGATCTACTACGAACGCGGCGAAAACCGGCGGGCGATCACGCTGTTCAATCAGGTCGATGACGATTTCCAGAAGGATGACCTGACCCTGCTGGCCCGGGCCTGGAGCGCCTACCGTTCCGGCCGGCCGGTCGAAGCCCTGCGCAACACCGAGACGCTCCTGACGCAGACGCTCTTTTCCGGATACCAGTACGAGGCCCAGGTGCTCGCCGCGCAGTCGAAGGAGCTTCTGGGGCAGTCGGACGAAGCGCTCCGGGACATGGAGCGCGTGCGGCGCGTCCGCAATCAGCCTGCCGCTCCGCCTCCGGCCGCCTCCGCAGACTCGACGGAAAACGCCCGGAACCGAACCCTCTTCGCGGAAGCGAACCGGATCTCCCGGTTCCTGAGCGAGGTCCCGGCCGGACCGGCGGACGATCCGGCGCCAGGCGGCGGGGATAGCCGCCTCGACACGGCGGCCGACGCACTCGGCCGGAAAATCGTCGTGCTCGACAGCCTCGAGGCCCGCGCCCAGGACCGCCGGAACTGGATGACCCTGGACCGCATCCGCAAACTGCGCGGCGGCGCGATTCAGGCCCTGCAGACGCGGAACCGGAAGTCGGCGGACAGGCTCGGCGACCCGGATCCGCTGATCCGGCGCATGGGGATGTCCGTCTATCTCCGGTACCTGTTCGACACGCTCCTGTCCGACGTGCTCGAGGAAAAGCGCGTGACAGCCGAGTCCATCGCCGGGATCGACCGCCTGTCCTTCCGGTCCGGGTCCGGAGATCCGATGTCCATCCGCATCCGCATGGAGATCCGGCGGGATGAACTCGAAGACTACGGCCTGCGGCTCAACCAGTACGAAGTGTGGCTGCGCGAGAACCGGCCCCAGCCCTTCGCGGTCGAGATCGACCGATGGGCCAATTTCAGCGAATACGGCATCAGCAACATCAATTTCAACCGCATCAGCGAGATCGACGGCCGCATGACGGAGATTGCGTCCATGATCCGGCAGATCGACGAGGTTGACCGGGCCAAGCGGGAGGAGTTGAGCCGGCGCGTCGCGGCCCTTCTGCGCGACGTCGAGCAGATCGAACGGCAGATGAAGGCCGACCTGCAGAGAAAGGACGAGCAGGAACGGGACCGCTTCTTCCAGACCGACTATTTCGACACCCGCAGGCGGGAATCGCCCGTGGGCGCGCCCGTGCCCGAACGGCCGCGGTTCGAGGCGGAGGTTCAGCCATGAGGGCCTGCCGGCTCACATGCGCGGCGCTTGCGGCCGGGCTGGCGCTGGCCGGGTCCGCGGCGGGACAGGCCCTGAGGAGCGGGGCGGATTCCACCTTCTGGCCGCTTTCCATTCTGGAACTGCAGGAATACCGCGGTCATTACAGCCGCGAGCTGGACGCGCTCCAGGCGGAAAAACGCGGCTTGATCCGGCGGGGAATCGAAACCGGAGAACGCCTGCTGGCGGACCGTAGCCGCTCCGCCTATGAGGACGACATCCTGATCCGGCTGGGGCATCTGTACGCGATGCAGGAGAAGGAGGATTTCTTCGACAGCCTGAAGGCCTGGGAGGCCCGACCGCCCGCCGCGGCCGGGCCGGAGCCGGCGCCGGCTTATCCGAAGGCGCTTTCGGTTTACCGGCGCATTCTCGACCGTTTCCCGAAGAGCGAATTCACGGACGACGCGCTGTACAACCGCGCCTTTCTCGAGGAGGAGACCGGCCGGAACGACTCGGCCAATGTGCTCTACCGCCGGATCCTGTCGGATTTTCCCCGGAGCCCCTTCGCCGTGGAATCGTCGATGCGCCTCGGTGAATACGCGTTCAACCCGCCGAAGAACGATCTGGAGAACGCGGTATTCTATTACAAAAAAGTGATCGAACACCCGCAGAGCCCCCGGTTTCCGGAGGCCCTGTACAAGCTGGGCTGGAGCTATTACCGGCTGGAACAGTACGCGCCCGCGATCAGCTATTTCACCACGCTGATCGAGACCCTGGGCGAGGACCGGCCGGAGGACCGGCCGGCCTCGGCCGTGGATCTGACCCGCGAGGCGCTGGATTACATCGCCGTCGCCTTTACGGATTTCGGCGGGCCCGCCAAGGCGGCCGAATACCTGAGAAAGCTCGGCCAGCCGGACTGGGGCCGCGACGTTCTGGCCAGGCTCGGAACGATTTACATGGAGGACAGGGAGGATTACGCGGGAGCGGTACAGGCGTTCGAAAGCCTGATCCGCATGGCGCCCCTGCACGCGGAGACACCCGTCATTCACAGCCGCATCGCCGAATGCCGGCTGAGGATGAAGGACGAAGCCGGCGCATTCGAGACCCGGCAGTCGCTGTTCGCCTCCTGCCGGCCCGGCGGCGAGTGGTGGAACGCGGTCATGGACGGGAAGGCGCGCCTGCAGGCCTACCGTCTGTCCGAGCAGGCCCTGCGCGACAATTTCAACTGGCTCCTGCGCCGCGCGGAGGCGTCAGAGCCCAGGGATCCGGCGCTGTACCGGCGCGCCGCGGATCTCGGCCGGACCTATCTGGAGGCATTTCCCGAGGACCTGAACGCCCTTCAGGTCCGCTGGAACCTCGCGCTTCTGCTCGACACGAAAATGCATGACTACCGGGAAGCCCTGCAGGAATATCTCACGATCAGCATGCTGTACGCGGGTGATGCCTACGTCGAAACCGCCCGAATCGGGGGCCTGCCTTCGACGCGGGATGCGGCCGAAAACGCGGTCGTCATGGCCGACACGCTGGTCCGGCGCGAGCGCCGCACAGCGCCGTCCGCGGCCGTTGTTCCGGCGGACACCAGCCGGCCGGCTCCGCTGACGGACGCGGAAAAGTGGATGGTCATGGCCGCGGACAACTACATCCGGCTGTTCCCGCGGGATCCCAACACGCCGGTTCTGCTTGCCAACACCGGCGCGCTCCAGTTCACGCACCGCAACTATGACGAGGCGCTGAAATACTTCCGCACGCTGATCCGTCAGTTCCCGGACCATCCGAACCGGGAACAGGTTCACTTTTCGGTCATCGACAGTTACATGGCCGGGCGCGATTATGCCAGCGTTGAAATCTATTGCAAGAAGCTGGCGGAGGAACCCGAGTCACGGCCCTATGCGGAGCGGCTCCGCCTCCGTCTGGCCCAGGCGGTCTTCATGTCCGCCCAGAACCTGGCCGCGGCCGGACGGCCGGCCGAAGCGGGCGCGGAATTCCTGCGCGGGGCTCTGGAATCCCCGAAATCGGAATTCGCGGACCGGGCGCTCTTCAACGCGGGAAAAAGTTTCGACGCGGCGGGCGATTACGACGCGGCGATCCGGGCCTATGAAAACCTGCGCGCCTCGTATCCCGCGTCTCCCCGTATCGCCGACGCCCTGCAGAATCTCGCGGTGAACCTCGCGGAGCAGGGGCAGTTCCTCCGGGCCGCCGCGCGTTACGAGGAATTGTACCGCGTCCGCCGGCCCGACCCGGCCGCGGCCGATGCGCTGTTCAACGCCCGCCTCTACTACGAGAAGGCGGAAGATTGGATCAAGGCGACCGAGACCGGCGAGGACTATGCGGCCGCGTATCCGGACGCGCCGGACGCGCCGGACGTGTACTACCAGACCGCCGAAACCGCGCTCAAGACGCCCCAGCCGGGGAAAGCCCTTGCCCTGTACGCCCGGTACGGGACCCTCTTCCCGTCCTCGCCGGCCGGCGTGGAACTGTGGGTGAAGCTTGGTTCTCATTACGAGAAATCCGATTCGCTCGAGGCCGCCGAGTTCTGGTTCAGGCGGGCGGTTCAGAGGAACGATTCCCTGCAGGCCGCGGGAATGCCGGGCCATCCGGCGCAGGCCGCCGAGGCGCTGTTCCGCATGTGCCGGATCCGCGAGCGCGAGTACGGACGCTTCGTGTTCCGCCTGCCGGAGGCGGACATGAAGGTGCGGATCGACCGGATGCAGACGATGATGGAGCGGCTGGCCGCGGACTATGCGAAGGTCGCGTCTTTCCGGACGGAACGGATGCCGGAGTCGCTGTACCGGATCGGTGAAACCTACGAGCGTTTCGCCCGCGCCTGGAGCCTGCAGGAAATTCCGGCCCTGGAGCCGATCGCCCGGGCGGTGAAGGAGAAGGCTGTCCGCGACCGGACGGCGCGCGTCTACGGGCAGGGGCTGGAGGCCTTCCGCGCCGCCCTGTCGGTTCTCGACCGCCTTGCTGCCGAGCCGGCCGCTGCGGACCCGGCCGACAGCCTGAGGGCGGCGTCCGGCCGCTGGGCCGATCGTATCCGGCCCAAGATTTCGGAAACGTTGTACCGCATCGCGGAGATACACACCGCCACCCTGACCGGGATACTGGACGCGCCTGTGCCGGAGAAGCTGGGCGAAATGGCCGGCCTTGAATACCGGAGCCAGGTGCTTGTCAAGGTCATCCGTCCCATCGCGGACGCCGCGGGCCAGGCGCATCTGCGGAACCTGTCCGTATCGGACAGCCTCGGCCTCAAAAATGCCTGGGTCGATTCCTCCAGGTCGCAGATACGGAATACATTCGGCCTGATCGGCGGCCGGTATCAGGCGCTGACCTGGGACGGACTGCGGCTGTACCGGAACGCGATCGAACTGTACGCGAAACGTCCGGAAGATCCGGCCGGCCTGCCCGAGGAATGGATCGACACCGTTGTGAACAGCCTGGAACTGTCCCAGTCCTACGCCAAAGCCGCGCTGGTCTTCGGCAGGGACGGCCTTGAGCGTCTTGAAAAAAACGGAGCCGGCTCCGCTTTTCAGGCCGAAGACCGGGAGAAACTGATGGCGTTCGGTCTCAGGCTCTCGGACACGCTCCGGGTTCTCGCATTGGAGAACGCGGCGCTGTCGAGCCTCACGCAAAAGCTGGCCGAAGGCGGCCGCAACCCGGAGTACGAGGACCTGTCCGCCATGCTCGAGGACAACCAGGTCTATTTCAATGAATATGAAACGGTCCTGCTGGAGGACGCGGTCGAGACGGACCGCGCATTTCAGCCCCCGTCCGCCTCCGGCATGGCCATGGCCGGCCGCCTGATCCGGACGGATCCGGCCGGATATCTGAGCAAATGGAATCTCTCCCTTCTGACAGCCCGGGTCGGCACGGACAGCACCTGGGAGTCCGGCCGCGTGGAGGCCGGTTCGCAGGGTCCGGGCCCGGGTCCGGCGGCCGGTTGGGCGCCCGCGGCAGTGATCGGGCCGTCCCCGACGGCTGCATCGGATGGCGCAGCCGGCGCGTGCGGCCTTCGGATCGGCGCGTCCCCGGGCGACACGCTGACAGCCCGGCGCAGTCTGAGGAAAACCTGGGATGTCCCGGGCTGGCCCGTATTCGCGACCGTCCAGTCCGCATCGGGTTCGGCCTGCGTCGTCCGCATCAACGGATCGGACTTGAAATCCGTTCAAGGGGAAGCGGAGACCGACATATCCGGCCTGATCGTCCGGGGCAGCAACCGGATCGAGGTTTTCGCGGACGCGGCCGGGCCGTTCTGGCTGGAGGCCTGCCTGTCCGTTCAATACGTGCCCGAGAACGCGGCCCGCGCCGCTGCCGGAACCGCTCCCGAAGCCGCGGCTTCAGCCGCGGCTCCAGCCGCGTCCGGGGGGAGCGGCCGATGATACCCGCCTTCAGACGGGCCTCGCCGGCCGTTGCCTGGGCTTTTTCGCTCATGGTTCTCGGGGCTTCCGCGGCTAACGCCGCGTCGGATGCCGACACCTCAGGTGTCGGGACACCCGCAGTGTCCGGCGAAATCGATCTGGACAACATCGAGATTCAGGGAAGCATAGAACAACCGAACGTCATTCTGGTTCCGACACGGCTTGACCCCGGGCTGGGAGACACGTCCCTGGACCGGAGCTTCAAGGATGAAATACGCGGCGGAGCGGGCGGATTCATGAGTCCCGACACGTCCATCCGGAGGGTGGAACCCGCGCCCAGCATCCGAAATTCGATCAAAAAGAAGAGGAAGTGAGTCCGCATGCTGAGGATTATTTTCCCCGGGTCGTCCTGGTACGGCGCCGTGGAATTAAAACAGAATTACAGAAGGAACCTCATTTACGGGGTTGCGGCCGCCGCGGGCCTGCACTTCGTTCTGCTGGGGGCGTACTGGCTGAACCATCTCCTCTCGCCCAAAGAGGAGAAATCGACCTACAAACTGGTCCGGGTCATGACCTACAATGAACTGCCGCCGCCGCCGTCCGTGACCGAGGATGTCGGCGAGGCCGAGTTCCTGTCCGATCAGGGGAACACGGCCGGCCGGCGCCGCAGAGGCGGGGGGGGCGGAGGCGGGACGGGCGGCACGGGCGCCGGCACCGGCGGGAGCCGTTACTCGCGCGAGGCCCTGTCCCGGCAGGTGAACGGCCAGGGCATTCTCGGAATGATCACCGGCGTCAATGTGGACCCGGTGGCAGGGGAAGGCGCGAATCTGGACGGCGGGCTGGACGGCGAGATCGGCGACATCCTCTCGTCGCTCAACGAGGGGGGCGGACGCGGGGAGGATTCGGGAAGCGGGGAGGGCCGGAGCGGCGGCGGAGGGGCGGAAGGCGGCCAGTCGGCGCGGGGCGGACGCACCGGCGGCATGGCGGACATCAATGACGTGGTGGTCGAGCTCGGCTCGATGCGCCTGGGATCGGCGTCACGGAAGGGCGCGTTGAAAATCGACCGCACCTCCGACGTGTCCGGCGCGGCCCAGCGGAACACGGCCCGGAGCCCGGAGTCGCTCCGCGAGGTCACGCTTCGCCACGTGCCGGCCATCAAATACTGCTACGAGCGGTCCCTGCGCCAGAATCCAGCCCTCGCCGGAAAGGTGGTGGTGCGCATCACCGTGTCTCCGGACGGAACCGTGTCCGACGTCTCCGTGGTTTCCTCCACGCTGAACGACGAGAAGGCCGAACAGTGCATCCTCTCCCGCATCCGTCAATGGAAGGATTTCGACCCCATCGCGTCGTCCGAGGGCAGCGTGAGCTTCAAGCAGACGTACGCGTTCGGGTCTTGACGGCTTGATTTTCAGATCCGAATAGAGTAAATTGATCCGCACGAAATGTCCACCATCCCGGGTTTGTTCCGGGTTTCGAGTTCCGAGTTCCGAGTTAGGAGCAAAAGACTGTTCCGGGTTTCGGGTTCCGGGTTTCGGGTTGAAAAAGCGGTATTTATTATTCATTTTTAACTCGGAACTCGGAACTCGGAACTCAGAACCGCTTTTCGACCCGGACCGGGACGGTGATTCAACACCCTTTAAAAGACTTGGAGAACGATATGTCTTGGCTCTGGCGCCGCACACACACCTGCGGCGGTCTGACGAAGCAGGATGCGGGAAGCACGGTCACGCTCGTCGGCTGGGTCGCGAATCAGCGCGACCATGGCGGCGTGATATTCGCGGACCTGCGCGACCGGTACGGCGTCACCCAGGTCGTCTTTCATCCCGAAGGCGACGCCGCGACGCTCGAGGCGGCGCGCCGGATCAAGTCCGAGTGGGCAGTCGGCATACGCGGAAAGGTTCGCCTCCGCCCGGCGGAAATGGTCAATCCGCGGCTGTCCACGGGCGCGATCGAGATCGAGGCGGAACAATGCGAAATTTTCAATGAATCCGGAATTCTTCCCTTCGGGATCAAGGACCCCTGCGACGCCACGGACGAAACCCGGCTGAAATACCGCTACCTCGACCTCCGCAGGCCGCAGATGCAGAGGAACCTGATGCTCCGCCACAGGGCCGCAAAGGCCGTGCGAGATTTTCTGGACAGCCACGGCTTTCTGGAAATCGAAACGCCGATCCTGATGAAGAGCACGCCGGAGGGCGCGCGCGACTATCTGGTGCCCAGCCGCGTCCACAAGGGCCGGTTCTACGCGCTTCCCCAGTCACCGCAGATCTACAAGCAGACGTTGATGATCTCCGGTTTCGACCGGTATTTCCAGATCGTCCGCTGTTTCAGGGACGAGGACCTCCGGGCGGACCGCCAGCCCGAATTCACGCAGATCGACGCGGAGATGTCGTTCGTCACGGAGGAGGACATTCTCCCGATCATGGAGGAGATGACGCGCCGGTTGTTCGCGGAGTTCCGGAACATCCGCCTGCCGGACCCCTTTCCGCGTATGGGCTACGACGAGGCCGTGTCCCGCTACGGCACCGACCGGCCGGATCTGCGTTTCGGAATGGAGATCACTGACATCAGCGCGGCCGCGGAACGGTCCGGTTTCAAGATATTCGAAGAGGCGGTCCGGGGAGGAGGCGCGGTGCGGGGCATCCGGCTCGAAGCCGCGGGACCGGTGTCGCGCAAGCAGACTGACGAACTCACGGAATACGTCAAGGGCTTCGGGGCCAGGGGGCTCGTGGTCCTTCAGCGCACCGAGAATGAGTGGCTGTCCCCGATCGTGAAATTCACGACGCCTGAATTCCTCGCCGCGGCGGGGGAGGCGCTGTCCATGAAGGCCGGTGACGCGGCCTTCATCGTCGCGGATAAGGTCAAAACCTGCGGGGAAGCGCTCGGCAGCCTGCGGAAGAAGCTCGCGATCGACCGCGGCCTGATTTCCGGGGACGCTTTCGCGCCGCTCTGGGTGACGGATTTTCCGCTGCTCGAATGGAGCGAAGAGGACGGCCGGTGGGCCGCCATGCACCACCCGTTCACGTCCCCGAGAGAGGAGGACATCCCCCTTCTCGAAACGGACCCCGGCCGGGTGCGCGCGCGCGCGTACGACCTGGTGGTGAACGGCTCCGAGATCGGGGGCGGCAGCATCCGGAATCACCGGAAATCCGTGCAGGAATCGCTTTTCCGCAGTCTGGGCATGGATCAGGAAACAGCCGAAAGGAGATTCGGATTTCTGCTTGAGGCCCTGGAATTCGGGGCCCCGCCGCATGGCGGAATCGCATTCGGTTTCGACAGGCTCGTCATGCTCCTGGCCGGGGAGGAATCCATACGAGAAGTGATTGCATTTCCAAAAACGACGAGCGCGCTGTCACTGATGGACGGGTGCCCGTCCGAGGTCAGCGAGGACCAGTTGAGGGAATTGGGGCTAAAAATCATGGAATAGGAAGCCCCGCCATCCCGTAAGTGTAGTTTTTGGATAAAGATAGGTCGTCTACGGCCGTGGAATCTTTGCTCCCATACAATTAAACGGGCTTGATTGAGAACCGGATCGGTCCGATCCCGGCTCGAATATAAAAAATGGATACCATGCCCTTCCCGGGACAAGGCCTGAAATACGCCGTAAAATCATTTTTAGCTTGACAATATGCCGAATTTTTCAGATATTTTCCTGAATACGCTTTACGATCCTATCAGCCAAAAGGAGGTGCAGGGAATGGCAAAGCGGTTTCGGTCTTTCGTATTGCTGCTGACCGTGCTTGCGGCGGGCTTTGTTCTGTCGGGTTGTTCGCGCAACGCCAACGACAAGCAGATGCAGGTCCTTGAGGAATCCCAGGCGGCCGTCCAGGCGAGTCAGGACAAGATCGCCCAGCTGGAGAAGGAAAACGCGGAACTCAAGGCCCAGCTCGCCCAGAAGCAGCAGGAACTCGAGTACGCCAAGGCGGAACGCGAGAAAGTGCGCGCCAAGCTGGGACAGTAATCCCGGCCAACGGTATGTCCCATTGATGAAGGAGGCTAGAGAATGAAGATGAAGGTCACTCTGATCTTGACGCTTGCCGCACTGCTTCTCGTTTCGGCTTCATCCGTGTTCAGCCAGGAAAAGATGAGCATGGACGAGTACAAGGTGCAGCTGGCCGCGTCCCAGAAAGCCGAAGCCGACAACGCGGCCCGCGTCGCCGCGCTCGAGACCGAGAATGCCGATCTCCGCAAGCAGATCGCGGAGACGCAGGCGCAGATCGACGCCGTGTGGGCCGAAGTGTACGCGATGCTGGGCGTGGACAAGGCCGCGGTCGATTCGTACCGCGAGGAACTCGGGAGCATCGGCTCCAAGCTGGACGAACTGTCCGCCCTGTCCGCCGAGGATCTGCTGGACCGCAAGGCCGAGATCGCCGACCTGAAGAAGCGGCTGGCCGAGGCGAAGGGCAGCAAAATCGCCATCCTCACCGAATTCGAGAAGAAGATCGCGGAGCTCGACGCCAAGTTCGCGGCCCTCGACACGAAACTCATGGGCGTCTACGACCGGTACACGGTGGTCAAGGGCGACTATCTGTGGAAAATCGCGAAGAAGCCCGACATCTACGGCGACGCCTACCAGTGGATCCGCATCTACTGCGTGAACCGCGATCAGATTTCGAATCCGGACAAGATCGAACCGGATCAGATCCTCAACATCCAGCGCACGCTGGGACAGAACCAGTACCTCGTCGCCAAGGGTGATTACCTGAAGAAGATCGCCGGCAGCGCGGACGTCCTGGGCGATCCGACCCAGTGGACCAAGCTGTACGAGGCGAACAAGGACATCATCTCGAATCCCAACACGATCTATCCGTGGCAGGTGCTGACCGTTCCCAGGAAGTAGTCGGGCCCCCGGGACGAGGCCGGCGCAGGCCGGGCCGTTTCCGGACCGGATGAAATCCGGGTATGCACCATCGGGATGATCGAGACAACCGCCAGGCCGGCGGGCCGCGCGCACCGCGGCGCCTGCGCCGGGCGGCACATGAAAAAGCAAGGAAAGCTCTCGGCCCGTGAGCCCGCTCATGGGCTGAGAGCTTTTTCTATGACATGAGCCGAGAAAGACAGATATCTATCAGGGGCATTGACCCGCTTCACCTGCTCGGGGCAGGAGACGAGAACCTTCGCCTGATCGAAGCCGCTTTCCCCGTGAAAATCACGGCGCGGGGAGACGTGATCCGGTTCAGCGGAGAAGAGCCGGAGCTCGACCGCATGGAGCGCTTCTGGATGGAGGCGCTGTTCCTGCTGAACAGGAACGGACGGCTCGACGCGGACGACGTCCGTTCGGCCATCCGGCGCGCCCGCGAGGAGGCCCCCGAACGGCCCGAAGCGCCGGCCGGTCCGGCACGGGAATCGTTCGTCTTCTACGGGAAAAAGGGGGTCATCCGGCCCAAGACTCCGGGTCAGGAACGGTACTGCCGCTCGGCGCTCGCCAATGAGATTGTGTTCGCCGTGGGCCCGGCCGGAACGGGCAAAACGTATCTCGCCGTGGCCATCGCGGTCGAGAAACTGCGGGCGCGCGAGGTGTCGCGCATCATCCTGACGCGTCCCGCGATCGAGGCGGGCGAGAACCTCGGGTACCTGCCGGGAGACCTGATGGAAAAGGTCGACCCCTACCTGCGCCCCCTCACCGACGCGCTGTTCGACATGCTGGCCAACGACGTGCTGCAGAAGCATCTCGAGCGGAAGGTCATCGAGATCGTGCCGCTGGCCTACATGCGGGGCAGAACCCTGAACGACGCGTTCGTAATCCTCGACGAGGCGCAGAACACCACGGCGATGCAGATGAAGATGTTTCTCACCCGGCTCGGCATCGGATCGAGGGCCATCGTCACTGGAGACGACACACAGACCGACCTGCCCGACCGCGCCCTCTCCGGTCTCATCCAGATCCAGGACATCCTGAGGGGGATCGAAGGGATCGACTTCGTATTCCTCGACAAGAAGGACGTCGTCCGCCACCGGCTTGTCAAGGACATCCTGGAGGCCTATGAGGTCTACAACGGCGGCCCTGCCGCGCCGGCGGCGGATGCGGCGCCCCAGGCCAGGACGGATGCGGGCGGCCCGGGTCGGCCGGAGAAGCGCCCGGTGAAAGCCCGGAAAAAGGCGGTCGGCCGGCGCTCCGGCGGAAAGCAACCCGAATGATACGCGATATCCTCGGCACCCTGTGGGCGCGCTTCAGGCGGCGGCGGGCGCGGCATGATTTCTGGCTGAAGGCGGACGAGCCCCAGGCCGGATGGGCGCGGTGGTTCATTGCGGCCGCAACGGCCGCGGTGCTGACTGCCCTGTTCCCGCACGGTCAGTCCCTGCAATACGCCGACCTCGCGACCGGAAGCGTCAGCAACCGGCGCGTCGTGGCGCCGTTCGACTTCGAGATCCTCAAACCGGACGAGCAGGTCCGGCTCGAAAGGGAGCAGGCCACGGCCGGCATCCTGCCCGTATTCGTCCGGGAACCGGCCGGTTCCGGGCGCATCCTGAAGCGGCTGGACGGGCTGATGGAAGCCGTGCGGCGCGCACGGCAGGAAGCCGCAGTCCGTCCCGGACGCCTGGAACCGCTCGCGGATTCCCTGCAGAGAAGCATCCCCGTTCCGGGGCTCAGGCCGGAACACTGGAGAAGCCTCGTCCGGAAAGACGCGGATTTCGAGCGGTTCGCGTCGGTTCTGCGCCGGTCGCTGCGGGAATCGGCCGACGTGGGAATCTTGAACCTTTCCAAAAAGGAATTTCTTCCGGACGGCGGCACGGTGCTGGTCGGAGAAGGTTCGTCGGAGAGGGCCGTTCCCGGCAAGTCGGTTCTCGACACGGAGGATGCAGGCCGGGCCGCGGCCGAGGCGGCCGCGAAGGCGTTTCCCTCTGAACCGGACCTGATCGGCGCGGCCGCCCTGCTGGCCCAGTGGCTGGTCACGCCCAACCTGAACGCGGACGTGGAGGGCTTTCGCGGCCGCATCCGGTCGGCCGTGGCCCGCGTGCCGCTGTCGAGCGGGTTCGTTTTCGAGAACGAGAAAATTGTGGACCGGAACGAGCGCATCACGCCGGACATCCGGCAGAAGCTCGTCTCCCTGTCCGCCAAGATGACCGAGCGCGGCCTCCGCGAGTCGGGGCTCCGCCGGTTCCTGCCGGTCGCCGGAAAGGCGGCCTTCGTTCTCGCCCTGCTGTTCCTTTTCGCGGTCGTGGTGCATTTCGAGGAGCCGGAACTGCTCGGCCGGACGAAATCGGTCTATCTGCTGTGCTTCGTGACCGTGATCGTCGCGGCAGCGGCGTCGCTGATGCACCGGACCGGCGCGTCCGAGTTCCTCGTGCCCGTGTCCGCGGGATCCATGCTGATCGCCGCCATGTTCGACGCGCGCATCGGGTTCGCGGCCAGCGCCCTGATCAGCGTGCTGGCCGGCGGGCTGTGGGGGAACGCCTACGTGCTGACCGCCGTCTCGTTTTTCGCCGGCGTGGTGGGCGTGATCGTCATCAAGCGCGTCCGGAGCCGCAGACAGCTCATTCAGGCCGTGCTGATCATGACCGGTGCGCACGTGTTTGCCGTCACGTTCATGGGACTGATCGGATATCTCCCGCCCCGGGAAATATTCTCGGCCTGGCGGTTTGCCGCGATCAACGGGCTGTTCTCGCCCATCGTGGTGTACGGGCTCCTGGCGCTGTTTGAATCCACGTTCGACATCGCGACCGATTTTTCGCTCCTGGAGCTCTCGAACCTGAACCACCCCCTGCTGAAACAGCTTTCGGTCGAGGCCCCCGGCACCTACCACCATTCCATCCTGGTCGGCAACCTGGCGGAGGCCGGCGCCCAGGCGGTGAACGCGAATTCCCTGCTGGCCCGCGTGGGCTCGTACTATCACGACATCGGCAAGATCGACAAGGCGGAGTATTTCGTCGAGAATCAGCTTGGGGCGAAGAATCCGCACCGGAAGCTGTCGCCGCGCATGAGCGCCTTGATTCTGTCGAACCACGTGAAACGGAGCCTCGAACTGGCCGAACAGCACCGCCTGCCCTCGGCGATACAGGCCATCATGACCGAACACCACGGCCGGTCGGTCATGCAGTTTTTCTACCAGAAGGCCGTGGCGCAGAAGGCCCGCGACGAGGATGTGAACGAGGAGGACTACCGGTATCCGGGCCCCAAGCCGCAGACCAAGGAATCCGCCATCGTCATGCTCGCGGACGCGGTCGAGGCGGCCTCGCGCACGCTGAAACAGCCGACCCACAGCCGGCTCAAGGGATTGATCGAGAGCCTCGTGGACGACCGGTTCAAGGCCGGGGAACTCGACGAATCGCCGCTCACGCTGCGCGACCTGGAGCGCATCAAGGAGGCCTTTCTGAACATTCTGGACGGCACGTTCCACGCGCGCGTCCAGTACCCGGACCGGGAGCCGGCCGTAAAACCCAGGACCGGGGAAGTGAAGGAGGAGGATGAAAGTCCGGATCCACCGGGAAACCCGGTCCCCCCTGCCGGATAGAACGGTCCGCAGGATCGCGGAATCCGTTCTGGCGGATGAGACGGCCGGGCGTAAAAAACGGCCGGAAGGCGAGCTCTCCGTCGTGCTGACGGACAATGCCTTCATCCGCGGGCTGAACAGCCGTTTTCTGGGCAAGGACCGCCCGACGGACGTGATCGCGTTTCCTCTCGGGGAAGAAGGCGGGGTATGGGGGGAGGTCTATGTGAGCGTCGACCGGACCGGCGAGCAGGCGGTTGAATACGGGGTTTCCCCTGAACAGGAGCTGGCCCGGTGCGTGATTCACGGTGTTCTGCACCTGCTCGGGTACGACGACGGGATGAAGCGGGACCGGGATAAGATGCGGCGGAAGGAAGAGGAATACCTGAAGAAAACGGGATGGGACGGTTGATTTATCGTTGTTTTTGTACGAATGGTTCAGTAAATTAATTGATTTATTTTCGCGAGAGTGGCGAAATTGGTAGACGCGCCAGATTTAGGATCTGGTCCCGCTCGGCGGGTTAAGGGTTCGAGTCCCTTCTCTCGCACGCAAAATCCCCCGTCATCGCCGACGCGAAGCGTCGTCAATGACGACCCCCTTTGAAAAAGGGGGTATTACAATAGCTGAAAGGACGCCTTTTTTGAAATCCGAAGTGGCTTCTCCGAAACCATGGAAAAAGGAATTGTCCGTCGAAGTGCCGGCGGATGAAGTGGCCCCGCACCGGGAGAACGCGCTCCGCTCCATGCAGAAACGGATCCAAATCGACGGATTCCGCAAGGGAAAGGTGCCGGTCTCCATTCTCCGCCAGCGTTTCGGGCCGGCGCTGGAATCCGACATCGCGGAAGATCTGGCCGAAATTTTCTATCGCAAGGCGGTGGACGAGAACGGCCTGCACCCGGTTGCGCCCGCCGCGCTCAAGGATGTGCAGTACAAGGAGGGGGAACCCCTGCGTTTCAAGGCGGAAATCGAGGTTGAACCCGAGATCCGTCCGAAGGATTACGAGGGGATCAAAGTCGACCGTGAAACCTGGAAAATCGGCGAGGAGCAGATCGACCGGGTGATCGACGACCTGCGCGAACGGAACGCCGAGGTCAAGCCGTCCGAGGCCGGGGCCCGTGTGGGCGACCTGGTCCACGGCGACATTCAGGCTCTGGACGCGTCGGGCGTGCCGATCATCGGCCGCAAGTGGAACGACCGCTGGATCGAACTCGGCCGGCCGCCGCTCGGGGATCAGGTCCGCGACCAGCTGACGGGCGTCACCACGGGCGAGACCCGGCAGTTCACGGTCACGGAAAAAACGCAGGACGAGAAGGGCAAGCCCAGGGACGAGGAGAAGCGTTACGCCATCCAGGTCCGTGCCGTGCACGAGAAAAACCTTCCGGTCGTGGACGACGCCTTCGCCAAAAAGATGGGGGACTTCGAGAACGTGGAGGCCATGCGCCAGGGCCTGCGGAAGATACTCGAGGCGGACCGTGATGTCCACACCCGGAAGCAGACGCTCCAGCGCATCGCGGACCAGATCGTGCGGAAAAACGATTTCGAACTGCCGCCCAGCCTGGTCGAGTATTCCTTCCGCCGGTTCTTCGAGGAATTCGAAAAACAGAATCCCAACGCCCCGGAGGCGGAAGTGCGTGAGCGTCATCTTCCGATGGTCGTGTGGAACCTCAAGTGGAGTCGGATCTGGGCGGCCATCGGTTCCGCCGAGGCCATCGCCGTGACGGACGAGGATGCGCAGGCCGCCATCCGGCGCCAGATCGAGGTCAGGCCTTCGGAGGAAAAGCGGATACAGGCGCGCTTCAAGAATCCTTCGCGGATGGAGGAGCTCAAGGACGCCCTGCTCGAGGAGAAGGTGATGGACTTCCTTCTGGAGAAGTCGAAGATCAAGGAAGTCGCCGTAGCGCCGCCCGCGGCCGGGCCGGAGGGGATGTAGCCGTCCCGGCATCTTCGGTTTCCGTGGACGGCCGAAGGATGTCATCGCGAGGGACCCCCGCGGAAGCGGGGGGACCGAAGCGATCCAGCTGCCGGAGAGATTGCTTCGTCCCGCTGCCGCGGGACTCGCAATGACATCTCCGAGAGACTGTTGATCATCAGCGATCAGCGTGATTTTGTATCTACAATACTGAACAGGAGACATCCATGAGCCTGGTGCCCATTGTTGTGGAACAGACCGGACGCGGAGAACGGGCCTATGATATATTCTCCCGCCTGCTGAAAGAGCGTATCGTGTTCATCGGTACCGGGATCGACGACACCGTGGCGAGCCTGGTCATCGCCCAGCTGCTCTTTCTCGACGCGGAGGACCCGGAGAAGGATATCTATATGTACCTGAATTCTCCGGGCGGCTACGTGACTTCGGGCATGGCGATCTATGACACCATGCAGTACGTCAAGTCGGATGTGGCCACCATCTGCATGGGGCAGGCCTCCAGCTTCGGCGCCGTCCTGCTCGCCGCGGGCGCGAAGGGCAAGCGCTCGATTCTGCCTCACGCGCGGGTGATGATTCACCAGCCCCTGGGCGGGTCTCAGGGCCAGGCCACGGACATCGAGATCCAGACGCGGGAGATCCTGGTCATCCGCGAGAAGCTCAACGGCATCCTCGCCAAGCACACCGGACAGCCGGCCGAAAAGATCGCCAGGGACACGGACCGTAACTTCTTCCTCTCCGCCGAGGAGGCGAAGGCGTACGGCATCGTGGACGAGATCCTGACGCGCGACCGCAAAACCAGCAAGGGGAAAACCGCCCCATGACGAATCCTCCGGCCTACACCTGCTCCTTCTGCAACCGCTCCTCTGAAGAGGTCGAGGCGATCGTCACCGGACCGGGCGTCAATATCTGCAGTGAATGCGTCCGGTACGCGGAGGACATCATCCGGAGCGACAAGCAGCGCCGGTCCCTGAAGCTGGTCCAGCCCCTTCCCGCGCCCCGTGAGATCAAGGACGAACTCGACAAGTACGTCATCGGGCAGGACGACGCGAAACGCGCGATCGCCGTGGCTGTGTACAACCATTACAAGCGGGTGGGCGCGGACGAGCACCCGTCCGAGGTGGAGCTCGCCAAGAGCAACATTCTGCTCATCGGCCCCACGGGCACTGGCAAGACGCTCATGGCCCTGACCCTGGCCCGGTTTCTCCAGGTGCCCTTCGCCATCGCGGACGCCACGACCCTCACGGAGGCCGGCTACGTGGGCGAGGATGTCGAGAATGTGCTGGTGCGCCTCCTGCAGGCGGCCGATTACCGGCTCGAACGCGCGGAAAAGGGCATCGTGTACGTGGACGAGATCGACAAGATCGCGCGCAAGGCCGAGAGTTCGTCGATCACCCGCGACGTGTCGGGCGAGGGGGTTCAGCAGGGCCTGCTGAAACTGCTCGAGGGCTCGATCGTGTCCGTGCCGCCCAAGGGCGGCCGCAAACACCCCGAACAGCCCCTGATCAACGTGAACACCAAGGACATCCTGTTCATCTGCGGCGGTTCGTTCGAGACGCTCGAAAAGATCGTGGCGCGGCGCATCGGCCGCAAGGTGATGGGATTCGGGAGCGAGGGGGTGCACCGCCGGGAGGTCACGATCGGCGAACTCCTGAAGCGGGTGGAGCCGGACGACCTGCTGCAATTCGGCCTGATTCCCGAGCTGATCGGCCGCCTGCCCGTGATGACCACTCTGGCCGAGCTCGATGAGCCGACGCTGATGCGCATCCTGCTCGAGCCGAAGAACGCCCTGGTCAAGCAGTACCAGCGGCTGTTCCAGATGGATGGGGTCCGGCTCGAATTCGAGGAAGAGGCCTTGCGCGCCGTGGTGCGGCTGGCCATGAAGAAAAAGACCGGCGCCCGGGCCCTGCGATCCATTCTCGAGAGCGCCATGCTCGACGTGATGTATGAAATGCCCTCCATGGACAAGGTGGACGACTGCATCATCACGGAAGGAGTCATTCTCAAGGGCCAGGACCCGGTTTACAGGTCCAGGCAGGAAACCCGAAAGAGATCCAGAGCCTGAAAGCCGGATGGAGGCGGTCGCATCCCGCCGGTTCGGGTATGGACAGATGAGAGACAGAGGATATGGAGGCCGTTACGGGAGAACCTGTAACGGCCTCTGATTTTTTTGAATATTCATCATATATTCAGCGGACGGCAGGGCGGTTTGCTTCGTTTTAGGGGAGAGGCCGGCTTCCATGACCCGAATCAGGGCGGCTGAGGCACATTTTCCGGATAATAGACCGGGTCGCCGGACGGATGGATGTGCCGGCCGGAGGTTTTTTCTGCGGATAAGCGGCTGTTTATTGAAAAAAACACTTGACAAATTTGTTTGTTATTCATATAATTAGTATCGCATTTCGATATCCGTGAGGGGACATTTAAGCGGTATAATCTGATTCTCCGCCGTTGGTATGTGCATTGAATCGGCTTAGCAGGAGGACAGGGAAACGGAAAGATCAGAGATGCGGTCCATCAGTTCCGGTCATTCGCCCGAATGATGCAGCCTGATGGCATTTTTATTTAACGCCATTCCTGAATATTTGATACTTTGGAATATTCTCGGAAAGAAATGAGTCACGGGAAAGGAGGTGCTGTCCGCGGTCTTTGTGTATTGGCATCCCGCGAACGGAACCCGGTGTTCTTCGCGCGGGGTCGTTGAAAGGGTGAGCCGTCCAATCATCAAGTGAAGGAGGCATGGTTCATGAAACTCGGAAATGTGTTGAGGCTATTGTTGACCCTTTTCGTGGTCGCAGCCCTGATTCCCGCCGCGGCCAGCGGCGCGGGCAAGATCCGCGGATGGGTGACCGACGCCGAAACGGGCGAACCCCTCATGGGCGCGAACGTCGTCGTCCAGGGCTCGTCCATGGGCGCCGCAACGGACATGAACGGCGAATACGTCATCCTGAACGTCCCGGTGGGCAAATACGTTCTCGTATCGTCCTACATGGGATTTCAGAGAATGGAAATCAGCAACATCATCGTCAATGACGGAACGACCACTTTCCGCGACCTGAAAATGGCGAAAACGGTCCTCCAGGGCCAGCAGGTCTCCATCGTCGCTGAAAAGCCCCTGGTCGACAAGGCCCAGACCAACGAAGTCCATGTCCTGCGCGGCGAAGAAATCGCCCAGATGCCGGTTCGCGGCGTCAATGCGGTGATCGCCACCATGGCCGGCGTGATCAACGACAACGGCGTTTTGCACGTGCGCGGCGGCCGGGCCGACGAAACCGGCTATTACATGGACGGCGTCAACGTGACCAAGATGACCGACGGCGGAGCGGGCGAGCAGTTCCTGGGCGTCTCGGTGATCAACAACGCCATCGAAGAAGTGCAGATGCAGACCGGCAACTTCGGCGCCGAATACGGGGGCAAGCTGGGCGGCCTCACCGCGGTGACCACCAAGAGCGG
>CAZNXX010000011.1:0-5427 GCA_964577095.1 uncultured bacterium | reverse complement strand
CAAGTACAGCCTCACGGGCGAAGTCATTTCCGACGATTTCTGGGCCATCCAGAAAGACGCCAATTCGTCCTACCAGATCCTCGGCATCGACAAGCTCTATTCCTTCGGGTACAACGACTACGTCATGACCGCGGGCGGACCGGTTCCCTTCATGAAGAATATCCGGTTCTTCGGCGCGGGCCAGGTGTACAACCGCCTGTCGCAGGCGACCTGGTTCGAAGGCTTCCAGCAGGATCCGATCGAGGTTATCTCGAAAGCGACCATGGCCG
This sequence comes from uncultured bacterium, assembly GCA_964577095.1. GTDB lineage: Bacteria > Zhuqueibacterota > QNDG01 > QNDG01 > DTFT01 > JAFGAX01. The sequence goes on along the minus strand of CAZNXX010000011.1, from coordinate 5,158 downwards.
ACGGCACCAAGGTCGACTCGACCACCACCGTCGCGATCGACTATCCGGCCGGCCGTCTGCCCGGCGGCGGCACCTACGGGTACATGGGCAACGGCAACCTGACCTTCGACCTCCGGCCCTTCAGGGTCAAGGTCGGCGGCTCCTATCAGAAGGAACGGCAGACCGGTGAGACCCGCAACCCGCTGAACATGCTGACCACGCCGGTGCGGGCCGCCGTCACCTACATCACCAATTACACCGGATATCTGAATATCACGCACACCATCGATCCCACCGCGTTCTACACGCTGAACCTGAGCATGTTCAACGAGTTCAACGAATCCAAGGATCCGGTGTGGGGCACGGATTGGGAAAAATACGGCGATCCCTCCCTCAATCCCAGCCTGGTGGATGTCAGCCGCGAACGGTACTGGTACCTTCCGTTCGACGACAATATGAACTGGAACTTCCCGGGGACACCGGTCCTGGGTAACGCGGGCTACTCGAAACGCGATCAGACCCGGATGACCGGCAAGCTCGACTTCACCAAGCAGTTCGGCAAGGCCCATGAAGTCAAGCTCGGCGGCGAGTTCCAGATGCAGAAAATCCGCTGGTTCTCGTTCGATGCCTTCAAACTGGCGAGCCGTCTCGACCAGGTCGCGAAGGATCCCGGTCAGTACACGGAATACGACGTCTACAAGGCCCTGTTCCCGCGTATGATCGGTTACGACTGGAAGGGCAGCGAAGTCAATGAGGACCAGATCGTTGCCACCAGGCTCGGCCTTCCCGCCGAAACCACCATCAACCTGCACAACGGCCCGATGGAGCCGAAAATCGGCGGATTCTACCTGCAGGATAAGATCGAGCTGCGCGACCTGATCATCAGCGCGGGTCTGCGCTACGACTACTTCGACAACGGCGTCGCTTCCATGGGGAACCTCGATTCGCTGGTCAAGAGCAGTAACGGCGGCATCGACGAGTCCCTGTTCGGCGAAAAGAAGACCTACCATTTCGTGAGCCCGAGACTGGGATTCTCCTTCCCGGTCACGGACAAAGCCACGTTCCACGCCACTTTCGGCAAGTACTACCAGGCGCCGGATCCGTTCGAAGTGTGGGGTTCCCGCGGGTACACCAACCTGCTGTACTTCCTGTACGGCGGCTATTTCGCGCCCCTGCCGAACCCGAACCTGAAGCCCGAGAAGCAGACTTCGTACGAGTTCGGGTTCCAGATGGGCTTCGGTTCGAACGCGGCACTCGACGTGACCGCCTTCTACAAGGACACCCGGGACCTGCTGCAGCAGTACCTGATCGTCCCGCGCGTGCTGGACTACCGTCCGGCCACCTTCACCTCGAACCTGGACTTCGGCACCATCAAGGGTCTGTCCGCCACATTCAACCTGCGGCGCACGGCCCGCGTCCAGTCCACGGTGAACTACACCTATTCCATGGCGCAGGGCACCGGCTCCACGGTGTCGAGCCACAATGACATCGCCTGGCAGGAGAACGAGACGCCGAGTTTCCCGAAGGTGATCGCGTCCCTGGACTACGACATCCGGCACAAGGGCTCCATTCTTCTCGATTTCCGCACACTCGACGAGGACGGACCGGCCCTGCTGGGCCTGCGGCCGCTGGGCAATGTCGGCCTGAACATGGCGTTCAATTTCCACAGCGGCAGTCCCTATACGCCGATCGCTGTGACGGACGCCATCAGCGAGTTCTACACTTACAACGCGCCCGCGCCGCTGACCTCCATGAACGCGGCCACGCTCCCCTGGTTCTATCAGCTCGACGCCAAGCTGGATAAGTCGTTCGAGGTCGGACCGTTGAAGCTGAACGCCTATGTCTGGGCCATCAACCTGCTCGCCACCAAGTCCATCGTCACCGGGTACCGCGGAACCGGCCGTCCGGATACGGACGGATGGCTCCAGACCGACGCCGGCAAGACGGCGGTCGCGACCCGGGGCGCCGACTGGGTCAAATGGCACCAGGCGTGGATCACCCGCTGCGGCACTAACGGCTGGCAGGAGCCGCGCCAGGTGCGTTTCGGCCTGAAGTTTGAGCTGTAAGGCCGCGGTGAGCCTTTTAACCCGCCCCCTGACGGGGGCGGGCACCATTAAAAAGGAGAATCCCCTATGCGTTTGAATAAGCCCATGCTGTTTCTCCTCGTCCTGATCGGGGCGGCTGCGCTTTCCGTCCGCCTCGCCGCGGCTCCGGCGGGAAAGGCCAAACTGGCCAAGCCCGCCATTGTCGACGCAGCGGTCATGGACGTCAACCAGATCGAATGCTACATTCAGAACAACGGCAAAATCGGAGAGAATCCAGAGAGCGGAGGCGACGGCTTCTTCTATCCCAAGGGCCAGCGCAACCAATCGATCATCTTCACCGGCGGTATCTGGGTGCTCGGCAAGGTGAACGACGACGTCCGGACCGCGTGCGCGGACTACTCCACTGAATTTCAGCCCGGCATGATTCTGCCCGACGGCAACCCCGACGACGCCACCAAGGAAGAGTATAAAATCTACACCTACAACAAGGGCGAGACGGTTGACGCGGCCGCGATCGCGCAGGGCTGCCCGCCTGAGGTGCTCGGCGACAAGATGATGTTCTGCGTGTACAATGACATCACCGACCACACCGTGGTGTTCACCAAGCCGCCGATCGGCCTCGAAGTGACGCTTACCGCCTTCGGGTTCAACCAGACCGGCGCGCTGGGCAACACCCTGTTCTACAAGTTCAAGTTCACGAACAAGGGCGCCAGCACGCTGGACAGCACATTCGTGGCCGTGTTCTTCGATCCGGATGACGGCAACGGCAACGACGACTTCGTCGGATGCGACACCGAACTCGGAATCGGCTACGTGTTCAACGGCGACAACTACGACGATAAATACGGCAAGCGGGTGCCGTCCCTGGGCTGCGATTTCTTCCAGGGCCCCATTGTGGACTCCCCGGGTTCGTCCGCGGTTCTGCCCGACGGAACGGTGCTGGCCGACAAGAAAATTCTGGAGATGACCTCGTTTTTCTCGTACATCAACGGATCGCCGATCAGCGGCATGAGCGATCCCTCCCTCCAGGACGCGACGGGCGCCCAGGAAGCCTATTATTTCGTCAACGGCTTCCGCGGAAACGGCGAGCCCTGGACCCATCCGGTCACTGGCGAAGAGACCAAATTCCCCTTCGACGGCGACCCGGTGCTGAACACGGGATGGCTGATGAGCTCGATCACCGCGCCCAAGGATATGCGCATGGGTCTTTCCGCCGGCCCCTTCACGCTGGCGCCGAACGACCCCAAGGAAGTGGTGATCGGCCTGGTTGTGGGCCAGGGCGGCGACAACATGTCGTCGGTGTCCCTGATGAAGTACTACGACAAGCAGGCTCAGGCCGCGTACGATAAAAATTTCAATGTACCCTCTCCGCCGCCCGTGCCGAAGGTCACTGTGGCGCAGGCCGACGAGAACATCATGCTGTACTGGGACAAGGCCAGTTCCGTGTATTCGGAGCAGGGATACGAATTCGAGGGTTACAATGTCTATCAGGGCTCTTCGGCGGCCGGTCCGTGGGTCCGGGTGGGCACCATCGACCACAACAACCTGATCACCACCATCTGGGATGACGCCTACAGTGAAGATATCGGCACCGTGCTCAACATGCCGGTCCAGTTCGGCTCGGACACCGGCCTGCGGTACAATTTCTTCGTGGAAAAGGACTACCTGAACAACACGCCGCTGGTCAACGGCAGATCCTATTATTTCGCCGTGACCGGATACGGGTACAATCCGGAAGGCGTGCCGAAAACGCTCGAAAATCAGCCGGCGGGTTTCGTGGCCGTGCCGCAGAAGCCGGTGATGGACACGGAGTACCGGTCGGCCATGAACGACACGGTCGCCTACGTGCAGGGTCCTGGACTGCCCAATGACGGATACCTCGTTCCGATGGTGGTCGATCCCTCCAAGCTCACCGGCCACACCTACAAGGTGATCTTCGGGACGAATGACGAGGGCGCCCTGGTCTGGAACCTCAGGGACGAAACCAGGGGCGTCAACAAGCTCGTGAACCAGACGAACCTGACGGGCGACGAGGACTACGAGGTCGTGGATGGTCTCAAGGTCAAGGTCGTCAGCCCGGATGCCGGCCTGTTCAATTACAATGTCGGCACCTGGGTGGCTTACGGCCCCGGATATGCCGGCGTCACCGTGAGCGGAAGCCGGTACCTGACCGGCGTCGATGCGGGCGGCACCACCTTCTTCCACGGCGGATTCATCGGCGCCGATTTCTTCGGAAGCACGCTGTCGCCGTTCGATTACTTCGACTGCCGGATCGATTTCTGGAATCGGGCCAGCAATACCGCTGATCCCGCGGCGTTTCCGTGGACGAAGTGCTCCGTGTACGAACGGCCCGGATACGCGTTCAAAGGCGTGGGCACCTTCCCCGGAGCTGCGTATGACGTCAGCGATCCGGCGAATCCCCGCCGCTTGAACATCTGCTTCCTTGAACTGGCGACCAGCGCAGCTCCCGATCTGCACTGGGACCCGATCGCCGCGGACGTGGGCGACGGTCTGGGAGGACGCGAGTACCTGTGGATCATGGCGAGCGACTACACCGAGGACCCCGCCGCCGTGTACAATGACGAAAACCCGGGGTTTGAATCCGACGTGAACGTCGCACTGTGGACCACTCAGCGTGCCGGTCACAACAGCGACGAAGAGTTTAAAGCCACGTTCCACATGACCCATCCGGTCAAACCGGGCACCGAGTACACGATCAATACGGCCGGTTACAACCCGAACCAGTCGGCCGATGTGGCGAAGGAGCGGCTCGCGCAGATCAACGTGTTCCCGAATCCGTACTTCGGGCACAGCGACGCGGAAGGCGGTCACTTCGAACAGATCGTGACGTTCAACAACCTGCCGGAAAAATGCACGATCCGGATTTTCTCCCTCTCCGGACAGCTCGTGCGCACTCTGGTGCATGAAAATCGCACGCCTTTCGAGCGCTGGGACCTCCAGAACGAGGAGCGGCTTCCGGTCGCGAGCGGCATGTTCATCGTGCACATTGAGACGGCCTTTGGAGAAAAGATCCTGAAACTGGGCGTGATCAATCGTGAACAGCGCTACCTGCACATGTAGGCGGCGTCATGCACCCGTTCCGATTGAACGTCACCGATCCTGGAAAAAAATGG
>CAZNXX010000010.1:0-39699 GCA_964577095.1 uncultured bacterium | reverse complement strand
GTGGTGCCGGATTCCGTGCTGGAACGCATCGGCCGTTTCCGCAACAAGGAAGATCAGCTGAAGATCGGTATAGAAATTGCTCAGGACATGGTGCGACAGGTCAGACCGCTGGTTCAGGGGGTTCAGATCAGCGCACCGTTCGGCCGGGTGGACGCCGCGATCCGTGTGGCTGAAGCCGCCCGATGACCCTACTCGATCGGAGACCTCCATGAATGAACCGCTGATTTTCGAGCTTTCCGCAGAAGGAAGGGAGGGTTTCTCGCTTCCGGAAGCGGATGTCCCGGTCAAACCCGTCGATGCGCTCATTCCCGCGTCCATGCGGAGGCGCCTCCCGCCCCGTTTTCCGGAGATTTCGGAACTGGATGCGGTGCGCCATTTCGTCCACCTGTCGGTCAAAAACCACCACCTGGACCGGGGATTCTACCCGCTTGGTTCCTGCACCATGAAGTATAATCCGAAGGTGAACGAAACCGCAGCCGGCCTGGACGGCTTTTCCGGCCTGCACCCCTATCAGCCGGAAAACGGCACCCGGGGCGCGCTTCGCCTGATGGGGGAACTCGCGGATTATCTCGGGGCCATTTCCGGGATGGATGCCGTCACGCTCCAGCCTTCCGCCGGCGCGCACGGGGAAATGACTGGTCTGAAAGTCGTGCGCGCCTTTCACGAAAGCAGGGGAAATCCCCGGCGCACCGTGGTCCTTCCGGATTCCGCGCACGGCACCAATCCCGCGAGCGCCGCGGTGTCGGGGTATGCCTGCGTCCAGGTGCGTTCCGACGGACGCGGACTCGTAGACCTGGAAGATCTGGAGCGGCACCTCGACGGAGAGACGGCCGCGTTCATGCTGACGAATCCGAACACCCTCGGACTCTTCGAGAAGCAGATCCGGCGTATCGCGGAGATGGTTCACAGCCGCGGCGCCCTTCTCTATATGGACGGCGCCAACCTGAACGCCCTGCTCGGCATCGTCCGTCCCGGAGACATCGGTTTCGACGTGGTTCACTTCAACCTGCACAAGACATTCTCGACCCCGCACGGAGGCGGCGGTCCGGGGTCTGGTCCTGTCGGCGTGCGTTCGCCGCTCGCGCCTTTTCTGCCGCGGCCCATGATCCGGCGTTTCGCCGGGGGGCGTTCCGGATGGGATGACGAAGACGCCGCTTCAGCCTCCATCGGAAAGATGAACGCGTTCTACGGCCATTTCGCGGTGATGGTGCGCGCGTACGCGTATATCCGCATGCTCGGCGGCAGAGGCCTGCGGGCCGTATCGGAAAATGCCGTTTTAAACGCCAACTACCTCATGCGTCGGCTCGAGGCTTCCTTCGATCTTCCGCATCCCGGGCCCCATCTGCATGAATTTGTCCTGTCCGGAGACCGCCAGAAGGAGAGCGGCGTCCGGACGCTGGATATCGCCAAACGGCTTCTGGACTTCGGCATACATGCGCCCACCGTCTATTTCCCGTTGATCGTGCACGAGGCGTTGATGATCGAGCCCACCGAGACCGAGTCCAAGGAGACCCTGGACGCGTTCGCGGCGGCCATGGAATCCATTCTCGGGGAAATCGCGGAAAATCCCGAAACACTGCACGACGCGCCCCGGACCACTCCCGTGGGCCGGCTGGACGAAGGCGCGGCCGCCCGGAATCTCGATGTCCGGTTCAGGCCCGAGTGAAGCGGAACCGTTTTCATGAGCGCAGAGGGTAACCATGCTTCCGAAGGCGGGGCCGTGTCGCGTCCGGAGCCTCCGGAAACCGTTCTGGTGGTCGATGACAAGGCCAACAACCGCCTTCTGCTTCAGACCTATCTGGAATCGGCCGGATATCGCGTCCGCATGGCGGCCAGCGGAGAAGAGGCGCTCCGCTGCATCACGGAGAACGCCCCGTCTCTCGTCCTGCTCGACGTGATGCTGCCGGGAATCAACGGGTACGAGGTGTGCCGCATCGTGAAGCTCTCGAAATCCCGCCGCGGCCTGCCCGTAGTGCTGGTCACGGCCCTCCAGGGGGAGGAGGAGCGCGTGAAGGGGATCGAGGCCGGCGCCGACGATTTCATCGGCCGCCCGATTCACCGGCTGGAACTGCTTACCCGCGTGCGGTCGCTCCTGAGAATACGGCGCCTGCATGAAGCGCTGGAGCAGAAAATTCTCGAGCTGGAAAAGGCCAAGATTCAGCTGCAGCAGCTGGCCGTCACCGACGGCCTGACGGGCCTCTACAATTATCAGTACTTCAAGCACAAACTGCAGATCGAGGTCGCCCGTTCGCGGCGTCACGGACTGCCTGTGTCCCTGCTGATGATGGATATTGATCACTTTAAAATGTACAACGATCATTTCGGGCACCCGTTGGGCGACCGGGTACTGCGCCGCTTCGGCAACCTGCTGTTCGAGCATGTGCGGCAGATCGACATCCTGTCCCGGTACGGAGGAGAGGAGTTCGCCCTGATCCTGCCTGGCACGCCCAAGGACGCCTCGATGATTGTGGCCGAAAAGCTGAGGGCCCTGATCGAAAAATCCTATTTCCCGCTCTCGGAAAAACTGCCGTTCGGACGGGTGACCATGAGCGTGGGAGCGGCCTGCTTTCCGGACGATGCGGCGAACGAGGAGGAACTGGTCCGGAAATCCGATGAAGCCCTGTACCGCGCGAAAAAAGAGGGCCGGAACCGGTCCGTTTCCGCTTAGGACGCATGCGATGCCCGCCGCCTCCGCCAAACGGAAATTCAACCGGTCCACTTTCATCAAACTCTGGATTCTCCTGTTCACGGCATCCGTCCTCCCGGTCGCCGTTTTCAGACTCGCCGGTAACGGATTCGCCTTCAGCGGCCGGGATGCCTCCGTGCGGGATCTGCTGAAATCCAGGGCCGAAGCCGTCTCCCGAATCATCGAGGAGGCCATGCTCGCGGATGTCCGGGGCATCTGGATGTCCGATTTCCCCGATCCGGACCGCGGATCCTCTTTCTTCGCGGATTGGGAGACCCGGTACCCGTCGGTCGTGACGGCGGATCTGTGGCGGACCGACGGCTCCCTCCCGGACCGCTGGATGCATGAGGCGCTCGCCGGACAAATCCGGTCCGGTGTCCCGGACGGTGACTCGCGAAACCGCCTGGAGACCTTCCTGACACCGAAACGCGTGTCCTGGACGCTCCGGAGAAAAACGCCCTACCAGGAATCGGCTTTTCTCCGGGATTCGTTCAGCGGATCCCTTGCGGGCGTTCTGATCCCGCGGGAGACCCGGAACAGCCGGTCCATCCTCTGGATACGGTTCGTTGTCGCCGATCCGTCCGAAGCCGTCCGTTCTCGCCTGGACCCGGGGGAGACGGTCCGTCTGGTCGACGGAGACTCCGCGCTGATCGAATGGAGAATGCCTTCTTCGGGCCCGCGCAACCCCGCGGGATCGTCTCCGAAGACATGGCGGGCTTCCGCGCCGATGTCGATCCTTTCATGGCGGATCGAGATTCACCGCCAGACCGCAGGTGCCGTGCCGGCCGGCGGTTCGGCCCGGACGCTGATGCTCTGGCTCCTGACCTGCCTGTTCACCTCCGGAACCGTCGCGTTCGCGGGCGTCTGGTGGATCGAGCGGCCGTTCGAAAAACTGATGTCCTCCGCCATTGAGATCGGCCGGGGCAATTTCGGAATCCGGATTTCCGACCAGAAGAACCGTTCCATGCACCGTCTCGCCAAACTGCTCAATTACATGGCGACCGAAATGGACCATCTCCAGCGGATGAACGTGAGCGCGATCATCAATGAAAAGAACAAGACCGAAATCATGCTCCGAAACATCGCGGACGGCGTGCTCGTGCTCGACGAAGGGGGAAGCATCGTGCTGATGAACGAAACGGCTTCCCGGTGGCTGCGTCTCAACGAATCCGAGGTGCTCGGCAAGCCCTTCCATGAGTGCATCCGGTTCCGGCCCCTCACGGCGCTGCTCCGCGACGTTCTGAAGGACAAACCGAACGCGTCCGATGAATTCACGATCAAGGCCTCCGAGGACCGCCAGGCCCTGGTGCTTTCGGCGAATGCGGCCCGCGTCACCAATCGCGACGGACGGAACGTGGGAGCGGTCACGGTTCTGAGGGATGTGACCAAGGAGAAAGAGGCCGACCGCATCAAAACGGAACTGGTTTCCATGGTCGCGCACGAGCTGAAATCCCCCCTGACGTCCATTTACGGATTCACGGAGCTGCTGCTGGATTCCGAGAGCAAAAACAAGAAGGCGACCGAATACGCGCAGGTCATTCAGTCCGAAGTGAGCCGGCTGACCGATTTTGTCGACAAGTTTCTCAGCCTGTCCCGTCTGGAGTCCGGAAAAATCCGGATCCAGATGGATCCGTTCGATCTCCGCTCCGTTGTCGAGAAAAGCGTGTCCGTGCTTCAAAGCCAGGCCGGCCGCAAGGATATTCTCATCGCGCTTCAGCTTCCCGAGTCCCTGCCGCTCACGGCGGGGGATCCGTCGCTGATCGAGCAGGTGCTGGTGAATCTCATCGGCAATGCCATCAAATACAGCCCGCGGCAGTCCAAGATCGGCATCGAAACGGCGGTGGGATCCAAGGACGTATCCATCCATGTCATCGACAACGGCTACGGCATCCCGAAGGAATCCCTGCCGAGGATATTCGACAAGTTCTACCGCGTCGCGGAGATGCGCGAAAGCGAGGAGACGGAAGGCTCGGGTCTGGGGCTGGCCCTGGTCAAGGAGATCGTCGAAAAACACGGCGGGTTCATCAAGGTGAAGAGCAAGCTGGGCGTGGGCTCCGTATTTTCCTTCTCCCTGCTGCAGGCCGGGATGTTTCTGCGGCCGGGAAGCGGAGAAAACCGGTGAAGGCCGATTCCCCCAAACGGACGGTGCTGCTCCTGGACCCGGACGGCGGATCGGAAGCCGTTCTCCGCCGGGCCCTGCAGGGGACGGACACGGCCATCCGGCGCGCCCTTTCCGTCGAGGAGGCTGGCCGCCTGGCCGGGGACCTGCGTCCCGAACTGATCGTGGCCGAATTCGACCCCGATTCCGCGGAGGGCCTTCGGCTGTTCCAGATGATCCTCGAGGACCGCGAGTACCGCGACCGGTTTCCCGTGCCGTTCGTGATGATTTCGGATTCCCTGACGCGCGAGCGGCATGCCGAGGAGCTGTTTCCGCTCGGTCTCATGGGCTGGGTCGTCCGACCGCTGGATCCGGCGACGGTCCGGGAGGTCTTCCACAACTGGCTCTGGCTGCATGAGGCTTTCCGGAAAGCCCAGCGGCTGAAACAGGAGGTCCGGAAATCCGAATACCGATACCGGGATCTGCTGGAAAACGCGTCCGATTTCATTTTTACGCTGGATTCGGAAGGCTGTTTTCTGTATCTCAACAATCGCTTCAAATCTCTGACCGGTTTCGAAAAAGAGGAATGGCTGGGCCGTCCGTTTCCGGATCTCTTCGAGGCCGAGGACCGGAAGACCGCCAGGGAACATTACGAGCAGACCCACCAGGGAAGGTCCCGGGTCTTCGAAGCGCATGTTCTTCACAAGACCACCGCGCCCAACGTTCTGTCGATCAGCCTGACGCCCATCGTCGAAGTCGCATCCGTCACGGGAACCATGGGCATCGGACGGGACATCCTCGAGCAGAAACGGATGGAACGGGAGATCCTCGATCTTGAGAATTTCAACGCGAGCATCATCGAAAGCATGGAGGCCGGTCTTCTGACCGTGGACCTTGACGGCATCATCACCTCCCTCAACACGGGCGGCCAGAACATACTGGAGCGGGTGTCCGAGGAGGTGCTCGGCCGTCCGATCGGGGAGGTTCTGCCGCCCGCCGAAGCGGAGGCGCTTCTCTCCCCGGGCTCCGCGGACGACGGACTGCCGTCGCGCCGGGAGATGGAGCTGACACTCAAGTCCGGCCGGAAGGCCTCCATCGGTTATACCGTGACCGACCGGGTGGACAACCAGAGGCGGAAAGTGGGAACGATCGTCTCCTTCCGCGACATCACCCTGATCAAACAGATGCAGAACGAGGTCATCCGGATGGACCGGCTGGCTTCGCTCGGCGTCCTGGCATCCGGCATCGCGCATGAGATCAAGAATCCGCTGGCCGGCATCAAGTCGCTGGCCCAGGCCTGCGAGGAGGAGTTCGAGGGGGAAGACCCGCGCCGGGAGTACCTGGCCCGGATCATCCGGCAGGTCAACCGTATGGACGACCTGCTGCGGACGTTCTTTGCCTACGCCAAACCCAAACCGCCGGACCGAAAACCGGTTCCCCTCAGCGACATCGTCCGGGAAGTCGGTCACCTGATGAACCGTAAAATGGAAAAAGCGGGTATCGGCTATTCCGTTGAACTGGCCGATGTCCTTCCCGCGGTGGTCGTGGACGGACCGCAGATTCAGCAGGTTTTCCTGAACCTGATGCTCAACGCCGTGGACGCCATGCCCGGCGGCGGGACGCTGTCGATCCGGGCTGCGGCCGCGGGCCCGGACTTCCGGGGCCTGATGCGCCGGCGCATGCCGGACTCTCAGCCGGATCCGTCTCTGAGAGGGGCGTCCTACGTCGAAATCCGGATCCGCGATTCGGGCTCCGGCATCCCGGAGGACAAGCTGGAGACGATCTTCGATCCGTTCTTCACCACCAAGCCCAGCGGACTCGGCCTCGGCTTGTCCATCGTCTACCGAATCATCGCCGAACACCAGGGGGACATCCGAGTCAAAAGCCGTCCCGATCACGGGACGGAATTCAGCATTTATTTACCCACGGGAGATCCTTCATGAATTCCGCCAACATACTCGTCATCGAGGACAACGAAGACCTTTCGTTCACGATATCCAAGGTTCTGCAGAAAGAGGGATTCAAGCTGTTCACGGCGAAATCAGGCGAGGAAGGCCTTCTTCTGTTCCGGAAGGAGATCGTGGACCTGCTCCTGCTCGACCTGAAACTCCCGAAAATGAACGGACTGGAAGTGCTCTCCCGCGTCAAGGAGATGGACCCGGACCTCGCCGTCATCATGATGACGGCCTCCACCGACGTCAAACCGGCCATCGAAGCCATGAAACGGGGCGCCACCGACTATCTCATGAAACCGTTCGAACTGGATGAACTGAAACTGGTCGTCAAGAAGGCTCTGGAAATGCACCAGCTCAAGATCGAGGTGGCGCGTCTCCGGCGGGACCATGTGAAGGCGAACCCCCATGACACGCTGTACGGCGAGAGCCCGAGAATCAAGGAGATCCGCAAGCTGATTCAGATCGTTTCGGAGACTCCCCGCACTTCCGTTCTCATACAGGGGGAAAGCGGCACGGGCAAGGAACTCGTTTCGAACGCCATTCACACGGCCAGCAGCCGCGCCGGGAAGCCGTATATCAAGATCAACTGCAGCGCCATTCCCGACAATCTGCTCGAGAGCGAGCTCTTTGGTCACGAAAAAGGCGCTTTCACGGACGCGAAACTCATGAAAAAGGGCCTTTTTGAACTCGCCAACACCGGAACGATTTTTCTCGATGAAATATCCAGCATGAAGCTCGGGCTGCAGCCGAAGATACTGCGCGTGCTCGAGACGCAGACCTTCCGCCGCATCGGCGGCATCGGCGACATCAAGATCGATATCCGGGTCATCGCCGCATCCAACACCGACCTCGGTGAACTGGTGAAGCTCAAGGAATTTCGGGACGACCTGTATTACCGCCTGAAAGTCATGGAGATCGACCTGCCGCCGCTCCGGGATCGGAGGGACGATATCATGCTCCTCGCAAAGCTCTTCCTCCAGGAATTCAACAAGGAATTCAACAAGCGGGTTCAAAAATTCCACGCCAAAACCGAGGAGCTCCTGGTGGCCTACCATTGGCCGGGGAATGTCCGGGAGCTTAAAAACGTCATCGAGCGCGCCGTGATTCTCACGCAGGACGACTCGCTGCACCCGGACCATCTGCCGATCGAGCTGAAGGAAGAGGGACGCGCCGTCATGCCGGAACGGGCCGCCATGGGCAGAATGTCGCTGGAGGAAATGGAAAAACTGCACATCGACCAGGTCCTGCAATCCGTGAAAGGCAACAAGTCCCAGGCCGCGAAAATTCTGAACATATCCCGGTCGACGCTTCGGGAAAAACTGAAGGCGTATCAGATCGTATGATGCTCTGATTTCGACCATGCGGAAGGAACGGGCGCCTGCGGAAGCAGGCGTTGTCGTCTTCATAAGGAATTGATTTTAAAGGGTTAAGACAATTCGCACGAATTCCGATGGAAATCTGTTTCCTGGTATATATTTTGCCCGACAAGGTGACAGCAAGTCACTTTAATGCAAGGAAACAGACCGTTTGAGAACCTGGAAAAAAAGAGTGTTGATCGTGGACGATGAGGAGGATCTGACCTGGAGCATCGTCCGGGGGCTTTCGAAAGAGAGGTCCGGCGTCGAAGTGCATTGCGCCAGTTCGGGTTCGCTTGCCCTGGATCTGATGGACCGTCATTCCTATGATTTGCTGGTCACCGACATGCGGATGCCCGGTTTGGACGGAAAAGGTCTCGTGCAACGGGCGCGGTCCATGCATCCCGGTCTGAAAATCATCCTGATGACCGCTTTCCCGTCTCCGGATGTCCGGGAATTCGCCGAACGCTTCCGCGTATCCGAAACCGTTGAAAAGCCTTTTGAGATGGGGGAATTCCGGCGCCTGATCGGGAGTCACCTGGAGACGGATTCCATGTCTTCCGGGACCGCCTGACCGGGAACGCCAGTCAAGAATCGCCTTGGGGAGAAACGAATTCATGAAAGACGTCCCTGCATCATCCGCCGCTCCGGACATTCCACCGGAACGGATGGATGTCTATCAGACATCCATCCGGGTTCTGGGGGCCGGAGGCGCCGGAAACAACACCATCGACCGGCTCCAGAGACTGGGCATCCGGAATGTGGACACCATCGCGCTCAACACGGATGCGCAGCAGTTGCTCGAGACGCACACCCAACGGCGCATCCTGATCGGAAAGAACATCACAGCCGGGCTCGGATCCGGCGGGGATCCCCAGATCGGGGAGCGTTCGGCCGAAGAAAACCACGCCGCGATACGCTCCGCGATCGAGGGCGCGGATCTGCTGTTCATCACCGGCGGCCTCGGCGGCGGCACCGCCACAGGCTCCATCCCGATCATCGGGCGGGTGGCCCGTGAGCAGGGGACCTTGACGATGGCCATCGTCACGATGCCCTTCTCCGAGGAAGGCATTGTGCGGTGGGAAAACGCCCAGATCGGCCTCGAAAAGATCCGCAAGAACGTGGATACCGTGATCGTCCTGCGAAACGACAAACTCAGCGAGCTGTATCCGGACACCACGCTGCTCGAAGCCTTCCGCAAGGCGGATGAAATACTCATCCACAGCCTCATCGGGCTGTCCGACCTGGTGCAGAAACGGGGCCTGATCAATCTCGATTTCGCCGACATCCGGTCGGTGCTCACAGACGGGCCCAACGCGGTTGTCGGGCTCGGGGAGAGCAGTTCCGAGAACAGGGCTGAGGAAGCCGCGCGGCGCGCGTTCAGCCATCCCATGATGGACTACGACATCACGGGCGCCCAGAGCGCCATGGTGCACATCACCGGCGGCACGGATCTGACCCTGAAGGAATCGCGGCAGGTCGTTCAGGCGCTCTCCCGCAAGCTGGACCCGGGGGCGAAAATCATCTGGGGCGTGACCATTGACAAGTCGGTCAAGGGGACACTGAAAGTCCTGCTCATCGTGACCGGTCTTGTGGAAAAAGAGGATGATTTTCCGAAGCGCCTCGATGAGCCGGAAGCCGATCCACGGCCTTCCGTCGAAACGGAAGGGACGGCGTTCGGCCCGCTGCAGCCGATCCGGGACGAGGGCAAGAGCATCTTCGACATCAAGGAATCCATCATGGCTTCCGGCGAAGAAACGACCACGCTGACGAAGCCCAGAAAGGCCGTCGCGCAGTCCTCGCAGATCTTTTACACGATATTCGAAGAGGAGGCGGCCGCTGACCTGAAACGCTTTGATCGGGCGGTTCATCTGCTTCGGGAGACACCGGACAGCCGCAAGGCCCTCCTGGACGCCCTGCAGTCCTGTAAAATGCTGTTCGCATCGGCCCAGATGTTCGGATTCGATGAAACCTGCCAGTTGCTCGGCGCGGTTCAGGATATTCTCCAGAGTGTTCACGCGAAGGAAATCCAGATGAACCCGAGAATCCTGGACTCCATCACGCTGGCGATCGAAATGGTTGTGGACCTGATGGAAAACCGCTGCGACGGACGGGGCGAAACCGGATACATCGTGGACCGGCTGCGGGACCTTCGAAGCGAGCAGATGGAATCGGCGGCTTCCGCGGACGGAATCAAATCGTGAACGGCGCTTGCGCCGCCGCCCGTTTCCAGCCGGCCGGCAGGGAACGGGCTTTTTTGTTGTTGGAGCCATCGGTATGAATCCGTCCGTTCTGCAGTCCGAAAGGCCGGGCCGGTCCGATCAGGATCGCAGGCCGGCGAAGCGCGTCGTCGGAGCCGAACAGATCCGTGCGGACCATGAGCCGTATCTGACCGACGAGTCCCGGATGCCGGGCGGTTTTGCGGACGAACTGGTTTTCGCGCACAGTGAACAACAGATCTGCGAAGCGCTCGCCGAAGCCGGCCGGAAGCCCGCCCCGGTGACGGTTTCCGGCGCCAGGACGGGCATCGTCGGAGGCGCGGTTCCGTTCGGAGGGATGCTGTTATCCTTGGAATCCTTCAATCGATTTCTCGGCGCCCGCCGGCCGGGCGGGGAGGGGGACTGGCGGGTTCGGGTTGAACCCGGACTGACTCTGGAAGCGCTGAACCGGATACTCGAAACCGGACTTCCGGCCGGGAACGGCGGACCGGGGTATGACCCGGACCGGTTTCCGGAAACACCCCTGTTTCTGGCGGAAGCTGCGCGCTGGTTCTATCCGCCGGATCCCACCGAGAAAACCGCTCATCTCGGCGGAACCGTGGCGACCAACGCTTCAGGCTCACGCTCCCTGAAATACGGACCCACGCGGCAATGGGTGACGGCGCTCCGGGTCGCCCTGCCGGACGGGAGTGTGCTGGATCTCCGAAGGGGCGAATGGGTCTCGGAGGGAGGCGCCGGACTTCGTGTCCGGACTGACGGTCGGGAACGCATCGTGCATCCGCCCCGCATCCGTCCGGTCCGCGTCAAGTCCACGGCCGGCTACTGGGGCGGAACACCACTGGATTGGATCGATCTGTTCATCGGATCCGAGGGAACGCTTGGGGTCATCACGGAAATCGAACTCCGGCTGGCCCGTAAACCGGAATCCGTGTTCGGCGGACTCGCCTTTTTCCGCACGGAAGACCAGGCCCTTTCCTTTGTCCGGCTCGCGGTTTCGCAGGACGGTCCGCAACCCTCCGTGCTCGAGTTTTTTGACTCGGCCGGCATCCATCTCGCGGCCGGCTGTGAATCTTCCGCCGGACGGTCCTTCTCCTTCCCGTTCGATCCCGGATCCTCAGGCTGCGCCGTGTATTTCGAACAGGAATGCGCGACGGACCGCATGGAGCAATCGCTGGATGCCTACGGCCGGATGCTATCCCGATGCGGCAGTTCTCTGGACGAAGCATGGGGCGCGATGGACGAGCGGGAATTGCGCAGAATCGCGGAGTTCCGGCATGCGCTGCCTGAAGCGATCAATACGGTGATCGGCCGGCGGAAGCGGATGCATCCGGCGATTCACAAGGTCAGCACCGATTTCGCGGTTCCCGAAGAATCCTTTCACGGCCTGTTCCGGTTCTATCGGCAACGACTGGATCAAACCGGCCTGGAATACGTCATCTTCGGGCATATCGGTGAAAATCATGTTCATCTGAACGTTCTGCCCGGATCGGAGCAGGAACTGATTGAAGCCCTGCAGGTCGGACGGGAACTCGCGATCGAAGCGGTTCGGCTGGGCGGCACGGTCAGCGCTGAACATGGCATAGGAAAGCTTAAAAAACATCTACTTACCCTCCAATTCGGACCGGAGGACCTGGATTCCATGATTCGCGTGAAAAAAGAACTGGATCCGGGCTGGATTCTCGGCAGAGGATCTCTTTTTGATATCCCCTAACCCGTTGTATTTATAAAATTTTCTTGACATTGGCCGTTTTTTGCATTAAATTTATGACACTTTCGGGCGATTAGCTCAGTTGGTTAGAGCGCTTGCTTGACATGCAAGAGGTCACTGGTTCGACTCCAGTATTGCCCACTCGATATTTTCCTGCTTAAGGAGAGAATAAAGGACACCTGTTGAGTCAAATCACGATCACATTCGAAGGCGGAACCCAAAAACAGGTCGAAAAAGGCATTTCCATCTTTCAGGCGGTTCAGCAGGCGCTCCCCGAATTGGCCTCTTCCGCAATTGCCGCTGTAGTCAACGGAAAAATTACGGATTTACACGACCGGATCGAATCGGACGCGACGGTTAAAGTCGTCTCGGATCGCGATCCCGAAGGCCTGCATGTATTCTGGCACAGCGCCTCCCACGTGATGGCCCAGGCGGTCCGCGCACTTTTCCCGGACGCCAAACTGGGAATCGGCCCTTCCATCGAGAACGGATTCTACTACGATTTCCGTATGGACAGGACCCTGACCGCAGAGGATCTGCCGGCCATCGAAGCGAAGATGAAGGAAATCGTCAAAGCCGATCAGCCCTTCATCCGCGATCGGCTGTCTCCGGAAGAAGCCGAGGCGTTGTTCAAAGGCCGGGGCGAGGATTTCAAGCTCGAGCTGATCCGGGACATCCCCGCAGACAGCCTGACCGTTTACCGCAACGGCGATTTCGTCGACCTGTGCCGCGGGCCCCATGTTCCGGCCACCGGACGGATCCGGCATTTCAAGCTGCTCAGCGTGGCAGGCGCCTACTGGCGGGGCGACGAGCGGAACGCCGTGATGCAGCGGATTTACGGTATCGCGTTCCGCGACAGCGATTCTCTCAAGAGCCATCTGGCGATGCTGGAGGAGGCCCGGAAGCGCGACCACCGCAAGCTGGGAAAAGAACTCGACCTGTTCAGCTTTCAGCCCGAAGGCCCGGGATTCGCGTTCTGGCACCCGAACGGGATGTCGCTTTACAATTCCGCCATGGAGGCGGTCCGCGAAATCCTCATCCGTAAGGGATACGCCGAGATCAAGACGCCGATCCTGCTCAACGAGTCGCTGTGGCACCGGAGCGGGCACTGGGATCATTACAAGGAGAACATGTACTTCACGAGCATCGACGAACAGCCGTTCGCTGTGAAGCCCATGAACTGCCCGGGGTGTCTTCTCGTCTACCGTCACACGCCGCGGTCCTACCGGGACCTCCCCGTGAAATTCATGGAGATGGGGCTGGTCCACCGGCATGAGAAATCGGGCGTTCTGCACGGCCTGTTCCGTGTCCGGCAGTTCACCCAGGACGACGCGCACGTGTTCTGCACCCCCGATCAGCTCGAGGCGGAAATCGGAAAACTGATCGACCTCGTGGCGGAAGTGTACGCCCTGTTCGGATTTCACCGCTACCAGATCGAAGTCTCCACGCGGCCGTCGAAATCCATCGGATCCGATGCAATGTGGCGGGCGGCCGAGGATGCCCTGACGCACTCGCTCGCGTCCAAGGGAATCGCCTATACGCTGAACCCCGGCGAGGGCGCCTTTTACGGTCCGAAGATCGACTATCACATCCAGGATTCGCTCGGCCGGACGTGGCAGTGCGGAACGATCCAGGTGGATTATTCGATGCCCGAACGGTTCGACCTGGAGTACGTCGGGACGGACAACGCGAAGCACAGGCCCGTCATGATCCATCGGGCCATTTTCGGCTCCATCGAGCGTTTCATCGGCATCCTGATCGAACATTTCGGCGGCGCGTTCCCGCTCTGGCTGGCCCCGGTGCAGTGCGTGGTGATCCCGATCACGGACAAGCATCATGAAGCGGCCGCCGCGGCGGCCGAACGGCTCGGCCGTGAGGGTATCCGCGTCCGGGTCGACAGCCGCAGCGAGAAAATGGGCTATAAAATCCGTGAGGCGGAGAAGCTGAAAATACCCGCGATGGCCGTGATCGGGGACCGGGAGGCGGAACAGGGCACCGTATCCGTCCGCCGGCACGGGCGCGGCGATCTCGGCTCCCTGCCCCTCGTGGCATTCGCGGAATCCCTGAAGGACGAAATCGCAAGGAGGGCAAGCCATTAGCAAAGACGAAATCCGTCTCAACGAGGAAATCCCGTCCGAAACGATGCGGGTCATCGACGCGGACGGGAAACAGATCGGCGTCCTGATCAAGTCGAGGGCGCTCGAGCTGGCGGCTGAACGCAACCTGGATCTGGTTGAAATCGTTCCGAACGCGTCCCCGCCCGTCTGCCGCATCATGGATTTCGGAAAGTACAAGTACCAGCTCAGCAAGAAAGAGAAACTGAGCAAAAAGAAACAGCATGTCATTCATGTCAAGGAAATCCGGTTCCGTCCGACCATCGACAGTCACGATATCGAGACCAAGCTCAAGCAGGCCCGGAAGTTCCTCGACATGGGGGACCATGTGCGTGTCCGCATCATGTTCCGCGGACGTCAGATCGTGCATCCCGAACTCGGGCGGGCCGTCCTGGACCAGGTTCAGAAGGAACTGTCCGACATCGCCAAGATGGAAAAGGATGCGATCACGGAAGACCGCAGCATCGTCGTCACCTTCATAAAAAAATAGAGTAAAGGAGCCTTGATCCCATGCCGAAAACCCGAACACGGAGCGGCGTGAAAAAGCGGTTTTTCGCCACCGCGGGCAGCACCATCAAGCGCGACAAGGCGTATGCCCGTCACATTCTCACGTCCAAGTCCACCAAACGCAAACGCAAACTGCGCCAGTCGGATGCCGTGTCCCCGTCCGAGAGCCGCCGCGTCAAGCGGATGCTCGGCATCTGACGCCGGCCTGTTCCGCATCCGAACCGCATAACCCAGGAAGAATCGAATGCCCAGATCAACCAACAACGTCGCTTCGCGGGCGCGGAGGAAGAAGATCCTCAAAGCGGCCCGCGGTTATTTCGGTGGGAAAAGCAAGCTCATCAAGACGGCCAAAGAAGCCGTCCAGCGCTCCATGCGCTACGCGTATCGCGACCGCCGGACCCGGAAGCGGGAATACCGGACGCTCTGGATCGCGCGCATCAACGCGGCCGTTCGCCCGTTCGGCCTGAATTATTCGGGATTCATCCGGAGCCTCGCAAAATCGAACATCGAGATCGACCGCAAACTGCTCGCCGATCTCGCGGTCACCGATCCGAAAGCCTTCGCCCGCATCGTCGAACAGGTGAAGAACGCCTGACCGGGGGCCTGATTCCATGGCATCGGAAAACCTGACCGGGGAAATCCGGAAAATCGACGAGGCGTTCCAGTCCCGTCTGGCCGAGGCGAAAGACGCCACGTCCCTGGAACGGATACGCACGGATTTTCTCGGCCGTAAAGGACAGCTCGCGCGCCTGTTCGAAACGCTGGGCGAAGCGGATCCATCCGTCCGCCGGGAGGCCGGCCGCCTCCTGAATGAGCTGAAAAACCGGGCTCAGTCAGCGGTTCTGGAACAGGCTGCCCGCGTTTCGGCGAAAGGAACCGGGGAAGACCGTCCGGACCTGACGCTTCCCGGATACGCGCCGCCGGTCGGACGCCTGCACCCGCTGACGATCGTCACGCGCCGGGTCAAGTCCTGTTTTCAGAAGCTGGGTTTCACGGTCGCCCAGGGGCCGGAAGTCGAGTCGGACTACTACAACTTCGAAGCGCTGAATATTCCGCCGGATCATCCCTCCCGCGACATGCAGGACACGCTGTACGTCAGCGACCGCGTGGTTCTGCGCACGCACACGTCGCCCGTTCAGATACGGGTGATGGAGAATCAGAAACCGCCGGTCCGGATCATCGCTCCCGGACGGGTTTACCGCCGCGACACGCCGGATGCCTCGCATTCGCCCGTTTTCCACCAGGTGGAGGGGCTCTGTGTCGACGAGGGCGTGAGTTTCGCCGATTTGAAGGCGGTCATCCTGGTTTTCGCCCGGGAGATGTTCGGATCGGACATGACCATCCGTTTCCGGCCGAGTTTCTTCCCGTTCACGGAACCCAGCGCCGAATACGACTTCGCCTGCGTCATCTGCAGGGGAAAGGGCTGCCGGGTCTGCAAGAATACGGGATGGGTGGAGATTTCCGGGGCGGGCATGGTGAATCCCGAGGTGTTCCGCTTCGCGGGAATTGACAGCGAACGGTACACCGGATACGCCTTCGGCATGGGCGTCGAACGCCTCACCATGCTTCTGTACGAGGTCCAGGACATCCGCGCATTCTATGAAAACGACCTCCGTTTTCTCGGGCAGTTTTAGGGCGACGCCATGAAGATACCGCTGGCCTGGCTGCAGGACTGGATTCCCGTTCCCCTCGACGCGCATGAAACCGCACGGCGGCTGACTCTGGCCGGACTGGAAGTCGAATCCGTCGACATCGTCGGCGGCCGTTTCCGGGGCGTGGTGGTCGGTCGCATCCTGTCCGTCGAACCGGTCCCCGGAGCCGACAAGCTCCGCTTGTGCCGCGTGGACGCCGGATCCGGCGAAATACCCGTGGTCTGCGGCGCCCCGAACGTGCGCGACGGGATTCTCGTGCCCGTCGCCCTGGAAGGCGCCGAACTGCCGGGCAACGTCAAAATACGACGCGCCGTCATCCGGAACGCGGAATCAGCCGGCATGATCTGTTCCGCGCGGGAACTGGGCCTCAACGGCGATCATTCCGGCATACTCGTCCTCGAGGATCCGTCGCTCAGGCCTGGGGACGCCTTCACGGACCGCGAGGGAACCGATTTTGTTCTCGACATCAACGTGACTCCAAACCGGCCGGACTGCCTGTGCGTCCGGGGCATCGCCCGTGAAACGGCTCTGCTCCACGGCTGTGCGCTGCTCTCTCCGGAGTCCGGAAAGCCCGTGGACGCGGCCGGCGCCGCCATCGACATCCGCATCGAGGATCCGGAAGGCTGCAGCCGCTACACCGCCCGGCGGCTGAAGGACGTTCGCATCGGTCCTTCCCCCGAGTGGATCCGCAGACGGATCGAGGCCGCCGGCATGCACGCCGTCAATAATATCGTCGACATCACCAATTACGTCATGCTGGAGACGGGTCAGCCGCTTCACGCATTCGACGCGGATCTCCTCGACGGGGGCCGCATTATCGTGCGCCGCGCCGGGGAAATCCGCCGGTTCACGACCCTGGATGGTCAGGAACGGACGCTCTCCGCCGGGGATCTCCTGATCTGCGACGCCGCCAGGCCGGTCGCGCTGGCCGGCGTCATGGGCGGTCGGAATTCCGAAGTGTCCGAGGGAACCCGCCGCATCCTTCTGGAGAGCGCCCATTTCGATCCGATGACCGTCCGGCGCACCGCCAAGCGGATCGGAATTTCCTCCGAGGCCAGTATCCGCATGGAGAAAGGCGTCGATCCTTCCGGCACGCGGGACGCGCTGGAACGGGCGATCGCGATGATGGTCGAGCTGAGCGGCGGCCTTCCGGATTCCGGCGTGACCGACGTCGAGGCGCGTCCGATCCGTCCGGTCCGGATTCCGCTCCGTCCGCAGCGCGTCCGCAAAGTGCTCGGCGCCGATATCCCGCAGGCGGATATCCTCCGGATTCTCGCCGGGCTCGACATGACGGTCGAAGGCACGGACCCGTTCGAGGTCACGGTGCCGACCCGCAGGCCGGACGTGACTGGGGAGATCGACCTGATCGAGGAAGTGGTGCGTCATTTCGGTTACGACCGCATCGAACCCGCCGCATCCACGACCGTCCCGACCGCCGTCCATTCGAACCGGGACGATGAATTCATCGAACGGCTCCGGGACATTCTGTCCGGCATGGGATTCACGGAAGTTTTCAACAACAGCATGGTGGACCTGAAATCGACCGACCTTTTCTTCAAATCGGTTCCCGCCGTCCCGGTCCGCAACCCGCTGAGCCCGGAAACCGCATTCATGCGCACCGCGCTGATGCCCGGCCTGATGGAGAGCGTCCGCTGGAACCAGAACCGCTCCGTCTTCGACCTGCGTCTCTTCGAGATCGGACACGTGTTCGAGCACCGGAAGGAGGGTCTTCCGGAAGAACGGATCCGTATCGCGGGCGTCATCAGCGAATCGGCCCGCCAGAAAGGGTACTGGAAATCGCGCTGTCCGCGGCCGGACTGGTTCGCCGTCAAGGGAACGATCGAGGCCCTGGCGGAGGCGCTGCACCTCGGTGAAACGACCTTCCTGCCGTCCCCCGAACGGGGGTGGGTTTCCGGCTCCGCCGCGGCTTTTTGCTCCGGGGAGAAGCGGATCGGATCGTTCGGAGAGGCGGATGCCTCCGGTTGCGCCGCATGCGGTGTGTCGGAAAGGGTTTTCGGTTTTGAGCTGGATGTTTCCGTGTTGCTGGAATGCCTGCCGCCGTCTCCGGTCGTCCGCCCGGTTCCCCGGTACCCCGCCGTGCGGCGGGACCTCGCCCTGGTGGTCGACGCCGGCGTGCCGGTGGGTTCCATACGGGGAACCCTGTTCCTGAACGGAGGCGGACTGCTCGTCTCCGCCGATCTTTTCGACCTGTACCAGGGGAAACAGATCCCCGCCGGACGGAAAAGCCTCGCCTTCACCCTCGCTTTTCTGTCGCCGGAACGCACGCTCACGGACGCCGACGTCGACCCGGTGATGAACGGAATCCTCCGTTCCCTCGAGTCGGTTCACGGCGCATCCCTGCGGTCTTGATTCACGCGGGAGGGCATGATGGATCTTCAGTTCATCGATATGCTGGAAGAGAAAGTGAGCCGGATGGTTCAGCAGCTCGGACAGCTCAAGACGGAGAACCGCGAACTCCGGATGCGGAACCAGGAATTGCAGGCCGTTCTGGAGGACAAGGAACGCGCGGTGTACACCCTGCGGACCGAACTGGACCAGTCCCGGACCGTCCAGGGGGAGATAGAGAATTACCGCAAGAGCCAGGACCGGATACGGTCCAAGGTGGAAACCCTGCTGGAGAAGCTCAAGGAATTCGAGAATATCCCCTGACGCGCCGTCCGCGCGGCGGGGACACAGACCCGGTCACGTTGAAGGAATCTGAAATCGTACGGGATCGTTCCGATGGAATCTGACAAAAACGTTCTGAAGGTCAGAATCTACGGCGCCGAATACCTGATCCGAGGACAGGCGGACGTCAATTACATGCAGTCGGTCGCTGAATACGTGAATGACAAGATGCTTGAAATCGATCAGACCATTCGGACCGATTCCTCGCTCAAAGTGGCCATACTCGCCACGCTGAACATCACCGACGAGCTGTTCCGCGAGCGATCGGAATCGGAAGCCATTCGAAACGAACTCGAGACTAAAATACGGGAGCTGAATCTTCTGATCGACCGGCAGTTGTCCGCATCGGACGTGTGATCCGGTCGATCCTCCGCTCTTCCTTCCTTCAACCTCCTCTTCGCCGAAGTTCCGCCTGACCGGCGTGATCGACCGGGTCCTCCATCATTTTTCGCGACTGTGCACATAGATCGGAGGCACAATGATTCCATTGGTTTGGGTGATTATCGGATTTCTGCTGACATCCGTATTGTTCTTTTTCCTGGGATGGGTCGTCAATAACAAGCTGGGGCAGGGCAAGATCGCGAGCGCCGAGAAGCTGGCGGCGAAAATCATTTCGGAATCGGAGAAAGAGGCCGATTCCCTGAAGAACCAGAAGCTCATCGAGGCCAAGGATGAATCCATCCGGCTCCGCCAGAACGTCGAGCGCGAGACGCGCAATCAGCGACAGGAGCTCGACAAGCAGAAGCGGAAGCTGGAGTTCAAGGAAGTCGAGCTCGACCGCCGGCTGAACCACCTGAACCAGCGGGAGACCGAGCTGAAAAAGCTGGAACAGAGCCTGAAGGACCGCAACGACCACCTCTCCAAAAAGGGGGAGGAACTCGACCAGGTGATCGCCGAGCAGAACGACCGCCTCATGAAGATTTCCGGCATGAGCCATGATGAGGCCCTGAAGGAGCTGAAATCAAACCTGCTGGCCAAGGCCAAACAGGAATCCGCCCAGATCATCAAGGAGATCAAGGACCAGGCCCGGCTGACCGCGAACAAGGAATCGAAGGAAATCATCATTTCGTCGATTCAGCGGACCGCCGCCGACCATTCGACGGAGGCCACGGTCTCGGTCGTCCACCTGCCGAGCGACGAGATGAAGGGAAGGATCATCGGCCGGGAGGGACGGAACATCCGCGCCTTCGAGAACGCGACGGGCATTGACATGATCGTGGATGACACACCGGAAGCGGTCATCCTGTCGGGTTTTGATCCGTTGCGGCGGGAAATCGCCAAGCGGGCTCTGGAGAAACTGATCACCGACGGACGGATCCATCCGGGACGCATTGAGGAAGTCGTCGAGAAGACCAAGAAGGAGATGGAGGAGGTTATCCTTCAGCTCGGCGAGCAGGCTCTGTTCGAGACCGGCGTTCACGGAATCCATCCCGAACTCGTCCGGCTTCTCGGAAAGCTGAATTTCCGGACCAGCTACGGGCAGAACGTACTGCAGCACAGCGTGGAGATGGCCCATCTGTCCGGCCTGATGGCCGCCGAACTCGGACTCGACGCGGTGATCGCCAAGCGCGCCGCGCTTCTCCACGATATCGGAAAAGCCGTGGACAAGGAGACGGAAGGCACCCACTTCCAGATCGGCGCCGACCTGGTCAAGAAATACGGGGAAGGGGCCATTGTGCAGAACGCCGTGGCCTCGCACCACGGTGACGTCGAGATGATTTCCCCGATTTCAGCTCTCGTGCAGGCTTCGGATTCGATATCCGGCTCCCGCCCGGGCGCCCGGCGGGAAACCCTGGAAGGATACATCAAGCGCCTCGACAAACTGGAGGAGATCGCGGAGTCCTTCCAGGGCGTTTCGAAAACCTATGCCATCCAGGCGGGACGGGAGATCCGGGTTCTGGTCGAGCCAGACCGCATCAGCGACGCATTGGCCGACCAGCTTGCCACGGACATATCGGAAAAGATCCAATCCGAAATGGAATATCCCGGACAGATCCGGGTGACTGTGATCCGGGAGTACCGCTCGACCCAGTACGCAAAATAAATCGAATCTTCCGATTGCGTGAGGCCGGTCTTGGCACAGCTTCGCATCCTGTTCATCGGAGACGTCATCGGCAATTCCGGCGTGTCCCTGCTGCAATCCTCTCTGAGCGGACTTCAGAGCCGAACGGGCGCGGACATCACCGTCCTGAACGCGGAAAACGCGTCCGCGGGCAGGGGGCTGACGCCTTCGATGGCCGAGACCCTGTTCGGACTCGGAGCGGACGTACTCACCAGCGGAAACCACATCTGGAACAAAGACAAGATATTTCCCGTCCTGGAGGAAAAGCCATACCTGCTGCGTCCCCTGAATGTCCCTCCGGGAGCGCCCGGGCACGGCGTCTGCGTTTTCCGGACCGCAGCCGGAGAACCGGTGGCCGTGATGAATCTCCAGGGAAGAAGCTTCATGACGCCGATCGAATGCCCGTTCCGGGCGGCGGACGCCGAAATCGACCGCCTGAACCGTGAAGGGGTCCGCGTCATTTTCATCGATTTTCACGCGGAAGCCACGGCCGAAAAACTCGCGTTGGGACGTTATCTGGACGGCCGGATCACCGCCCTGGTCGGGACCCATACGCATGTTCAAACCGCGGACGAAACCGTTCTGCCGAAAGGAACGGCCTATATCACGGATGCGGGAATGACCGGCCCCGTTGACTCGGTCATCGGCATGGATACGGATACCGCCATTCTCCGTTTCAGGAGCCAGCTGCCCGTGCCGTACCGCGCTTCCGAGTCCCCCGCCTCCCTCAACGGGGTTCTCATCGAAGCCGACGCGTCCAGCGGCAGGGCGGTCCGGATCGAACGACTGCGGGAAACCCAACCTCATTGAACGGGAGACTGTTTTGGGCCAGTTGATAGACGGAAAAGCCATTGCCGCGGCCATTCGGTCGGAAACGGCCGCTGAATCAGCGGCGTTCAGGTCGGCCGGCGTGACACCGAAGCTCGCGGTCATACTGGTGGGCGATGATCCGGCTTCGGGCCAGTACGTCCGCAACAAGGAAAAAGCCTGCGCCGAGGCGGGCATCGACTCCGAGACCCTCCGGCTTCCCGCGTCAACGGACACAGCCGCGCTTCTCGATGTGATCCGCCGCCTGAATGCCGATCCCATGGTGCATGGACTGCTGGTTCAGGTGCCGCTTCCGAAGCAGATTGACGAGTCCGCGATTCTTCTTGCCGTTTCCCCGGAGAAGGATGTGGACTGCTTTCACCCCCTCAATGTGGGCCGGTTGATCGCCGGACTCGACGCGGACAGTTTCGTGCCCTGCACGCCCGCGGGAATCGTGGAAATGCTGATGCGATCCGGAAATCCGCCGGCCGGCAAACGCGTCGTCGTCGTCGGCCGGAGCGCGATCGTGGGCAAACCGCTCGCGCTCCTGCTGATGGGGAAGGGGCCGACGGCGGACGCCACGGTCACGGTCTGCCACACGCGCACGCCGGATCTGGCCGACTTCACCCGCGCCGCGGACATCCTCGTGGCCGCGGCCGGACGTCCGGAGATGATCCGCGGCGACATGGTCCGGCCGGGCGCCGTGGTGATCGATGTCGGCACCAATCGGGTTCCCGATCCGACCGGGGCGAAGCCGTTCCGATGGGTCGGCGACGTCTGCTTCGCGGAGGTCGCTCCCAGGGCATCTTACATTTCGCCCGTCCCGGGCGGAGTCGGCCCCATGACCATCGCGATGCTCCTGAGAAACACCCTGACGGCCTGCCGCCGCAGTGAAAGGAGTCGAAAAAGTTGAAATTGTCCCGCGCTTACCTTCCCACGCTCAAGGAGACTCCCGCGGACGCGGTGATCCCGAGCCACCGCCTCATGATCCGCGCGGGCTTGATCCGTCCGCTCGCCGCCGGCGTCTACACCGTCCTGCCGCTCGGGTGGAAGATCCTGAAAAAAATCATGGCCATCGTCCGGGAGGAAATGGACCGGATCGGCGCCCAGGAGCTTCACATGCCCGCCCTGAATCCGGCTGAAATATGGGACGAGACGGGCCGGAACGCGGATTTCGGGGACGAGATCTTCCGCCTCAAGGACCGTAAGGACCGACCCCTCGTCCTGGCGCCCACCCACGAGGAAATCATCTGCGACCTGGCCCGGAAGTTCGTCAAGTCGTACAAGGATCTTCCGCAGATGTGGTACCAGATCCAGAACAAGTTCCGCGATGAACCGCGCCCGCGGTCGGGCGTCATCCGGACCCGTCAATTTTTCATGAAGGACTCGTACAGCCTCGACAGCGATGAGGAGGGTCTGGACCGATCCTACCGCCTGCATGCCGACGCCTACCGGGCCATTTTCAGCCGCTGCGGGCTCGATTTCCACGTGGTCGGCGCCTCGAGCGGGCTGATGGGGGGCAAGGTCTCTCAGGAATTCATGTTCGAGTCCGAATTCGGAGAGGACACGCTGGCGATCTGCGAATGCGGGTATGCGGCCAATCTGGAAGTCGCGTCCGCCAAAATCGAGACGGCTGAGTTTCCGTCCGCTCCGCTCACGCGGGTCGAAACGCCCGGGAAAAGGACCATCGAGGAGGTGTCCGGTTTCCTGAAAAAGGATCCCCTCCGATTCGCCAAGGCCGTTCTGATGGTTGCGGACGGGAAAACCGTCATGGTGCTTATCCGGGGCGACCACGCCCTCAACGAAAACAAACTCCAGGCGTTCCTGGGCGTGGCTGTCCGGACCGCGCATCCGGAGGAGATTCTCGCGGCCTGCGGCGCCGAGGCCGGATTCGTCGGACCGGTTCAGCCTACGGGACCGGTTCGAATCCTGGCCGATCAGGCCCTGGCCGGACAGAAGGATCTCGTCGTGGGCGCCAACCTGCGGGATCACCATTACACCGGCGCTGAACCCGGCCGCGATTTCAAGGTCGATGCGTTCGGCGATTTCCGGAACGTATCCCCGGGAGACGCCTGCGGCTCCTGCGGCCGGCCGCTCCGTGTCACGAACGCCATCGAACTCGGACACATCTTCAAGCTCGGCACCAGGTATTCGGCCGCCATGAAGGCCACTTTTCTGGACCGGAACGGAAAAGAGAAGCCGATCATCATGGGCAGTTACGGAATCGGCATCGAGCGGATTCTGGCCGCCGCGATCGAGCAGGGACATGACGACAAGGGGTTGATCTGGAACTCCGTGCTGACGCCCTATCACGTCCATCTGATACCGGTCAAGATGGACAATCCCGAAATCGTCCGAGTTTCGGAATCCCTGTACGGCGCGCTCGGCGCTGAGTCCTGGGAATGCCTGCTGGACGACCGGCCCGCCTCCCCGGGCTTTAAATTCAAGGATGCCGACCTGATCGGCATTCCATTGCAGGTGGTTATCGGAGACCGCTGGATCCGGGAGAAAAAATTCGAATTCCGGATTCGGCGCACGGGTGAAACGGCGCTGATCGGCGAAAACGAATTGTCCCAGCGGATCCGAGCCTATTTCGGAGAGAAACGGGAGGGTGCATGCTGAAAACCCCCGGATCGAAATCCGTCCAGACGGTCCTGAAGGTCTCTGAAATCCAGGCCGACCCCGAGCTCTTTTCGATTCCAGGGGAGACGCCCTCTTCCGAGGACATCCGGTCGCTTCTGGAGAAGCGGTACGCGACGGAGTTCGGGAAACTGACGGTCGCCCTGGAGGAGGACGTCATCCGCATTTCGTTCAAACCCCGGTCCGTCGACGTCAATGCCGAGCAGATACACGGCGCCGCCGTGCGTCTCGCCCGCCAGCGTCAGTTCGAGCCGGCACTGGAGAAATGGAAACAGGCTGTGTCCGTGAATCCGGACGATTCCGAATACCACTATCACATCGGTCTCGTTCTGTACGAACAGCGGCGTTACGATGAATCCGTTCGGGCGCTTGAACGGGCCGTCCGCATCTGCCCGATCCATTACAAGGCCCATCTGGCGCTCGGGCTCAGCCGCATCAAGATGAACCGGCATGACGAGGCGGTCCGGCATTTCACGGAATCCGTGCGCCTGCACCGGGAGAACGTTCTCGGCTACCTGAATCTCGGCGCCGTCGCCAGCCTGCAGAAACGGTATAATGAGGCCATCGAAGCCTTCAATCACGCCATTCAGTACAATCCCCGGGAGAGCCGCGCGTATCTCGGAATCGCGAAAATCTATGTCCACCTGAATGACACGGAGGCTGCGAACAGCTATTTCAAGAAAGTCATCGGACTGGCCCCGGATACGCCCCTCGCGGAATTCGCGAAAAAATCCATTTCCGAATCCAGGGCCGAAACCGTTCCGGAAGTGCTTCAGGGAGACCGCCTGGCGGCCCTCTCCAAGGGCACCGGATACGCGCTGGCCGGCAATTACACGGCGGCTGCGGAACATTATCAGATCTACCTCCGCAACCAGACCTCGGACGATTTTGCCTGGTACCTGCTCGGAGAAGCCGAGATCCGGAAAGGCCGGCTGGACGAGGCCGCGGACGATTTCCGGAAATGCGTCCGTCTGAATCCGAAAAAAGGCCTTTACCAGAAAGCCCTCGGGACGGTTTATCATTTCCAGAAGAAACCCGCGGAGAGCGCCGAATGCTTCAAGAGGGCGATCGAACTCGGAAAGATCGATCCGATGGTCGTGACGCTGTACGGAATCCAGCTTCTGCGCATGCGTAAAATTGACGAGGCCATGCACCAGTTCCGCATGGCGCTGAAGAAAAACCAGAACAACCCGATGGCCATGTACCAGCTGGCGTACGCGTATTCGCTGAAGCAAGACAATAAAAAGGCGATGGAATGGCTCGACAAAGTGAACGCGGTCGAATTTTTCGCCCCAATCAAGGAGCACGCCCGACGATTGGCAAGTTCCATGAAATGATGCGGCCGCGGACGCGGTTCCCGTGACTTCGCATAAGATATATTATGTATACTTCCAATGCTGTCTGTTCACTCCGATCAGGTGTTTAACGAATTTTTCCTGCTCACATTCACCGTTCCCCGATCCTCTCATCCCCCTTCAATGTCACACTGTTTTCAACATTTTTTAAACTGATACGGTTTCGAATCTGTGCCTGGTGATGGTTTTTTCTCATCAGTCTTTCATTTATTCGCATCGCTTGAATCTGTGCGCATTCGTGTTCCCCGCAGCTTACAGCGGGAAGCCTCATAAAAAAATCCCGGTCATAAGACCGGGATGGATTGCGGTTTCCGGGTACCCCCGGCGCGACTCGAACGCGCGACCCACTGCTTAGAAGGCAGTTGCTCTATCCATCTGAGCTACGGGGGCGTTCAGACGGCACGGAAATTTAGCCAATTGACGTAGCAAAGTCAATAGCCAATAAACACCGGATTATTGGACCCGAAAAGCCGCGACTGTCATTCCTTTTGGAGCCGCAGGCGGCGTCAGATGGATATCAAAGGAGTCTCCTGAACGGATTTCAGATGAAATCGCGGATTCCGAGTCCATCAGCGCATCGACAGGCAGTCTGTATCTGGCGATTCCCTCGGCTACGGAACCATTCAGGGCAAGGCTGCCGGTGAACACGTTCCCAGGCACGGTTCCTGTCAGGAGAATGGTCGAGACGGTCCCATCCGCTTCATCCACATAAAGAGGACCCGGATTTTTGACGACCGGTTCAGAGGCGGTCAATTCCACGCTCAGCACTTTTCTCAGTATCCGGAGGGATTGGATCGTCGCATACAGCTCTTTCTCCGTAATCGGGTCGGGATCCGGATCGATCTGCGGAAAATAAAGCGGTTCATATTCGTAGGCGCCGATATCCGGATTCTGGCCGTTGTACGGATACGAAACGCCGTCTCCGGCCTTCCAGGAGATGCTGCGGTCGATGGTGATGCGGTTGTTCGTGTAATCCGCCGAGAGAATCGTCAGATTCTTCTGGCCGCCGATCTGGATGACATCCCCCTGGCCGGGAATGCCGAACCCGTCCGTGAGACAGCGCGCGGATTCCAGCGCGATGACGGTTCCGGATCCGGCGGATGCGGTCCGGGTCAGGACGGTTCCCTGATCGATGCAGCCGGATTCCTTTTTCAGCTTGAAACTGTACCGGCTGGCGTCCATGTCGATCCATTCGAGACCGTGAAACGTTGTTTTCCTGGAGTCAAAGGGCGCGGATACAAATCCCGGCTCTCCCGTGAAAGTCGTGGGCGCGAACCTTCTTTTCCATTCCGTGAGGGACATGAATCCGAGCCAATAAATCTCCGTCGCGTTTCCGAGTTCGCCCCAGATCCAGTTGTTTTCGGATCGGATCCCCGTCTGATTGTCCGCATCCTCCAGAATGATCGGGCAGATCTGGTCGTACCGGGCCGTTCTTTTTCGACCGTAAATGATGTTGTTTTTCAGAATGGCGTTGTGAACCCATTGATCCGTCAGGTACAGTTCGGCCATGTTCTGGCAGCGGTTGGTGTCGGCCATGTTCCGGAAGAGGATGTTGTGCGTCATGGCCAGATTCCCGGTGTTGTTGTTCAGGACCCCGGAGCCTCCGTTATTGTAGAAGATGTTCCGTGTCATCAGGTGCAGGCCGTCCGTTCCGGCCAGGTCCCACGTGAATCCGTTTCCGTCCCAGTAGGACCCGTTCCGTTTCTGCCAGTTCGCGTACATGACGTTCCGACGGACGATTGAAAACCACCGAAGCCCGGAATCGAGCAGTTCCCGGTTGTTGACGGAGGCGCCGTCTCCCCACCCGCTGTCTCCATCCGCTTTCCATCCATTGTGGTGCAGCACGCAGTCCTGGATGAGGATGTGATTCGATCCGACGGTGTTCAGGCCGGCATTCCCATTGTCATACACGATGAGATCATCCAGAAAAATATAATCCGAGTAATAGACCGAAACGCCGTCCTGCTGATACCCGTGAAAGGAGAGATTCCTGATGTGAAAATGAGTTTTGGTGAACGGCGATGCGAGCTGTCCCTGGATGATGAATCCGTACTGTCCGGAACCCGTGATGTCCGGACGGGTTCCGGGTTCTCCGGTCACCGTGATCCACTTTCCCGGAGCTCCGGAATTTGCGAACGGAATGTCGCTCTCGACATAGGTGCCGGCCAGAACGATCAGGCTGTCACCGGCGGTCAGGACCGAAGCCGCTTTCCGTATGGTTTTCCACGGCGTGGAACGGTTCATGGCCTGGCTGTTCGTCCGGCTGTCGTTTCCGGACGGTGAAACAAAATAAGTGGAGGCTGACAGCGTGGCTGTCCATAAACCCAAGAGCAGAATCGGAAAAACTTTCCCGCAACCGTTTCCGACCGCCACGAATCGGGGCAAATATTTCCTTTTCATGGCCAATACCCCTTTCGATAACCCCTTGTTTTCCTGCAGATAAGCCTATTACCGTTTCTTCACAATCCTATATATAGGCAAAGCAGGGGCCAATAAAAAACCCCGTGACAGTTTCATCTGTTTCACGGGGTGGGTGCGGGCTCTGGTCCGTTATCAATCCGGATTCCGGCTCCATTCCTTCAGGATGCGGTCATAGGGTGCAATCCACAATCGATCCTTCAGTGAACCCAGGAAGCGGATGAAATCCCTGAGCCGGCCGAGGCGTCGGATATCCGATGGATCGAAATACAGATTCACGTACGATCCGGTTTTCATCGCGGTTTCGATGACCTTTGCGATTCTGCCGAAAAACGCGGTCTGCGAGTCCGCGGGAACCGGTTCAACCTCTCTCGGAAAACGGTTGTAGGCGTCAAAACAGGTGTTCGGGTACGCCGGGTCGAATGAGAGCGGAAATTCCCATATGCCATGCGACTCCCGGTACGGCATGCCGTAACCAGGGCACTGGATGGAAATCCTGGAACTGGAGTACCGGTAGCCGAGTCCGGTCAGAACGGGATATACGTCCTGCGTATGGGAATCGCCGAAATGAGGCGTACGGAAACCCGTGGGCCGGTAATGCAGCCGTTCGCGGATGATGCGGTCCGCGGTTACGATCTCCGAGCGTCTGTCTTCAGGCGATATCTCGTTGAACCGTTCATCCGGATGAAAACGGCTGTTGCTCGGATGCGTGTGGGTATGGTTGACCAGTTCGTGGCCGCGGCGGATCAGTTCCAGGTGGCTGTCCGGATCCAGTTCGACCCATTTGGCAATGCAGGCAAATGAACCATTCAGTCCCTCCCCTGCCAGCGCATCCAGCAGTTCCGGCATCGCCCGGTAATCGGCCTCGTGATCGCAGTCGAAAGAAAGGGTGAGGCAGGCCTGTTTGCCCGGCCAGGGCGATGGTTTTCCCCTGTTGTGAGCGTGAAAGGCCGTGTTGAATCCGTCCGACCAGAAGCGACCGATAATCCGGCGAAGCGCTTTCGCGGCGATTCCCGGTCTGTCCCGACGGAACGCGGAGGTCACACGATCCGCCAATGCCATTCGGATTTTCACCGCGTGTTCCTCTCCTTCCGAAATGATCGTATACCCCGGATCAGGGTCTCGGTTTCGTTGTCCGGCAGCAGACGGACGTGTTGGCCGCCCAGTTCCCGAAGCACTTTCAGGTCGGTTGCCAGTATGGGCAGTCCCAGCGCCGCAGCTTCCGCGAACTTGATGGGTGTCACGTGTTCCGTCACTGCATTCCTGGGCCTGGGCACCACGACCGCGTCGGCGCGTTCGGCCAATATCCGGATCATCTCCGAATGGGGGACGCTCTCATGAAAACGGACATTTTTCGTGTCGCGGCCGCGGATGCCGTAGCAGTGCAGCCGGAAGACGGGATCGGATTCGAGCCGGGTGAACGCGTCGATCAGGTTTCGGAAACCCTGCCAGGGCTTCTCGGATCCCATGTAGACGAAATGAAGCCGTCGGTCCGTCCGGTCTCTCCGGGGGAGCGCCTGAAGACGCACGGGAATCGGCAGCACAAACATCCGATCTTCCGGAATCCGGAAAGTACTGTTGAGATAATCGTACATGGAAGCGCTGAGAACGCGGACCACGGCTGTTTTCAGGGCGAGTCGAAAGGTCCAGCGGGAGAGTGCGATCCGCATGCGCGATCGGCCGGCCATCTCAAGCTCGAGCCAGGGAAAGGAGGCCAGATCGTACACCGTGATCCTGCGGGTCAGCGCGCAGGCAGGAATCCACCGGAGAAACAGTTTTTCGGAACGGATCCATACGACATCCGCCGTCCGCAGATCGCGGAGCCGGGCGTGCCCGTCAAGACGCACGCGGTTCCGCTGCCCGAGAAAGTCCGACAGGTATCGCAGGTGAATGGTGTGGCCGCAGATCCGTCCGGGATCGTGATCCGAAAGGATCAGAATGTTCCGGTTTTGAAACGGCGGGCGGAGGTTCCGCGCCGCTCCGTCACGCCCGATCAAACGCGTGTACGCTCTCCGGTTGCCGGCCGCAGGCCGCTCACTCGCTGACAGGTTCATCCCGGCTCCGGCCCGGAGGGGTTGATTTCGGAAATGAACGCACGGTGCTTACCGCTCGCGTCCGGCGGGATGGAATCGGGGAATCGGACGTCCAGGCGCACCAGGCCGTCGAAGTCCTCTTCGAAGGCCTTCCGGAAATAGGCTTCGACCTCGGACTGATCCTCCGGATTGCAGACCGCCTCCACTTCGAAGCGGTCCAGGCTCTTCTGGATGATCCGGTACTGCCTGATTTTCCTTCCGATCTCGTAGAAGCTGTACTGTCCCATGTGGCAGAAGAGGACCGGGGAGACGCGCGAACCGTCGGGAAGGTACACCACCTCGGATTCCCGTCCGATGTCGACCCGGATCCGAGCGAGCCCGGATCCGCAGGCACAGGGTTCTGGATCGGGGCGCACCAGGTCTCCGACCTCGTAGCGCAGCAGGGGCGTCGCGCGGTTGTTCAACTCGGTCAGGATCAGGTTTTTGGCGTCCGCCGGACCCGGCCGGGGCGGATCCGCGAATTCCGCGATGAGGTTCTCCTCCATCAGGTGCATTCCACCGGAAGGGCATTGAAACGCGATGATGCCGACCTCGCTGGCGCCGTATTCGTCGATCACGGGACACCCGAACGCCGACTCCAGGAAACGACGCTGGTACTCGTAGAGGCGTTCGGAAGTGGTGCAGACGGCGCGGATGCCCAGCTCGGCCGGGTTGCGTCCGCTTTCCTCGAAAAGCCGGGCGATGCCGAAGATGGAGGTGACATAACCGCGGACGTAGGCGCCCCGGTGTCTGTGGAAGACATTCCAGGTTTCGGCCGCGGAGGCGTCGGTCAACCGCATGACCGAATAGCGGAAACGGTTTTCGATCCAGCGCATGCGGAGATTTCGCTTCAGCGACGGCTGAAGATGATATGTCCCCCAGATCTCCAGGACGGGCGCGCCGATGTCCCACCCCCACCATCGGCGGCTCCGGAACAAGGCCGCCATCCGGTGGCTTTCGGCTTCCGTGTCCGCGCAGAGCACCTTGGGTTCCCCGGTCGAACCGCTGGACTGGTGACAGTACGTCCTCCTGAAGAGTCCGGGAATGCTGATCGCTTCCTTGTTTTCCCGCAGCAGGGACTTGGTGAGCACCGGCAGACGGGACAGATCGTCCAGAGAACGGAAGGAATCGGCGGTGAGGCCGTTCCGTTCCAGCAACTCCCGGTAATAGGGCGTTCGGGCGCCGGAGTCGGCGACGAGTGAACGGAGTTTTTCGAACTGAAGGTCCCGGATTTCCGCCGGGGTCCGGTTCCGACCGGCTTCCAGCGCATCGAGTTTGGACCGCACCGTCAAACCCCGCGATTTTTCGTAAAGCGGGTATGAAACGCTCCGGATGAACCGTTCCTTCAATGTCATGCCGGTTTCCCCCTTCGGCTGAGCAGTTCCCGGAACATGCGGATCTCGCCTGTTCCGAAAGTCCGTACCGCGAAAAGCATTGACAGATAGGCCAGCCCGTACACACCCAGAAGCGCGGCCGGCGGGTAATGACGGAAAGGAATGAGCGCAGCCCCCGGTGCAACCGCCGAGATCAGCGCCTTTGCGTGGATTTTCAGAGGATGGACGCCCGGTATCCGGGATGAGAGTTGAATAGCGGAAAGCAGCGTGATGAGCGCCTGGGACCCCGCGCTCGCGGCGCAGAGGCCGAGGCCGCCGGTGGACGGGATCAGCAGGAGCGCGAGAATGACATTGAACGCGGTGCCGAAGGCCTGAAATCGGACGAAAATCGATTCACGGTCCATGGCCGAAAAGGCGATCATGAACGCCTGGTTGAGAAAGGCGAACACGAGCATCCAGAGCAGGATTCGGAGCATCGGAACCGATGGGCCGAACGAGGCTCCGTACAGAAGCCGGATAATCGGACCGGCGAGAACGGAGAAACTGACCGCGATCGGAATGACAAGGATGAACAGGTATTTCAGGGATTTTTCGTAACTCAGGCGGAATGAATTCTCGTCTCCCGATTCCCGGAACTTCGCCATGGCTGGCAGCACGGCGCTGGTGAAGGCCATGGGCAGGAAGGTCAGAACCCCGCAGATGCGGAGGGCCGCCGAGAAATAACCGGTTTCGGATTCTCCCTTGAAGAAGGTCAGCAGAATCGTTCCGATCTGGGTATTGACGGTCACGATGATCCCGAGCGCGGCGAAGGGCAGTGCGGAACGGAACAGGCCCGCATAAAAACCGGTCTGCCGGGTGAAAACGGGGCGGCTGTAGCGGCTGACGAGGATCCGGATGCCGGCCGTGAAAAACACCGCATACAGAGCGAGGCGGACGGCCAGCATCGGCAGGAGCCCATGCCCCATCCAGATGACGGCCACGCCGGTGACCGAAACGGACAGATTCAGCCCGATTTTATTGAACACTTCATGAACGGCATTCTGATGGGCCCGGTAAATCGCGTAGAAAACGTCGAGTACGGAGGAAAACACGAGAATGCCGGCGCAGAGGAGGACAACGGCGCTCTTTTCCGCGCCCGTGCGCATCAGAAGCAGGGTAATCCAGACCGCGGCCAGAACCGCCGCGCCCAGAAAGGTTTCAAGCACGAGAAGGCCGCCGAGCACAGGTCCGGTCCGATCCGGGTGCCTGGCGAGGTCCCGCACAATCATGGTACGGAACCCGAAACGCGTGATGAATCCGAAAAGTTCGGTGAAGGACAGTGCGAATGCCAGAAGACCGAGCTTTTCAGCCCCGAGCCTCCGCGCGATCAGGATGGTCAGAAGGGCTCCCAAAGCGCGCGTGATGACCTCCGCGGAAACGAGAAGGGTCGTGTTCCGTGCGATGACCATTCTATCGGAGGCCAACCGGACCTCCTTCCCCGCCGTCGGTGGATCCGTTGATCTGCGGCCGGCCGGACAGGGCGATGATCGCCGCCGCGAATATCCAGAAGACGAGAAATGCCTCGGAATCGATGGTCGCGTTGTTCACGGTGTGATGAATCAGGAGCCCGGTGATCCCGCTGATGCATCCGATGATCAGCTGCCTCGAACGGTCCGGAACGGGTTCGGAAAGTGAACCTATCGCCCGCACATACACTCCGAGGGTGAAGGCGAGAAACGCGGCGAGCCCCGGAATACCGATTTCTGCTGCGAGTTGAAGATAAACATTGTGAACCGGGTGAAAGAAGTCCAGGGTCAGACCGGTCGTGTCGAACGGGGCCATGGACAGGGTGTAATTGTTCAGTCCGACGCCCAGCCAGGGGAATCTCCGGATCATCCCCAGGGCGATCTGCATCATCGGTATTCTCGAATGGGCGGATCCGTAATCCTCTCCCGTGAAACGCAGGAGAATGAAGTCGCGGAGCAGCCAGAGCACCAGTGAAATGACGGCGAGCACGATCAGTCCCCGGAACAGGGCACGGCTCCGGTTTTCTGCGATTCGCCAGTGGAGGAAGGCGAAAACAAGCAGGCCCCCGGCGAAGCCGATCCATCCACCGCGGCTGAATGTGAAGACGAGAAGCATGGTGCCCGCGAGAACGGCCGCCATGAGAAGAAGCCGCGGAAGCGCCCGTTTGAGCGAGGACCACCAGCCCATGAACAGCAACAGCATCATGACCAGATAGCTCGCAAAACGGTCCGATCCTTCGAG
Source organism: uncultured bacterium (assembly GCA_964577095.1). GTDB lineage: Bacteria > Zhuqueibacterota > QNDG01 > QNDG01 > DTFT01 > JAFGAX01. The sequence goes on along the minus strand of CAZNXX010000010.1, from coordinate 5,782 downwards.
CGTGCCGGACACGCTGATCATGGAGCGGTCGCCGATGCGCCGGACGCTGCTGGTCGTGGCGTTCGTCAGGATGCCGAGAGGCACATCCCGGTTGAGCGTGTACTGGACGGTGCCGACCGCAAGTTCGAAAAGATAGAGGACCAGCAGGACGGTCAGGGCGGCGGATACAGCGCCACGGTCCCGAAATGCGTCGGAGAGGACCAGAAAAAGCAGAATCGCCTTGGTCAGCTCGAGAAGCTGGTATAGGCCGAGACGCGGACTGACCGCCTGAGTCAGGGAGAAGGCCGCAAAGGCGAAAAGCAGAAGCAGCGAGACCCAGGCCCACATCGGCGACTCCGGTCTTTGGGGCCGCATTCCGAGAAAAGCCGGAGGACGGATCACAATGAAACCCAGAAGCACGATGTTCCAGAGCGCCACGATGAGGCCCTTGGCGCCTCCGGAATGATCCGGATTCAGGAAAAACGTCTTGTCGATATTGATGATCAGGGTGACGATGAGCAGCGCGAAAAGTGCGGCGCCGGCTTTTCTGAGCAGCAAGGCCGCCAGACCGCCTCCCGCAGCCAGAAGGCCGAAGACGACGATCGCCGGAGGCAGGGCGAGCAACCGCATGGCCGCCGCTCCGGCCAGGACACCGGCCGCAAATCCGGGCAGCAGGATTCGGAGAAACCGGCCGCGGGGTCCGCTGAAGCGAGCCTGGTCGCTCATTGCGCGGCCTCCCGATCCTGCTCCGCGGCCAGGGCGGCGGAAAGGCCGTAAAAAGCCCACGCCTGGGACCAGCGCATGTAGGGGATCCGGATGCGGTACCAGCGGTGCGCCTGATAATAGAAAAAGCCCGACGGATCCTGCATGTGCGTCACCAGCCATCGGATCAGCGACCGTCTCCTGAACCGGACCGTGGTATCTTGAGGGACCGCGGTGAGCGCGGAAACCGCGGCAAACGCGTGGATATCCTTCGGGAAAGGCCGGTCATGCCAGAGGGATGCGGATCCGTCCTCACGGAAGAATGTCCGCAGGAAGTATTCCGTTCCCTTTTCCAGGACCGGACCGAACGCAGGGTCTCCCGAGCACGACCGGTAGCGGCAAAGACTTTCCAGAATGAAAGATGTATGGTGCAAATCGATCCAGTTCTGAGAGGGGGCCTCGCCATAGACCCAGGATCCGTCGCCGGATTGATGCTCCGCGACCCAGTTCATCATCCTGCGAGCCGAACGCAGCCAGTCCCCGCGGTTCAAGATCGATCCGATCCGGGCGAGAAAGGACGCGCCGATGGCATTCGAGTTGAATATCCGCGACTGGTCGAGCGGTGTGTATCCGAGGCAGAGGCGGCGGCTGTCATCCACGACCCGCGGCAGGTCTTCCAGAATGAAGCGCGCCGAACCCTCGGCGATCGCGAGAGGCCCGGAATCTCCGGTTGCGGCATGCGCGTCCAGGAGGGCATGGCCCGCGAAACCCGTGTTGACGATCGTCGGCGTGTGGGCGGGATACAGCTGGTTCCGGTTCTGCCATGGGAAATGATAACCCCAGCAGGGGCGGTCGAATCCGGGCGACCGGTTCTCCTCGAGTAGACGGACCAGCAGGCGGATCCGCTCCTCCCGACGATCCGGATACGATGCGGCCGGCCGGATCGCGTATCCGCTCAGGAACAGCGCCAGGCCTTTCGGATTCAGGCCTCCGGGAATGCCCAGCATGGGACGCAGGTTGAACGGGAGCCGGCGCATGATCTGGGTGAGGGCGATGCGCGTCAATGGGCGGTTGATGAGGGAATGCGACGCGGCCGGAGCCAGGAGGGCGTCATACGGATCGAACCCGCGGTACGCCTCACGTTCCACATATGCGGTCAGGAGCGAGAGGGATTTCCGGATGAGGTCGCTGGAACGGCCGGCGTTCAGCGAACCGGTCCGACCGGGGCCGGAAGTGCGGAAGTCCGCGGATGTTTCGTCTTCAGGCCGGCATCGATTCTTCCGCTCGGGCCGGAATCCCGGAACGGCTGAATCCGCGGGAGCGCGCGTCGCGAGACCGCGCGCGAACCGTCCGGCCCGGGAATCAGCGCCCGGAGACATGAACCTCCGGTGCTTCCAGGCGGCTCCATGGAAAGGACACAGAACGACGGCCGCTCTCATCCGGCGGATTTATCCGCAGGTTCCGGATCACTTTCCCCTTGACCAGAATCCGGACGTCTCTCCCGTCCGGGACATAGAATGTGATGCCCTGCAGGGTCACACTGTCCGCATCCATCTCGCCGAGAATCGGGTCCCGGATGCCGTGTATCCGAATGACAGTCTCAGCGGGTTCCTCATTAAAAGACCAGCGGACCGCATCTCGGGCCGTGACGTAGTTCAGCAGTTTGGCCGTGGTGGTTACGAGAATGCGTCCTTCCGTGGAATGGACGGACAGATTGCGCAGTGCATCCGCGGTTTGCGGATCCACCCAAGGCTGTCTTTCCCCGTTTTTGCCGAGATGCGTGTAGACGATGCCCGTTCCGCCGACTTCCAGGAGACGCCGGAGAACGTCCTCGGAGATGTTCTCGGCAAGCCCGCGGCTGTCCGCGCCGTATCCGATACCGTCCGGATTGACGTCATAACGCATGAATTCATAGACGCGCCTGCCGTCCTCCAATCGGCGGATGCCGATCAGGGCATTGTCCCGGTGCAGAAAATACCGCGTGCCGGAAAGTCCGAGCCTCGACACAACTCTTTTCAGAAACGACTTGGCCCCGTTCCGGAGGGACTTCAGGCATGCCTCCCGGCCGGGCGGGCGGAAATACGACCGCCAGGAAACCGGGGTATTCTGTCCGATGACGGAGGTGCTGCTTCCGCAACTGACGTACCGGACGGAAGCCGGGAACGTGAGGTCCGAGTGATAGGCCGCATCGCCAACCTGGTCGCCTCGGTTCGTGTCGAACCATTTCGACAGATTGGACCGCGCGTTGCTGTGGTTGATCCAGACCGGCACGCCGCAGCCGTCCCGCTCGAGGGTCCGGAGCGCGTCCAAGGCCTGCACCCGGGTCGTACATCCTTCACCGTACGAGTGCAGGCAGTCGATAATCCCGGCGCGGATAAAGTCGCGGATGATCCGCCTGTCCTCCGGCCGGTCCGAGAACCAGGAGAACTCATTCCGGCCCGGGCGGTCGAACAGGTAAAAGCTGTTTCCGATCTCCAGTCCGGCGCCGCGGCCAAAGGCGGTTTCGTGATCGGTATTGAGGAATTCCTGAATGGAGAGGAATTCCTCCGGTGTCTCCGTATTGTCGATGTCGCTGCAGATGCTGAGGCCGGCGCGGTACGGATACGGGTATTTCCGCAGCGCCACAGCCGCCTGCCCCGCCGCATCGTCCGGGTACAGCCTGCGGGTACGGGAAAAATCCCACTGAACAACCAGGATCAGGCAGACCGGAATCAGGAGTGTGACCGATAGACTCCGGAACAGGATCCGTCCCGGCCGCCGGCGTGAATCGGGCCCCCTCATGGTTCCCCCGTCGCAGCGAGACGGTAGCAGGCGCCGAAAATTCTTTCCGCGTTTGTCATGCTGTACAACCGGCTCACCTTGTCGCGGTTGTGTTTTCCCATTTTCTTTCTGAGGGATGGACGGGCGATGAGAAAGGACAGCGCCCGGGCCAGGGCCTCCGGGTCGCGAGGGGGAATCAGGAGACCGCCGGTTCCTTCTTCGATCATTTCCGGAACGGCCCCCACCCGGGTCGCTACCACGGGAAGACCCGCGGACATGGCTTCGAGCACGGACATGGGGAATCCCTCCCCATGGCTGGGCAGCGTGAAGATATCCGCCGCCGACATCCATCCGCGAACAGCCTGCGGGGACAGATTCCCGGTCAACACCACGCGTTCCCTTCCCCGCATGGACTGCCGGATGCGCCTGAGCTCGTTTTCCGCCCCTCCCCCGCCGATGAACCAGAACCGGAGTTCCGGATGAGAGGAAAGCAGGATTTCGGCCGCGCGGATCAGTTCAAACACTCCTTTGGCAGGATACAGGTGCGGAGCGGCGAACAAAACGACGCAGGCCCCGGATGGAATCCCGAGTTCGGACCGTTTCCTCCTCCGGGGCGGCGAATCCTCCATTTCCACGAGGTTCGGAACGCGGTCGATTCCGCTTCTCCGCGCCAGCGCGCGGAGCGGCCGTTCCTGCATCTCGGAGAGAACGCCGATCCGCGTCGAAAACGACAGCAGAATGCGAGGCGCCGATCCTGCGGCCGGATGCCTGCGCATGAACGATTCCAGGTCTCCGCCGTGGATCTGCAGAAAAACGGGTTTGCCCGCGGAACGGGACAGAATCACATACATCGAATCCCGCCAGAAAGACCAGTCGCCGAAAGACGTGTGCACATGGACCAGATGCGGGGCCCTTCGGACGAGAAACAGGATGAAACGCGCAATATCCGTCAGCACCCGTGCGGCTTTCCCCGCGACGGATTCCTCCTCGTATGACGCGGATCCGCCCTTGCGTGAATAGGTGGGAAAGGGAAGAAACGCATGCCTGCGGCGCAGGTTGGAGCGGATCAGATTGTCGATGCAGGTCGAGATTCCGCCGATGGCCGGAGGAAAGGCGCCGAGCATGGCGATGCGGATGCGCACGCGGTCACTCCTCAGGCATGCCCGGAGGCGGTCCGGATCAGCTCGCGGGCCAGAAGGTCGGACAGGTCGTCATGCGCGCCGCCTGCGGCGCGACGGATCCGCTTTTCGATGCGAATACGACCGATCTCTGATTCATTTTCGATGAAGACCAGACGCCCGACACGATTCAGATGGCGGTCCACGGCCCCGCTCTGGCCCCTGAAAATGGAGTATACCGGAACTCCCAGGGCCGCCGCTTCGCGGTTCATGGTGCCGCCGCCGCCGACGACCAGGTCAGAATGCCAGATCCAGTTCAGGCCGTCCACCGCGCGGTCCGGTACGATGAGCCTGCCCGGCAGTCCGGAAACCCGTTGCCGCAGATCCGAAGCCTCCTCAATCGAACGCGGAAGGAACAGTACCGTGACACCGCGATGCTTCAGCAGCGCTTCCGCGACCCTGTAAAAAAGGGTCTCGCTTTCGGGATTCCGGTAATGGGCTGAGAAGGAAGGGGCGCGCAGCGTCACAATCACGGATTCCTGCGGAATTTTCAGGCGGCCGAACCCGGCCGAGTCCGGCCTGAAACGGTGGACATAGGCGTCCTCTTTCAGGCCGGGGTAGGCGAAGATTTTGGACCGCGGAACGCCCCTGTCCAGGAGCACCCGTGCCGGTATCGCGGAAGGAAAGAACAGACGTGTCGCAAGACGGTTGGCGACACCGAGGAAAACATGCTCATAATCGGTCATGAAAACCGAAGGTATGCCGAGCAGCGCGGCGGCCACGACCTGGTAGGTGGAACCCTGGCTGACCGCCAGGGACAGCCGTTGTCCCCGGCATGCGCGGACCAGCTGAGCTGTTCGAACGAGGAATCCGGCCGCTTTCGCGGCCGAATGCTTGCCGTAGTCCCGTCCGATGACGCAGGCCTCGATTCCGTGAAGACCGCACAGTTCCTTCACCTGAAACCGGTCCCGAACCGTGATCAGGCACCGGTGTCCCATGTTCTCGATGGCCCGTATCTGGGGAGAAAAGAAAAGGACGTGAGGCGGATGGCAGAGATCGAACCAAAAAATCAAACGAAGGCCTCCCGGATTGGTGTTGCCCGGGTCCCGGCGGAGCGGATTGAAAGCCGTCGGCACCCGGGACGTTCCGTGAATGCGGCCGCGGGCCGAAGGTCAGGATGCGCCGTAATAGTCCCGGTATGAACGGCGTTCGCCCCGGTCCGC
>CAZNXX010000009.1:12365-39995 GCA_964577095.1 uncultured bacterium | reverse complement strand
TCCTGAATCCGATTCCGGTGCTGGCCGCGGAAGGGGGATGGCGGCCCGTGGCCGGGTTCAGCCGGATCCGCGCGGCCGAAGCCGCCGGGCTTGAAACCGTGCCGGGCCGTGCGCTGTCCCCGGAAACGCCGGCCTGGCTGCATTTCGCGGAATCGGTTCTCGAACACGCGGCGACGCGGTCCCTGCATCTGTTCGAAAAGGCGAGAATCGTGGACATTCTCAGGCGGGCCGGAGCGCCGGACCCGGAAATTCACGGCCGCTGCGGGGAGGCGCTGGAACTTTCCGGATCCGCCCCTTCTTTGGATGAACTCACCGGACTGCTCGGGCTGGAGCCTTCCCTGATCGCCCTTCTGGAACGGTTTCCGGTTGCCTTCAAGCAGGCGTCCCTCTTCATGACGATCGATCCGTCCGGCCAGAAAACGGCCGCGGCACTGGGGTCGGAACTTCAGCTCCGGCCCGTGGAGCTGTCGGAGATTGTCAGGACCGCGTGGGAGATCGGACGCAGGGACAGCCGGCCGATGCAGGCCGTGCTGGCCGAAGCGTCCGCGGAAAACACGCGGCCCGGAATGAACCGGAACGAGCGGATTGCCAGGCTCAAGGATCACCTGAAGCGCGGCCGGCAGCCGCGGATCACGGAATGGAACGAATCCCTGAACCGGGCCCGAAGCGGGATGCGGCTTCCGCAGTCCTGCGTCCTGGAATGGGACGCGTCCCTGGAATCGCCGGGATTGCGCCTCGAGGCCCTGCTCCGGAAAGAGTCGGATGCGTCCGAACTGGCTTCGGCGCTCAACGATTCCGGGACACGTGAAAGTCTGCGGTCCATGTTCGAACTGCTCTGAGCGTCGCACAATGTCCAGGCAGCAAACCAAAATCCCGTTCCGCTTCGACCGGGTCGAAATCGATCCCGAAGCCGCGGCCTATCCGCTGACCGGACGGATACTCGAACGTCTGCCCGACACGCCCCGTTCCTTCTCGGACGCTGAGACCTTCGGACGTTCGATCAGCCGCCTGCCCCTGACCCTGGGGAAGCGGGTGCTCAGGCTCGCGGTGGGACGCGGCAGTCTCGTCAAACCCTGTCCGGCCACAGCCGAGCCGTATCTCTGCTGTCGGTACACGGTGTTGAACGCCCAGTCCCAGTGCCCCATGGACTGCGCGTACTGCGTGCTCCAGACCTATCTCGACTCGACCTGCCAGACTGTTTTCGTGAATACGGATGACATGCTGGAACAGGCCGGCCGCCTGCTGGATATAAACCCGGGCCGCCTGTTCCGCGTCGGCACGGGCGAGCTCGGCGACAGCCTCGCCTTGGACGATCTGACCGGCACGGCCCGGACGTTTATCGAATTCTTCGCGGCCCGGCCCAATGCCTTGTTCGAACTCAAGACCAAAACCGTCCGGATCGAGGGAGCCCTCGCGGCCGCGTCGCGCCGCGCGGTCATCTCCTGGTCCGTGAACCCGCCTTCGGTCGTCGCGGCCGAGGAGCACGGTTCCGCCTCTCTGGAGCACAGGCTCGACGCTGCGGCCCGATGCGCTGAGGCCGGATTCCTCGTCGGCTTCCACTTCGATCCCATTCTCGATTTTCCGGACTGCGAAAGCGCGTACGCGGACCTGGCGGACCGCCTGTTCAACGCGGTGGATCCGGCCCGCGTGGCCTGGATCAGCCTCGGCAGTCTGCGCTATCCACCCAGCCTCGGGGACGTGATCCGGACGCGCTTCCCGAAAAGCCGCATCGGGTACGGTGAAATGATCCGCGGCCTGGACGGAAAAATGCGCTATCCGCGGCCCCTTCGCACGGCCATGTACCGAGCGGTTCTGGAACGGATACGCCGCAGGTCCGAGGATGTGTTCGTCTATTTCTGCATGGAGTCGCGGCCGGTGTGGGAGAAAGTCATGGGATTCGCGCCTGAGGACAACGCGGACCTGGATTATCGCTTCGCGGAGAGCCTGCACCGGCGTTTTCCGGAACTGGGATTCCCGGAGCCGGATCGAAGGGAATACGTTTTGTAGGCCCGATAGGCCGCGCGTTTAATCGAGGCGATCGGACGGTTTATAGGCCTGTATTTTTGAGTTCATTGTTCATAGTTCATAGTTAACAGAGGTTCATGATTAATAGTTCATTGTTCATTGGGAACAATTAATAATGATTTTTTAATATTTTCTTTTTAAACTATGAACCATGAACAATGAACTATGAACTATGAACTTTCTCTTTCCATCTCCTCCATCGTCTCCACGATCTTCCCGGACAGCACAAGCCCTTTCTTCCACCAGTCATTCGCCAGGCCCGCAGAAGCGAGTCCGTCCAATTCGGCCGCCACAGCCGGTGAAATCGCCGAGGGTTTCATCCCGTAATAGGGCGTTCCCGAGAGCGGCAGAAAATAATGCACCTGGTTCCACGCCCCGAACCGTGTTCCCATCCGCCTCATGAACTCCACGGTTTCCAATCGGTCCTCGTCCGTTTCCCCGGGAAATCCGATGATGAAATCGAGCTGGGGTTTGAACCCGGCTTCGCGGATCAGGGCTGCGGCCTCCTCGATGCTTTCCCGGCTGTGGCCGCGGCACACCTGTCGCAGGACGCGTTCCGACCCGGACTGGGCGCCCACCGTGATTTTGCGGTTGGAGCAGTGCTTCCGGACCGCGGATAGGAGACGGGCAGTGACGTGATTCGGTCTCACCTCGGAGGGGAATATCCCGTATTCCAGGAACCGGATGCCGATGGATTTGGATTCGGTCAGAAGCATTTCAACCGCTTCCGCTGTTTCCCGTCCTTCCGGTTTATACCCGAATCCGTCCGGGCATATGAATCCGAGCCGCAGCAGCATGGCCCGCCGCCTGACTTCTTCCAGATACAGCCGCACGGAGTCCATGGACCGGAAAACAGGCTTTCTTCCCCGGGTCTGGCAGAAGCGGCAGGCTTGGCCGCATCCGCGCATGATCTCGATGGGCGGGATAAAAGGGTCGATTCCGGAGAAGGGAAGGCTGTTTTCCAGATCCCCGACAGGGCCGGACCTGTGTATCCGTTCTTCAGGCCACTCTCCTGAACGAGTCAGAACTTCCAGAAAATCGGGAAGCGCGGTTTCTCCATCCCCGGCGAACACGGTATCGAAACCCATTTTCAATGTGTTCTCCGGATCCCCGGTGGCATGTGGGCCGCCCGCGATCAGGCGAATTCCCGGGTTTTTACGGAATCGCCTGATTTCAGCCCTGACTTCTGGTATATGCACGGTCTGGAAGGAAAAAGCGACGATGGATCCTTCAGGCACTGAATCGGGGGACAGGTCATCCGCGACCCGGACGGAAAAAGACTTCAAGAGTCCGCGCTTCTCTATGACCGAGAGGAGTACGGGAATGGTAAAACGATTGCCCGGATTTCTCTTGAAAATCAATGATTTAAGTGTTTTAGCCATATTCTCTTTCAATGTAATGAATTGGAATGATATTTTCAACATTCCAGGGAGAATATGGGGTCTGGATTGAGAGATACTGTCGACCGGGCAATTTTTTCCAGGCATTTTCACTGAAAAAGAAGAATTTTCAGCTTATTACCATAACCGCACCCGGTTTCAGGCACAAAATAAACGGTCCGCAATTTGCATATGTCTGCAGTAGGTAGAATTTCAGGCGGGAATTGTCTCGGTTACGAAATAATCGGCTGGAGTCATTTTCAAATTGAATCGGGGGTTGTCATGGCGGTTTTACTGGTAGTCTCGTTCCTGGCGGGAGGACTTTTCGGCATGCTCGGAATGGCCGTGCTCGCGTACGGCGCCAAGGCCAAGTTGATCCATGAAAACCGGATTTACAAGGCCAGGCTGGATTTTCTGGAAAAGGAAAGCCCCAAGCGCCATTATCAGCCGGTCAAGGACCCCCGTGCCCGGGTGCATGCGCTGGTCAACTGATCCTGTTGACCCTGTCACGACACCTTTTCTTCCTTCACTTCCTTGAAAACGCTCCGTCCAGGAAAATGGACGGAGCGTTTTTTTATGCTTGATTTCCACAAGTCATTTACTTAAATTATACGGCTTTGTTCATGGTGGGTATAGCTCAGTTGGTTAGAGCGTCAGGTTGTGGCCCTGAAGGTCACGGGTTCGAGTCCCGTTACTCACCCCAACGGCCGGACTTTTCAGGGCCGTCTAAAATGACTCAGTAGCGAACAGCGGCGTATTACGGGAAATATAGATAACGGATGCCGCAAGCGGCGGTGAAACAGACTCGTCGGAGCTGTCAGAAGCCCGCTGCGATTGAATTGCAGACGTTGTATGCACTAGAAGCAGGAAGCGGGCTTCTGACAGCCCGATTGACAACCTCGGAAATATCTGTCCCCATCGTCTAGAGGCCTAGGACTCAAGATTTTCGATCTTGTAACTGGGGTTCGAATCCCCATGGGGACGCACAAAAAAACCCGGATCATTTGATCCGGGTTTTTTTTATCGCAGGGGCGAGGCGGCGCGTCGCCCATACGGAAAACAGGATGTCCTTTTCGTCCCATCCGGATGCATGGAAGAATGAATCCCATGTCGAAATTCAAATACACATCCATAAATACGACTGCCATCGGCTATCATGCCCAATAATAAATAATTAAAATTAATTGACTTATTGAAAATAATATCGTATATTAAATGCCGAAATCAAGACTCTCCCCTTCGAACCTGTTTTCATCAAACCGTCTCATCGATCACCCGCATCCAGCCACCGAACGGAGAACCCAGTGGGATTGTTCAAAAAGTACGCGAAAGACAGCAATGCCTGTAAAGTCACGTTCAGCATCCCGAAGGAGACGGCGCCCGTCGGAAAGAGCGTCCACCTGGTCGGCGAATTCAATGACTGGCAGGAACGGAGCACGCCGCTTCAAAAGTCCAGGGACGGATCGTTCAAGGTTGTCGTGGAGTTGAAGGCGGGCAGGGAATACCAGTACCGATATCTGATCGACGGCCGGCACTGGCAGAATGACTTTCAGGCGGATAAATATGTGCATTCCTCCTATGGCGCATGCGAGAATTCCGTGGTGATGGTTTAGAAATCGAACGAACAGCCACCGAGAGGAGCGTGTCCCTTCCCATGATCAAAAGCCGACAGAGCAGAGCCAACTCATCCCTCGATTTGTACCTCCAGGAGATCGGGAATGTACCCCTGTTGTCCGCAGAGGAGGAAATTCAGCTGGCCAGGCGCATCCGGCAGGGAGACGAGGAAGCGCTCGAAAAGCTGACCACGGCCAATCTCCGTTTTGTCGTGAGTGTCACCAAGCAGTACCAGAACAGGGGATTGTCCTTCGCTGATCTCATCAACGAGGGAAACGTCGGCCTGATCAAAGCCGCAAGGCGGTTCGACGAAACCCGGGGTTTCAAGTTCATCTCGTATGCTGTGTGGTGGATACGGCAGTCGATACAGCAGGCCCTGGCGGAGCATTCCAGAGTGGTCCGGCTTCCCCTGAACCGGATCGGAACGCTGAACCGCATCAGCAAGGCCTGCGGCGTCCTGGAACAGGAATTCGGCCGGGATCCCAGCATTTCAGAAATCGCCGAGCAGATGGAATTGGAGGCGCAGGATGTCATCGATCACCTGAGCCTGTCCGGAAAGCAGTATTCGCTCGACGCGCCGATGGGCCACGATTCAGAAACGTGCCTTCTGGATGTCGTCAAGGATGATCATCAGTCCGCTCCGGACGCCCGTCTGGCCGTGGAATCGCTTCAGGATGAAATCCGGAAGGCCCTGGACACCCTGACGGAACGGGAGGCCCGGGTCATCCGGCTCTATTTCGGCCTGGACAACAGCCGGAGCCTGAATCTGGAGGAAATCGGGAATCAGATCCATCTGACGCGCGAGCGGGTGAGACAGATCAAGGAAAAGGGATTGCGCAAGCTCCGCAGGCATTCACGAAGCGGGGCGCTGCAGCAGTACCTGGGATGAACCGAGCAATCGGATCCGGGATTCGCTCCACAACAGGAACTTTCCTGAAGAAGGTTCCTGTGATGACGGAGCATGGTGATCAAGCCGGAGACCCCCGCCTGAAAATCGCGGGGGTGACAGGAATGCCGGAGACCCCCGCCTGAAAATCGCGGGGATGACAGGAATGCCGGAGACCCCCGCCTGAAAATCGCGGGGGTGACAGGAATGGCGGAGACCCCCGCCTGAAAACCGCGGGGATGACAGGAATGCCGGAGACCCCCGCCTGAAAATCGCGGGGGTGACAGGAATGGCGGAGACCCCCGCCTGAAGAACGCGGGGGTGACAGGAATGGCGGAGACCCCCGCCTGAAGAACGCGGGTGCCGCGGCAATGGCGATAATCCACGTCCAGAAAATATGCGTATGACTCAGCGAATCTCCCCGGTTTTCCTCTTGACCCAATCCCTTATTTTGATTATCTTTGCACCAATGAAGAGCGCACCTGCCCGCCCCATCTGTCCATTTCCGGAGAATCCTGAATGACATCCGAACCTGTACAGAAATCGGAACCGACAACGGCCTCCGCTGTTTCCCGCATTCTCCAATCCATCCCCCGATTGTTTTTCTCCATGCCCGCAACGCTGATCATGGCGCTGATTTTCGCCGCGTCCATCGCGGCCGCCACGTTCATCGAAGCGCGGAGCGGAACGGACGCGGCTCGATCCGCGGTGTACAACGCCGTGTGGTTCGAAATCCTCCTCATCCTCATCGGGTTGAATCTGGCCGCGAACCTGATCCGGCTCCGGCTGTGGCGCAGAGGGAAAAGGACGGTCTTTCTCTTCCACCTGGCCTTTTTATTCATCCTCACCGGCGCGGCTGTCACGCGCCATCTCGGGTTCTCCGGAACCATGAGCATCCGCGAGGGGGAGGCGTCCGACACGGTGATTTCGGAGAAGACGTCCCAACCGGTCCGTCTTCCGTTCAGCCTGCGGCTGGAGGATTTCCGCGTGGACCGGTATCCCGGGTCCATGAAGCCGTCGGGTTTCACAAGCGATGTGACCGTCATTGATCCGGACCTGGGGATGGAGAAACCCTGCTCGATTTTCATGAACCATATCCTGCGTCATCGCGGATACCGTTTCTACCAGTCCTCGTACGACGACGATGAAATGGGAACCATCCTGACCGTATCCCGCGATCCGGGCATGGTCCCGACTTATGCCGGTTATGTCCTGCTTGGCCTGTTCCTGCTCGTCACGCTGTCCGCATCGAACGGCAGGTTCCGGACCCTGGGCCGGACCATCCGCAACGGGTCGGCCGCCGCGCTGGCTCTGCTGTTCCTGCTGGCGGCTCCGCATCAGGCGCGGGCCGGGGATGCTTCCGCCGGAGCATCCGGTCTCCGCGGCCGCCGGAACTCGCAATCGGATGTTGAGAAACACTTCGGCCGGCTGGCTGTGCAGGACAATCAGGGACGCGTCAAGCCGCTTCAGTCCATGACACTCGAATGGATCCGGTCCGTTCCGGGTTTCGGGAATCATGGACGCGGAGACGCGGACCGGCTCGCTTTCCGGCTTTTTGCCCGGCCGGACACGGTTCTCCCGGGCGCAGGGGCAGCGGACTTCAACGCGGCATCCGGTTACCGGCTGTTCCCGGTTCCGGGCGATCCCGCGGGCCGGTGGGTGACCGCGGAGGCCGCGGAGAAAAGGCTGAAAGCCGCGCCTGATCCGGCCGCAGTTTTTGCGGCCGAGTGGGCCGGCGCCATGCGTGAAGCCGGCCTGCGGTCCGACTGGAAGCGGGCGGATTCACTGGTGTCCGCGCTGGAGGATTATCAGGCTTCCCATGGAGGCCGCTCCCATCCCGGAAGCGGCAGGCTGAAAATGGAAATGCTCCACAACGGGCTGAATGTGTCCGCCCGTCTGGCGCCCGTCGTTTTCTGGCTGGGAATCGCGCTTCTGCTCTTTTCCGTGATCGGCTCCTTCCGTCCCGGCCGTCCGTGGACAGCGGGGGCGACGGTGGAGACAGTGGTGACGATTGCGCTTCTGGCCTGCTTCGCGGCGCTGACCTTCGCCCTCGGATTGCGCGCCTTCGTTTCCGGACACGCGCCCTGGACCAACCGGTATGAAACCATGGTCTTCATCGCGTGGGCCGGTCTGTTCGCGGGAACCCTGTTCGGCCTGCGGAACCGGCCCGCGCTTGCGGCGGCGGGCATCCTGTCCGGTCTTTTTCTGCTGGCCGCGGCCTCGCCGGCCATGGATCCGAAGATCAACACGCTCGCGCCTGTGCTGAAATCGGTCTGGCTGGTCATCCACGTATCGGTCATCACGTCGAGTTACGGCTTTCTCGGGCTCGGCGCGGTTCTCGCGCTCTTCAACCTCCTTCTCCTGGGCCTGTCGCAAGGGGAGCGGTTGCGGCGAGTCGTTTTACGCCAGACCGCTGTCACGGAACGCTGTCTCCTCATCGGTCTGACCCTGCTGACCATCGGCAACTTTCTCGGCGCCGTGTGGGCGAACGAGAGCTGGGGCCGGTACTGGGGCTGGGATCCGAAGGAAACCTGGACGCTTGTCACGATCCTGCTCTACGCGGCGGTGCTTCATTTCAGGCTCGTTCCCGGCCTCCGGGGACCGGCCGCATTCAACACAGGCGCGCTGTGGGCCTTCGGGTCGGTGCTGATGACCTACCTGGGCGTGAACCTGTACCTGTCCGGCATGCATTCCTACGCCACCGGGGCGAAGCCCGGACTGCCGGCCGCCGTTTTCATCGCGGCCGGGCTCTCGGCTCTGCTGAGCGCCGCGGCCCTGATCCGCGGCCGGAGGTTCAAACCGTGAGCCCCGACGGAACGCGAACCGGCGGGGGAGGAAGTTCCCGCGGCCCGGGGGGGGCTCGACCGCGTCCGGCGTCCGGCCCGCGCCGAACGGTCCGCGGCCGGGAAACCGGTTCCAGCGGCCGATTCAAACCCGCGGAACTGCCTGTTCCGGATCAGCCGGCCGCGCCTGAAGGCGCCTGGGAAACGGCCGGTGTGCTTGAAGTCCTGGACGGACGCGGCGGATTCCTCAGGGATCCAGAACGTTCCTATGCGCCGGGCCCCGGGGATGCCTGGGTTTCGCCCGAGCTGATCCGCGGATACCGGCTGGTCGAGGGCGCCATGGTGCGGGGCGACGCGGCGGACGGGGACCGCGGTCCGCGGCTGGTCACCGTCCGCTCCGTGTGCGGCCTGGATCCGGCCCGTTTCGCGGGCCGGACCCCGTTCGACCGGCTGACAGCCGTAAGCCCGGACCAGCGCATCCGGCTCGGAGACGCGGGCGATCCGTCGATGCGCGTCGTCGACCTGGTGGCGCCGATCGGAAAAGGCACGCGGGGCATGATCGTGGCGCAGCCGAAAAGCGGCAAGACGACTCTTCTGGAAAAAATGGCCCACGCGGTCAGGGCCGTGGAGCCGGACATGCGCCTCATCGTTCTGCTCATCGACGAGCGGCCCGAGGAAGTGACGCATTTCCGCAGGCAGGTGGATGCCGAAGTGTTGGCCAGCTCGAGCGACCAGGACGTGGAATCGCACGCGCGGCTCGCCGAGATGGCGCTCGGCCACATCCGGACCGAACTGGAATGCGGCCGCGACGTATTCGTGCTGGTGGACAGCCTCACGCGCATGGCGCGCGCCTTCAATCAGGTGACGGCCTCCTCGCGGCGGACGCTGTCGGGCGGTCTTGACGCGTCGGCGCTCGAAGTGCCGAGGCGGTTTTTCGGCCTCGCCCGGAAGGTGGAAAACGGGGGATCGGTGACCGTGGTCGCCACGGCCATGGTTGGAACGGGATCCCGGATGGACGACTACATTTTCGAGGAGTTCAAGGGCACCGGCAACAGCGAAATCGTCCTGGACCGTTCGCTGGCCGACAGCCGTATTTTCCCCGCGATCGACATCGCGTCGAGCGGAACCCGAAGGGACGAGAAGCTGATGACGGCCGGGGAATGGGAAACCGCTGCGCGTCTCCGGAGGACGTGGATCAAAATGGAGCCCGCTGCGGCAATGAAGGAGTTGCTGGCCCTCGTCAAACAAACCGATAATAATTCCGATTTTCCGGGGATGATGTGAGGCGTCTGTTTCAGTCGTAGAACCCGCCCTAAGCATAGAATTTCCTTGCTTTTTTCAGGTATTTTTCACAATATAAAAACAACAGGACTTCTTTCCTCATGAAAGAACCGGCCCGGACCGTTTTGAGGCTGCCGCTGGCATGAAGAGGGTTGAAGCATGTCTCATCGACAGTTGAGAACACCCTCATCCCAAAGCAAAACAAAGGCTTTCAGAATCAAGCCGGCCGGCCGGTCATCCAAACCGGCCGGAGCGGAATTCCCCCGCCGGAAACCGGCTCAGAACGAAAAAGTCCAGCGGAAACGTCCGTCGAAAAGACCCTCCGCTTCAGCCTACACCGACCGCCTCGCCTTGCTTCTGTCCACCGCGAATGAATTGTCCAAATCCGGATCCCTGGACGGCTTGTGCCGGAGCGCAGTCACGCTCATCCGGTCGCGATTTCATTTCGACCGCGCGGGCATCGTCTTTTTCAGCGCGGACGGAAAGAACCTGCTGGGCAGTTACGGCACGGACGAAAGGGGAAGGCTCCGGGACGAACGCGGACGATCCGGACCGGTGCTTGACCCCCATGCAGCGGAAGTGCGGAAGGGCCGCCTCCGTCTGAAAGTGTTCCGGAACGACATTCTGACGGACGGGTGGGGCAGGCCGGTCGGCCGGTCGGATCACGCGATCGCGGGACTCTGGGACGGGCGGGCCGTCATCGGCCTGCTCAGCGCGGATCAACTGTTCACGAAACGCCGGATCACGGCCGAGGACGCGCGCATTCTCGAACTGTTCGCCGCGTCCCTGGGGCACTTGATCACGTTCAAACGCACGGAAAACGAGCTGGCGGAAACCAAGAACCGGCTCGAATACATACTCGGCGCCACCCGGACCAACATTGACATCATCGACAGCGAATTCGACCTGCAGTACGTCGACCCGCAGTGGGTCAAACGCTACGGCCCGCCGGCCGGCCGGAAATGCTTCGAATACTTCATGGGCCGTGACGCGATGTGCCCGAATTGCGGCATCCCGGAGGCGCTGAGAACGCGCCGGATCACCGTGTCTGAGGAAGTCCTGCCCCTCGAGGAGAACCGGGTGATCGAGGTGCACACCATCCCCTACCGGGAGCCGGACGGCCGCTGGCTGGTCGCCGAATTCAACATCGACGTCACGGAACGGAAGCGGGCTGAGGACCGCATGCGGACTTCCATGAAGGAGAAGGAAATTCTCCTGAAGGAAATCCACCACCGCGTGAAGAACAACCTGCAGATGATCGTCAGCCTGCTGAACCTGCAGGCCGGCAAGAGCGGCGATCCGAAGATACTCGACACCATCGACGTGATCCGAAGGCGGGTCTATTCCATGGCGGTCCTGCACGAGAAATTGTACGGATCCCCCGATCTGTCCGGAATCCGGTTCGACGACTACATCCGGTCCCTGGTCAATGACCTGCCGTCGGGCAGCCCCGAAGGGGCCCCGGTGCGTCTGTCGCTCCGCCTGGAACCCGTTGTCCTCAATTTCGGACTGGCCGTGCCCTGCGGGCTGATATTGAATGAAGCGGTGACCAACGCCGTCAAACACGCCTTTGCGGGACGGACGGAAGGCCGCATCGAGATCACGCTCAAAAAGGCCCGCGACGGGAGCGTGCGTCTGTCCGTGGCGGACGACGGCGTCGGACTGCCACCGGGGTTCGATCCGGCGGCGTCGACCTCGCTCGGATTCAAGATCATCATGATACTTCTGGAACAGCTCGGCGGCGCGTTGAAAATGAACGGCCGCAACGGCACCCGGCTCACGATCCGCCTGCCGCAGTCGGAGTGATCCGGCCGCCGAACGGCCGGGCCGGGTCCGCCCG
Source organism: uncultured bacterium (assembly GCA_964577095.1). Taxonomy (GTDB): domain Bacteria; phylum Zhuqueibacterota; class QNDG01; order QNDG01; family DTFT01; genus JAFGAX01. The sequence goes on along the minus strand of CAZNXX010000009.1, from coordinate 28,187 downwards.
GATCCGGTCGCAGATGCAGGCGCCCCGCTGCGGGCCCCGCGAACGGGCCGGCCGGAATGAATTGAAGCTCCCCGCCGCGAGCGGCGGCCCTTTAAAAGTGAAAAAATCAAATAGCTTGGTGCCGCTTTGCGGCGAATCTTCTATCTGTAAAGAAGAGACATGTGGTATTCGCTCGCTTACCCCGCGGCTAGCCGCGGGCCTTCAATAATGAAATAATCCGATAGCTTGGTCCGGCAAAGCCGGGGAATGCGCTCGCTGTCAGATTCATCCTGAAGGATTGCCAAGGAGGCCTGAATGGAAAACGACGTGATTCTGCTCGTGGAAGACGAAAAGATCGTGGCGCTGGAAATCCAGGAAGCGCTGAAGAAGCTGGGATACCAGGTGCCCTTGACCGTTTCTTCGGGAGAGGAGGCGATTCAAAAAGCCAAGGAGATCCGTCCGGTTCTGGTGCTCATGGATATCATGCTGAAGAAGAAGATGGACGGAATCGAGGCGGCGCGGCGCATCAAGGATGAGATCGGCATTCCCATCGTGTTCCTGACGGCGCACGGGGACAAGGAAACCTTTCTGCGGTCGCAGGTGGCCGAGCCGTTTGATTTCATCGTCAAACCGGTCATCATGAAGGAACTCAGCAAGCGCATCGAAATGGCCCTGTTTCGCTCCCGGATCGAGAGGGAAATGAAGGAAAAGGAACAGTGGCTCGCGGACACGCTCGACGGTATTTCGGACGCCATCATCACGACCGACATCCGCGGGCGCATCCGTTTCGCCAACGCGGCCGCGTCGGCTCTGACCGGATGGCTGCACGCCGAACTGATCGACCGCCCCGTTCAGGAGATGATCCGGCTGTCCGACGCCAAAACGAGCGAGCCGCGAACGGTTTTCGGCGGTAAAATGCTCTACGACGGCACCTATATCCACCCGCTCGAGTCCCTGATGCTGGCCACCCGGAAGGGCACATCGGCGGCTGTCGCGCTGTATGTGGCGCCGATCCGCAACCATCACGGCCAGCTGGCCGGAGCGGTGATCACAGTCAAGGAGGGTTCGGACCGGATGCGGGCCTGAACCGCCGTCCGGCAGGGGGGTTCATGAAAGTGCTGATCGTCGAGGACGAGCGCATCCTGTCGCTCAACATCAAACGGTACCTCTCCCGTTTCGGCCACGAAATCTGCGGCACGGCCGAGAATGCGGATGAAGCGGTCGATCTGGCCGGCCGTCACCGGCCGGAGCTGATTCTGATGGATGTCCGGCTGAAGAATGGAACAGACGGGATCGATGCGGCGCTCCGGATCCGCTCATTCATGGACTGCCCCATTCTGTTCACGACGGCCTTCAGCGACGCCGATTCGATCAGACGCATCCGCGCGATCGAGCGGTCCGAGCGCCTGTCCAAGCCGTACGACCTGGCCGGACTCGCGGCCGCGGTTGGTCGGATCACTGAAACGACGGACGGGCGGAACGGCTCTCCGGATGGCTGATCCGCCGGCCTGCGGAGTACCGGGACCTGCCGGCCGCCCGGTTCCACGGGCCGTCCGGGACCGGGCGGCTGACACGAAAGGAGCCCTGTTTGCCATTCGTCTCGATTCCCGTGATCTGCATGGCCGCGGTCACGTTCTATGTTTCGTTCGTTCATTTTCTCCTGTATACCCGCCGCCGTCATCATCCTGAGGATCTGTCCTTCGCCATTCTCTGCCTCACCATGGCCTGCTACGACGCGTTCAGCGCGGGCGCGTATGCGTCCTCGAACGTGGCGGAAGGATTTCAGTGGCAGAAGGCCCAGGTTGCGACCCTTTCGCTGATCGGCGCCGCCTATATCTGGTTTGTCACGGATTACGCCAGGCACCGGCACAAATTCGTGCAGAACGCGGCCGTCGTGTACTTCACCGTGTCGGCCTTACTCGTTCTGTTTGTCCGGGGAGAACTTTTCTGGCGCGTTTCAGAGCCCGCAGTCAAGCCGCTCGGCCCGTTCCTGGGCATACGCATGACCTATCACGAAGTCACGCCCGGCCTGTTCACCGAATTTCTGGGGGTCATGGGCTTTCTCGTGTTCGTGTACGTGTTCAGCCTGGTCGCCGGAGTGGCGCGGAATGACCGGCAGAGGAGCCTGCCGCTCTTCCTGTCCGCGCTGATTTTCTGCGCGGGGCTCGTGAACGACGCCCTCGTGCACGGCGGCCTGCTCCGGAATTTCTATGTCATCGAATACGCCTATATGGCCATTGTGGTGCTGATGGCCCACATTCTGTCGAACGATGTGGTGGAAAGCGCCGCGCTGAAGGAGGCGTTCCAGTCGTCCGAGCGCAAATACCGGAGTCTGGTGGACAATTCCCTGGTCGGTATTTTCATCGCACAGCAGGGGCATATCCGTTTCTGCAACCAGCAGTTCGCGCGCGTGTTCGACTGCGCCGACGAGAGGACCGCGCGGCTCCACCCCGTCGAAACCTTCATGCCGTCGGACGACGACACCGAGCCGTCACACTGGATTTACGAGGATTTTGAGCTGCCGCAGCGGTTCGAGCGGAGGGGACGCACCCTGTCGGGCCGCATCATCGATCTCGAGGTGCTGACCACGCCCATCGTCTTCGAGTCGAAGCCCGCGGTGCAGGGGTCGATTCTCAACATCACGGTCCGGAAAACCGCCGAGGCGCTCCTGCAGCGGAATCTGAGCGAGAAGAACATTCTCCTGAAGGAGATCCACCACCGGGTCAAGAACAACCTGCAGATCATCATCAGCCTGCTCAACCTGTCCTCCGCCCGGCTGTCCGACCCCGAGATCCAGCGCATACTCGAGGACAGCAACCAGCGCATCCGGACCATGGCCATGATCCACGAGCGGCTCTACCAGTCGGAGGATTTCGAGCGGATCGATTTCCGCGAATACACCGTGACCCTGGTGTCCGACCTCATCGTTTCGCACCACAGCGGCAACCGGATCAGCCCCCGCTTCGACCTCCGGGTGGGGATATTGAGCCTTGATCTGGCCATTCCGTGCGGTCTCATTCTCAACGAGCTGGTCACCAATGCGGTCAAGCACGCGTTTCCGGACGAACGCAGCGGATTCATCGCGGTGCGGTTCACCGAGGACAAGGGCGGCAATTACGTTCTGGAAGTGGCGGACGACGGGGTCGGCATGCCCGGAGAACCGGACGCGGAGGGAGCCGATTCGCTCGGCATGAAACTCGTGCATGTGCTGACCCAGCAGATCGAGGGACAGCTTGAGTTCCGGAACGCGGGAGGATTGTCTGCGACGGTGACGTTCCCGAAGTCGGAGGCGGAGCAGGTCTGACGCGCCGGCTGGAGAACTTGGCCCCGGCAGCGGGGAAGGGGGAGAGCGGGTGATGTGTCTCCGCCGAGCGGCGGGCTGCGGCGTCAAGCCGGCGGGCTGACGGGAGGCGTTCTTTTCAGGAGTTTGTCGATCATGCCGAGCAGTTTCTCCGGCGAATCACTGCCTTTGATGCTGTAATAATTGGCGCCCAGATTGATCGCCTTCTGAACATCCGCGAAATCCTTCAGCGTGGTCAGCACCAGGACGGGAATGGACTTGGTCGAGGCTTCCCCTCTTATTTTCTTGAGCACATCCAGGCCGTGTATATCCGGCAAAATCATGTCCAGGCAGATGAGGTTCGGATTGTGAATCTGCGCGGCCGTCCAGCCCTGTTCACCGGTCTCCGATGCGATGACTTCATAACCCGCGGATTCCAGAACCTTTTTGTAGAAAAGGCGGATGGTGGCGGAATCCTCGATCAGCAGAATTGTGAATTTTTGGGTGTTTTCCATTTGCACTTTGCATGAGTTAGGAGGTTGTTTGATCAGATTATAAGAAGAGCAATAGTCATACCAAATAATGTATTTTAATACGAGGATTTTGATAAGTTCATTTAAAACAAGGCAATGGCATAATTTTTCATCCTCTGCTGCCTGTCTCATATCTGAAGAATGTGGACGGAATCCGTTGATGCGCCCACAGGCCAACCCGCAGGCCGCACCCCCGGATGCGGCCACACTCGTGCTTGATTCCATCTGAGGTTTTTAATACATTGTAAAGAAGCGGGCGTTCCACCGACTCTCCCGGCAAGAAATCCGAATCACGGGAGATGCCGTGTCGCCCGGCGCTCATCCAAATGACGAGAAGGGAGAAACGGTCATGAGTCAGCTGCCCCATGGCGGAGTCCTGATCAACCGGTACACCGATCCGTCGCTCGCGGACTCCCTGACCGAGCGCTGCGGCCGGCTGAAATCGTGGCAGCTTTCGGATCGGGAACTGTGCGACCTGGAGATGATTGCGTCGGGCGCCTACAGCCCGCTGACCGGGTTCATGGGCCGCAGCGATTTCAAGGCCGTGCTCGACAACCACCGCCTGTCCAAGGGACTGCCCTGGACGGTCCCGATCCACATCACCGTTCCGGTTTCGTTCGCGTCCAGCCTCAAGTCGAGCGAGGAGATCGCCCTGCTCGACGAATCCCGCAAGCCCGTCGCGATCCTCTCCGTTTCCGACATTTTCGAGTACAACGCCCTGGAATACGCGCACAAGGTGTTCAAGACGACCGACGCGAAACACCCCGGGGTGTCCGCCCTCAACGCATTGGAGCCGAGGATGCTCGCGGGGGATGTGACGGTGCTGCGGCGCCGCGGCCACCGGACGTTCAACCGGTACCGCCTGGAGCCTGCGGAGATCCGCGATCTGATTCAGGACCGGAAATGGCGGACGACCGCCGGATGCGCGTCCGTGGAGATAGTGCACCGCAGGGAGGAATACCAGATCAAATGCGTGATGGAAACGGTCGACGGACTGCTGCTGCATCCGTTTGTCGGCGGGGCGCTGCCCGGGGAGATCGACCCCGAAGTCCGCATGAACTGCCTCGAGGCCCTGATCGACGGGTATTTCCCGAAGGACCGCGTGCTTCTGGCGGCGCTGCCGGGCCGTCCCCGCGCCATGGGCGGGCGCGAAGCGGTCTTTCAGGCCATCGTGCACAGGAATTTCGGATGCACGCATTTCATCGCGGGATCCGATTACACGGCCCAGGAGCGCGCCGAGGCGCGGGATCTGATCGGCCGGTATGAGGCGAAGGAACTCGGCATCACGACGATGTTCGTGGACGACGCCTTCTACTGCAAGGCCTGCGGGAGCATGGCCACCGAGCGGACCTGCCCGCACACCGGTGTGGGCCGCCTGTCCTTCACCGGAGCGGCGATCCAGGAACTGCTCCAGAAGGCGAAACCCCTGCCCCTGGAGTGCACGCGCGCCGAGATCGCCCTGATTCTGCTCGAAGCGGTTCGGGCCTCGAAGAAGCCCTAGGAAGGCCGGCGCATTTCGACGAGGGTGGCGCCCCAGCCCCCGGATTCGGGGGGGGCGTCGGCAAAGCGGAGCACGTCGGGCCGCGTCCGGAGAAATCGGATCACTTCGAACTTCATCCGGCTCCGGCCCTTGCCGTGCACGATGCGCAGCGTCCGAAGGCCCAGCGAAACCGCGTTGTCCAGGAACGCCTCGAGCACCTCGGGCGCCTGCTCCGGAAAGAACCCGTGCAGGTCGAGCGTGTCGGTGACGCGGATGGGCTCCGGGAAATACGCGTCCCCTTCGTCCGCCGGCGGCACGGATCAGCGCTTTCTGTGGATGCGGATGCGCACGTAACCGGTTCCCGAGATTTCGAAGGGGATGTTCGTGCCGTCCCGGTTGTAGAACGGTTCGGGGACGCTGGGGGACAGGGAGTGGAGGGCGGGTTCTGTCGGAACATGGAGCCGGCCGGACGCGTCGGTGCCGAGGGTGTCCGCGCGTCTTCCGCCCGTTCCGTCCAGGGCGGTCATCTCGATCGCGTTGCTGTAACCCTCGGCCTCCATGAAGCATTGATAGGAGCCCGCAGGAACGAGTATCCGGTCGTCGTCGCGGCCGTCCCAGAAATAGACGTAGCGTCCGGGCCCGCCGCTACGCTCGTAGAGGGTGCGCACCAGCGCCCCTTTCTTCACTTCAGTCGGACTGTCGCAGCCGGTCGCCACCGCGAGCGCGAGCAGGATCCAAAGCGCGGCCCGGCGACCGGTCCCCGCCGCCCCGTTCAGAAATCCCACGGTTTGCACAGAATCCCCCGTATCCGCAGGTCGAAGAACCTGCTCACGTTCGCGGGCCGGCCCGCGAAACGTCCGACGGCCCTCACGCCGGTGGCGCCGGACGTGCCGGCCGTCAGAATCGTGCGAATGCCGAGACGATCCGGCCATTCCCCCGCGAGGCGCAGGGTTTCATCCGTGTTCTCCGGTCCAGGCTTCTTGAAATAAACGGTCTGAAAGTCCATCTCTCTATCCGGCGTTTCCGGGGAGGCGTTCACCACTGGTCATTGCCGTATCCCGAAGCGAAATCGGAATCCGTTTCCTCGAAATCCTCGACGTTCAGGCGGTTCTGATCCGTTTCCTCACCGTTCAAACCGATGATCTGCGCCTCGGAATAGGGTTTGGTCTGACTGCATTCGACGCAGGTGGTCGTCTCGGGAAGGGCCTCCAGCCGCAATGCGGGGATCGGTTGACCGCAGAACTCGCAGAGCACCCTTTTTTTGCCGTCCTTTGCGGGTTTGGCCGGCTTCGCCGTCTTTCCGGCATTCTCCTGCCGGGCGGGCCTGGCAGGAGAATGCCGGTCCCGGGATTTGGCGGTTACGGCCTTTGGTGCCGGCTTGGCCGGCTTCGCGGACCGGACGGGCCTGGATGCGGGTTTGGCCTTTGCCGCGGGCCGGGCGGACTTGCGGACGGCCTTGTTCACGGAGGACCCGGATGCGGCCGGTTTTTTCTTTTTGGGAGCGGCTTTTTTCTGAACCTTGGTCGCTTTTTTCATAAAACGCCTTTCTGATTGCGATTGGGTCTGTTGCGCGATTATCGTTTCGGAAACGATGGTAACTGAGGGCCGGCCGGGGAAGTGCGTTTCAGCAAATCCAGCGCGGTTGAGACCGCTTTTTCAAGCTGAGGGTCCCGGCCCGCGAGAATGTCGTCCGGATGGTTCTCGATCAGGGTGTCCGGCCGGGCGCCGCGGTTCTCCACCAGCCAGTCGCCGCGATCCGGGTCGAGAAAACCGACGTTCGATTGGGTCACCAATCCGCCGTCCGCGGCCGGTATCATGTTGGTGATGCCGACCAGACCGCCCCAGGTGTCGGTTCCGATCACCGGCCCCAGATCCGCCTTTTTCACCAGCTCGATGAAAAGCTCTCCGTCCGAGGCCGTGTTTCCGTCACAGAGAAAAACCAGCGGGCCCGGATGAACAGCGTGGGGGTAGCGCATGGGTTCGAAATCGCGCGTCCGGCTGTAGAACGCGAGGCGGCGTTCGAGCTTGTCGAGCACGAACCATGCGATGAACCCGCCGCCGTTGCCGCGGACGTCGATGATCAGGCCGTCCCGGTACCGCTCGGCCCGGAAGCCCTGCTCGAACTCCCGGAATCCTTCTTCATCCATGTCGGACAGCCGGATGTATCCGACCCTGCCGCCCGACGCCTCGGCCACCCGCCGGTAATCGGCCTCCGTCCGCTCGGCCCGGCGCAGGGCCGCTTCCGAGACGAGCGTCTTCACCTTCACGCGCCTGCACCCGGCCGTGTCCGGCCGGCTGTTCACCGTCAGGACGACCGTTTTTCCGGCCTTTCCCGCGAAATGGGCGTACACGTCCTCGTCCGCCGAAACCGGACTGCCGTCGACGGACAGCAGAAAGTCGCCGGGCCGGACATCCGTTCCCGGGGACGCGAGGGGGCTCCTGAGGGACTCGTCCCAGGAGCGTCCGGACACGACGCGGCCGATGCGGATAAGGCCCGAGGCCGGGTCGGGCTCGAAATCACAGCCCGGGAGCCCCACGCCGACCGTCCGGTCCCTGGGGATGCGCGTTTCGTCCCCCCGGTCGAGCACGTATTCGTGCGAAACGCCGAGCTCGCCGATCATGCCGCCGATGAGGTCGTTCAAATCCGACCGGTCCGCGACCCAGGGGATCATCGCCTCGTATTTTTCCAGAACGGCACGCCAGTCCACGCCGTGCAGGTCCGGATCATAGAAGAAAAGCCGGATCTGGTTCCAGACCGTTCGGAGTATCTGTCCGTATTCACGGCGGGGTTCGATTTTCTGACGAACCCCTTGCCAGTCGAATCCGCCGTCGCCCGGCAGGCTCTCGCCGTCCGTGCCGACCGAGCCGGCCGTGGAGCCCGACAGGTACGCGGCTTTCGATCCGTCCCCGCTCAGGCTGTAGCTCCCGATATTCGTGAGAATCTCCGTGAACCGCCCCGAAGCGCGGGTGAATTTCAGCAGGGTCCAGTCGGTGGTGCGCGACGGGTGGAGAAACTGGTCCCATCCGGGAAAGCCGTAGACGTCCTTGGACAGCACGCAGAATCCGCTGTTCAACGCCTGGAGCCGCGTGTAGGTTCCGGCCGGGACCGGCGCCGCGGCCAGCCTGTCCCCGAGTCCCTCCGTATCGACGCGGAACGGCCGCGCCCCGGCCTCGGGCTCCGCGCCGTCCTCCTCCTTTTTGAAGGGGGAGCGTCCGTCCGAACGCAGGATGGCCGCCAGGACCACGGACATGGACCCGTTGATGTGGTTGTCCATGAACGGATCGAGCAGGGGGTCGAAATTCCGCAGGGACAGGAAATAGAGACAGTCCCCGTCGCGGTCGAACGCGGGCCAGGTGTCGTCGTACCGGTCGTCCGTGACCCGCACGACGCGGCGGCCCTCCACGTCGTACAGGAAGATGGACGAGTTCATGTTGGCTTCGCACTTGGAATAGGCGATCCACTTCGAGTCCGGGGACCAGTCGTATTCGGCCGTTTCCCAGGTGATTTCATTGTCCTTCTGAAACCGGGTCCGGTCCACCTGTTCGCAGGCGCCGGCCTCCACGTCGGCCAGCCAGAGGCCGTACCGGTGGTCGCCGAAGACGATTCTTTTGGAGTCCGGGGACCAGAGCGGGCGATAGGGCCAGCCGTCGAAACCGGAGGACAGCCGCCTCCACGGTCCCGCGCCGTCCGGCGCCGTGATGTAGAGTTCGTACGCGCCGGTTTTGTCCGAAAAGAAGGCCGCCCACTTTCCGTCCGGCGAGAGCGCGGGCAGGAGTTCGTTCGAATCCGGAGTGCCGGTGAGGTTCCGCACGCCGTCCGGGCCGATCCAGTACGCGTCGCCGCGCGCCTGAATCGCGGCCGCGCTCCCGTCCCGCGAGAGCGATACGGCCTGCACGTCGTCCGACGGATCGATGAAGGTCTCCCGCGTGAGCCAGCGGTCGGACGGAATGTGCGCGTCGACCGCCCGGTCCCGGCCGGAGGGGATGTCGTACACCCGCAGGGATCCGCCGCAGACGTAGACCACGGCGTCGCCGCCGATGGACGCGTCCGCAGCGTCAAAACCGGAATGGTCCGTCAGGCGCACCGCCTTCCGGTCCTTCAGCGCCATGGCGTACAGGTTCATGCGGCCGTGCCGATCGGAGAGAAAGACCACCGACTCCCGGTGCCACATGGGCCGGATGTCGAACCCGCGGTAGTCCGTGAGCCGCTCGAAGGTTCCGGAGCCGAGATCCGCCAGCCACACGTCGGGCTGTGCGCCGCCCTTGTAGCCCATCCAGTGCATCCGGTCCGCGTCGGAACGCGTGAACGCCAGGCGCCTGCCGTCCGGCGCGAAGGAGGCATGGCGGATCCGGTCGACGCGTTCCGGCGTCTGCGGCCCTCCCGCAGCGGGAACGCGCCAGACTTCGCGGTCCACGGCCCGTTCGGAGGAGAACAGGATGAAGCGTCCGTCCGGGGTCCATTCGATCACGTCGTCGTCCGCGGGGTGGAAGGTCAGCCGGCGCGGCTCCCCGCCCGCCGCGGGCATGACGTAGACGTCCACGCCTCCGTCATACGAGGCGGTGAACGCGACCCATTTTCCGTCAGGCGAGAAACGGGCGAGGATTTCCTTCCCCGGGTGGGACGTGAGGCGGCTGGCGGTTCCCCCGGTCGCAGGAACCGTCCACAGGTCACCCTCGCAGGTGAAAACGATTTGGCCGTCGTGGATGTCCGGATTTTTGATCCATCGGTTTTCGGCATGGGACGCGGCCAGCACTGCCAGGGAGAAAATCATCGAACGCCATTTGAGCATAAACGCCTCAAAATGCGGTAAATACGGAAGAGAGGGTCAAAAGATAACGTTTTTGTTGAAAAAATGCAACCAAAAAAGGAATGGAACACGGATAGGGAGGAATGAAAACGGATTGAGCGGATGGGACTGATGGGAACAGGATGAAGAGGAACGGAACACGGATTATCACGGATGGAACGGATTGACACGGATAAAAAAGGTTGAATCAAGTGCGGGTTCGGGACAGGCGGCCGGCTCAATCCCTCGGGCCGAACAGAAGCGTTCCGATGCGGATCTCGGTCGCGCCTTCTTCGACCGCGACCTTGTAGGAATGACTCATGCCCATGGAAAGCACGGTCATTCCCGGTTCGCCGTCCGGGCGGGGCAGGGCCTTCGACAGCCGCTCGAAAACCCGCCGCGTTTCCCGGAAATACCGCCGTGAATCCTCCGGATCGGATTCGAAGGACCCCATGGTCATGAGCCCGGCCAGCCGGAGGTTCGGGAGCGCCGACACCGCTGCCGCGAGGCCGTCCGCCGCTTCCGGGAAAACCCCGGTTTTGCCGGTTTCCCGGCCGCTGTTGATCTCGATGAGCACGCGAAGCGGTCCGCGTCCGGATTCCACGGCCCGCCTGTCGATTTCACGTGCCAGGTTTTCGGAATCGACGGTTTCGATCATGTCGAAAAAGCCGACGGCCTTTTTCACCTTGTTGGTCTGCAGGTGGCCGATGAGATGACAGGGAACCGTTCGATCCAGTTGTTCCAGAAGCGCGGCCGTTTCCTGCACGTAGTTGCCTCCGAGCAGGCGCACACCCGCGTCCACGGCCTCCAGGACCTCCCCGGCCGTGCGTGTCTTGATCACGGCCATGAGGGACACGGTTTTCGGGAGCTCGCTCAGGAGCCGGTGGACGTTTTCGGTGATCGGGGACATTCTGTGTTTTCTCGGGTTCCGGGTTCTGGGTTCCGAGTTCCGGGTTGTAGGTCCGATACGCCGAGTTGGGTCCCGTGTTGACGTACATTTCTATCAGAACGCTCGGATATCAGAACTCGGAACTCGGAACTCGGAACACTGAAGGTGAATCCGCAGAGATATTATTTTTCCGCTATCCGGACGGACTCTTCCCACACCCGCATGAAATTCCCTCCCCAGATCGCGGCGATGTCCTCTTTCGAATAGCCGCGGCGGATGAGCTCGGCCGTGATCGACGGAAATCCGCTGACATCCGGGCAGTCCAAGAGCCCTGCGCCGCCGTCGAAATCCGATCCGATGCCGACATGGGTTATCCCAGCGACACGGACCGCATGGTCGATGTGGTCCGCCAGGTCGGACACGGACGCCTTCGGCACCGGAAAGCGGCGGTCCACCGCGGCCCGCGCCTCCTCGTATTCAGTCCGTTTCGACGGAGGCACCCGGTCCCAATCGCCGTAGATCCGCTTCAGCGAGTCCATTGCGGCGCCGCGTCCGGCCGGGGGCTCGCTGCGGATCAGGTAGAAGGAACACAGGTTGATCTGCGCGACGCCGCCCTGCGCGGCCAGGGCACTGAGCATGTCGTCGGTGAGGTTCCGCGGATTGTCCATGAGCGCACGGCAGCAGGAGTGCGAGGCGACCACCGGCGCCCGTGACAAGCGGAGCGCGTCATAGAATGCGGAATCGGATGCATGAGACACGTCGATCAGCATGCCAAGACGGTTCATCTCGCGGACCACGGATTCTCCGAACGGGCTCAGTCCGTTCCATCTCGCGCCGGCCGGGTCGGTGGACGAGTCGCAGATATCGTTGTTCCGCGAATGGCACAAAGTGATGTACCGGACGCCCCTGGCGTGGAAGGCTGAAACCGAGGTCGAGTCCGTGCCGAGCGGATAGCCGTTTTCCATGCCGATGCAGATTGCCTGTAATCCGGTTTCGACGATGCGCCGGACATCTTCAGGTGAGAAGGCGAACGCCATGTCCGCGGCGTAGCGGGTTTTCCAGGTTTCAAGCATGGACAGCATATCCGAAGCCGTTCGCCTGGCTCCGGCGCGGCCCGCGTCCGTGAGCTCTCCCTGCTGGACGTACACGGCGAAAAAGGCCGCATCCAGCCCGCCTTCGGTCATGCGCGGGAAATCCAGGTCGCCCGCGTCCGCGGATGCGCGGTCATGGCGGACCGACAGATCGGACGGGATTCGGAACACGCGCATGGGCGTGTCCAGATGCGAATCCAGGGTCAGAATCCGTTCGTGGATTTCAGCAGGATCCGATCCGCCGCAGGCAGTGGTGAGCAACAGGGTCATCAGGCACGCGTTCAGGAGGATGGGATAAGAACGGATGCGGCGCGGCTCAGGGATTCGAACGGTCATGTCGCGGATTCCTTTCAGTCCGGATGGAAAAGCTTAAACTAAAGAGGTTACAGGTAAGAATCAAGTTTTTTTTCCGGTTGCATGAGGGGATTCGGAACTCGAAACCCGGAACCCGGAACTCGTAACTCGGGACTCATTTTCCTCCACCCCTGGATTCCCGATAGGAGAATTCGGGAATGACACCACCACCAGCTCACTTTTCAGGCCGGAACCCGGAACTTGGAACTCGGGACTCATTTTCCTCCACCCCTGGATTCCCGATAGGAGAATTCGGGAATGACACCACCACCAGCTCCTTTTCAGGCCGGAACCCGGAACTCGGAACTCGGAACATTTTTATTGCTATTCTTGAAACAATTTAATACATTCTCACGTAAATACTGACTGATGGTCATTAAATAAGGACCAGGTTAAAAATGGGCATTACAGAAAGAAAAGAGAGAGAAAAGGAACTCAGGCGGAGCAATATTGTTGATGCCGCCGAAAGTGTATTCTTTTCAAAGGGTTACTGGACAGCCACCATCGACGATGTGGCTGTCGCGGCTGAGCTGAGCAAAGGAACAATCTATCTTTATTTTAAAACAAAAGAAGAGTTGTACTGGGCCATTACTCTGAGAGGGCTGAAAATACTGACCGACATGTTCCAGAAAGCCGGTCAGGAGGGCAGGAACGGGTTGGAGAAAGTGTTCTTGATGGGCCAGTCGTTTTTCCGATTTGCGAAGGAGTATCCCGATTATTTCAACGCGCTCGGCTATTACGAGATCAAAGAGGTTGATTTCGGAGAGTCCGGCTCGGTCGTCAGCCTGTGCGACCACGAGGGGATGGAATGCCTCACCCTCCTGATCGCGGCGCTGGAAGAGGGAATCCGGGATGGTTCGGTCAATCCGGAGATTCGACCGAACCACGCCGCGATCATCCTGTGGGGCCAGGCCGCGGGCGTCATACAGGTACTGGCCATGAAAGGGGATCACCTTCGGCTCAGGCATGGAATCGACACGACTGCCATCATCGATGATTATTTCCGCTTTTCGCGCTGTTTCCTCGAGAATAAAAAGGCTTCGTCCTGACCGGAACCGGCTTCATGGAGACTGAATGAAACTGCGAATCCTCACCGTTCTGGCCGCGTTCTGGGCCGCCTGTCTTCCGGCGCGGGCCGCGGAGAATCCGCTTGACCGTTATGTTCAGCAGGGGCTTCGGGACAACCCGGCCCTCCGTCAGAAAAGGGTCGCCGGCGAAAAGAGCGCCTCCGCTCTGCATGAAGCGGCCGGCCTGTTTCTGCCGTCCGTGAGCATCGAGGCCCGTTACACGGCCGCGGGAGGCGGCCGCGTCATCGACCTGCCCATCGGCGATCTGATGAATCCCGTCTATCAGGCCCTGCATGTCCCGGTCACTCTGCCCAATCAGACGATCCCGTTTCTCAGGGAGCGGGAGCAGGAGACCAAGGTTCACGTGGTTCAGCCCGTGCTGCAGCCTGCGATTGCGTACAATTATAAAATCCGATCCGCCATGCGGGACATCGAACGACTGGCGGTTTCCGTGCACGGGCGGGGCCTGGTGGCGGACATCCGCGCGGCCTATTTCAATTATCTGAAGGCGGACGCCGTGTGTTCCCTGCTGACCGTGACCGGGGGACTGGTGCGGGAGCACAGCCGCGTCGCGGAGAGCCTGTTCCGGCACGACAAGGTCACACGGGCCGATGTGCTCCGCGCGAGCGCCGACCTGGCCGAGATCCGGCGTGCCGCGGCCGAAGCCGAGAAGAACCGGTCCATGGCCGTTTCGTATTTCAACTGTCTCCTGAACCGGCCGCTGGACGCGCCGATCGAAAAACCCGCGGGCCCGATGCCGCTTCCCGTGCTGACCCCGGAGCCGGCGGAGGCGGAGTCGCTGGCCGTCGCGAACCGCGAGGAACTGAAACAATTGGAGCGGGCCGTGGATCTGATGGGGCACAGGGCTTCCCTCAGCCGGACCTCCTTTCTGCCCGGAGTCGCGGCTGTTTTCGACTGGGGGTACTGGGACGCCATTTACCGTTTCGACAATGAGCACGATTACTGGACCGCCTCACTGGCCGCGAGCTGGAACCTGTTCAACGGGTTCCAGGACAGGCACCGGGTCGACCAGGCGAAACTCGATGCGGCGGAAAAACGGTGCGAACTCGAGGACGGCCTGAACCGGATCCGGCTCCAGGCGCGGGACGCCGCCACGGCCGTCGCCGTCGGCCGACGGGCTCTCGAAGCCGCGGTTGAAAAGCGCCTGGCCGGCCGCAGGGCCTTCGAGCTCGTGGAGCGGAGATACCGCGAAGGCATGGCGCCCCAGATCGAGGTCCTGGCCGCCCGCAACGCGTGGACGCAGGCGGAGGTCGAAGCCGCGGTCTCGGAATACGACCTTCACATCCGCGCGGCTGAGCTGGAGAAGGTGACGGCAACCGGGAATCTTCTGATGCCGGAATAATTGTTCCGGGTTCCGGGTTCCGAGTTCCGAGTTTCGAGTTCCGAGTTCCGAAAAAGTCCGCGTATCGAATTTTTGTGTCTTTCCGTCAGAGTTCGGTTGTTTCAACCCGGAACCCGGAACTCGGGACATTGAACTCCAAATCGGGAACTTGAAACTAACAGAATTTCGAAAAACGTACGGAGTGTCCATGCTCTACTCAAACCCCATCCTCGACCTGATCCGCACGCGTAAATCCGTGCGCACGTACGCGAAAGAGCCGATTCCGCAGGAAAACCGGCAGGCGCTGGAATCTTTCGTCGCGACTTTACCGGAGCCGCCTTTCGGATCGGCGGTCCGTTTCCTGCCCGTGTCCGCCGATGCCGGCGACGCGGAAAGCCTCAAGGGTCTCGGCACGTACGGCGTCATCAGCAACCCCGCCGGTTTCGTGATCGGGGCCGTGAATCCGTCGGACGACGGCCTGTTCGATTTCGGTTTTCTGATGGAGGCGGTCTGCCTGAAGCTCTCGGATCTCGGGCTGGGATCCTGCTGGAACGGCGGCTCCTTCAGGAAAAGCCGGTTCTCGGGCCGGATCGGGGCCGCGGGCGGGGAGCTCGTTCCTTCGGTGCTCTCCTTCGGAGTGCCGGCGGAAAAAAAACGCCTGATCGAACGCGTCCTGACACATGGAGCCGGGTCGGCCCGCAGGCTTCCCTTCGAGGGCCTGTTCTTCGACGGCGGTTTCAACCGCCCCCTGACCGCGGCCGAGGCCGGAAAAGCGGCCCAGGCGCTGGAATCGGTGAGGCTCGCGCCGTCCGCCTCGAACCGCCAGCCCTGGCGGGTTGTCCGGGACGCCCGCGACGGATCCTTTCACTTTTTCCTCCGGATGAACGCCGTCTACCAGCGGCAGATGAGATTGCTGGGGCTGATCAACCTTCAGCGTGTGGACATGGGCATCGCGGCCTGTCATTTCGGTCTCGCGGCCGAAGCTTCGGGGCTGAAGGGCCGGTGGCGCCGCGATCCCGG
>CAZNXX010000009.1:0-12265 GCA_964577095.1 uncultured bacterium | reverse complement strand
GCGGCAGGCCGTGCCGGTGAGGCTCTCGCCGGTCGCGGTCCGTCGGCTCGGGGAGCCGGTGCGGACCAGCGGTTTCCTGTCCTCCCAGGCCGAAATCCGGCTCGGGTTCAAGACCGGGGGCGTCATCGGCCGGATCGACGTCCATGAAGGCGACCGGGTCCGGGCGGGCCAGACGCTCGCCTCGCTTCAGCTCGACGAGATACAGGCCATGGCCGACCAGGCCAGGCAGGGTTTCGAGAAGGCGTCGCGCGATTTCGAGCGGGCGAACAGCCTGTTCCGGGACAGCGTCGCCACGCTGGAGCAGGTTCAGGACGCGGAAACCGGCCTGAACGTGGCAGCCGCGAACCTGAAAATCGCGGAGTACAACCTGGCGCATTCGGCCGTGACCGCGCCATCGGACGGCGTCGTGCTGAAGCGGCTCGCGGAGCCGCACGAACTGATCGGTCCCGGGTATCCGGTGTTCCTGTTCGGCACGGCCGGATCGGAGTGGCTGGTGAAGATCGGGCTGTCGGACCGGGACGCGGTCCGCGTTTCTGAAGGCGATTCCGCGTCCGTGACATTCGACGCCTTCCCGGGCGCCCGGTTTTCCGGCCGGGTACGCCGGGTGGCCGGAGCGCCGGATCCCATGAGCGGCGTATTCGAGGCGGCCCTGTCCGTGCGGCGCGGGAAACACGCGTTCATCGACGGGCTCATGGCCGACGCCGATGTCTTTCCCTCGCGGACCCGCGAGTACCGGATCGTGCCCGTCGAAGCGCTTGCCGAATCGGACGGCGAGGCGGCCGCCGTGTACGCCGTGTCGCCGGATTCCACGGCCCGGCGCATCGCCGTGCGGATCGGATTCTTCACGGACGATTCCGCCGCGATCGCGTCCGGGCTGGACACGGTCGCGGCCGTGATCACCGAAGGGGCCGCTTTTTGCACCGACGGCGCGGCCGTCCGGGTGACCGGTTCCGTCCGTTGAACGCGGAGCCGCCGAAGCGACAGCCCAGAACCCGGGACGGGATCCTCCGTTCCTTCATCCAATCAAATCGGATCCGTTGATGAGCCTCGCGAAATTTTCCGTCCGAAACTCCCAGTTCATCTGGATCGTGACCCTTCTCGCGGTCGCGCTCGGGGCATTCAGCTATGTCACCATGCCCCGGTCCGAGGACCCCGCGGTTCAGCCCGCGGGCGCTTCGGTGGTCGCCATCTACCCCGGCGGTTCGCCGGCCGACATGGAGGAGCTGCTCGTCGAGCCGGTCGAAAAGATCCTGAACGAACTGGAGGACATCAAGGCGCTCGAGTCGGAGGCGTCCGACGGGCTGGCCATCGTGGACATCGAGTTCGTATCGGGCAGCGATCCGGACAAGAAGTATGCGGATGTGACGCAGAAGGTCAACGCCATCCGGGGCACGCTTCCGGAGAATCTGCTGGGACTCGAAATCGTGAAGTGGTCGATTTCGGACGTGTACGTGCTCCAGCTCGCGCTGATCAGCGACTCGGCGTCCGTGGCGGAACTCGAAACCGAGGCTGAAGCGATTCAGAAGCGCATCGAGCGCGTGCCGGGCATACGGACCACGGCCCGGTGGGCCCTGCCCGAACGGCAGGTGCTGGTTTCGGTCGACCTGGGCCGTCTCGCACGGCTGCGCGTGCCCCTGAACCAGGTCATGGCCGCCCTCCAGGACGCGAACACGAACATCCCCGGCGGTCTGGTGGAGATGGGCTCCAGGCGTCTTTCCGTCAAGGCCGTCGGCGAGTTCCGGAGCCTCGAGGACATCCGCAGGACACCGGTTCACTCGGCTGCGGGCAAGGTGGTCCGGCTCCGCGACGTGGCCGATGTGGCGTGGGGCCACGCGGACCCGGATCACCTCGGCCGCGTCAACGGCCGGCGCGCCGTGTTCATCACGGCCAACCAGAAGGACGACACCAACATCTACCGGATATTCGACAGGCTCCGGGCCGTGATCGCGGAGTCGCGGAGCCGGCTGCCGGCCGGCATGCGGATCGAGACCGTTTTCGACCAGTCCGTCAGCGTGAAGGAGCGGGTCAACGGCTTTCTGCGGAACCTGCTGGAGGGGATATTCCTCGTGGGCCTGGTTCTCCTGCTGGCGGAAAGCGGCCGCTCGTCCCTGATCGTGATGCTGGCCATCCCGCTGTCGTGTATCGCGGGCATTCTGATCCTCGACTGGACCGGTTACGGCCTCCAGCAGATTTCCATTGCCGGGCTCGTCATCGCGCTCGGCATGCTCGTGGACGACGCCATCGTCGTCACGGACAGCATCTCGCGCTTCGGCCGGAGCGGCAAGCCCGCCCGGGAGGCCGCGCTCCTCGGCACGGAGCAGGTCTCCGGCGCGGTGACCACGGCGACGATCACGACCCTGCTGGCCTTCATGCCCATCGTCCTGATGCGGAACGTCACCGGCGACTTCATCCGGTCCATGCCGCTCACCGTGATCTACACCCTGGCGGTGTCCCTGCTGGTCTCCCTGACCGTCACGCCCAACCTCAGCGCCCGTTTTCTCGGTCTGAACCACGAGAGCCGCGTCACAGCGGCCCGCCGCCGGCTGGATCGTTTCATCGAGACCCGTTACCGCGCAACCCTGGGAAGGTGCCTGGCCAGGCCGGGCCGCACCGTGGGCATCGCGGCTGCGGCTTTCTGTGTCAGCCTGGCGATTTTCCCCCTGGTCGGATTCAGTCTTTTCCCGAAAGCGGAGAAGCCCCAGCTCTTCGTCAACATCGAGATGCCCGCGGGCACCGCGCTGAGCCGGACCGACGCGGCGGCGCGTGAAATCGAGCGCGATCTGATGTCCATGCCCGAGGTGCGGCATGTCACGACAAACGTGGGCCACGGGAATCCCCGCCTCTATTACAACGTGTTCCCCGAGCGGCAGAAGAGTTCGCATGCCCAGCTGTTCGTGGAATTGAAGAAGTACACGCCGGCCGGAATGGACCGGTTCGTCACCGGCCTGCGGCGGAAGGTCGCTTCGTTCGCCGGCGGACGCGTCGAAGTGAAGGAACTGGAGCAGGGCCATCCGATCGAGGCGCCGGTCGCGGTGCGGATCATCGGAGACAGGCTCGCGACCCTCGATGCCCTCAGCCGGGACGTGGAAGCCGTTCTCCGGTCCGACCCGGACGCGGTGAATGTGAACAATCCGCTCGCGTCCGTGAAAAGCGACCTGCAGGTGAGGATCAACCGCAGCAAGGCGGGCGGCCTCGGCGTGCCCGTCACCGAGATCCAGCGGACGGTGCGGGCCGGCCTGGCGGGCATTCCGGTGACGCAATACCGCGACGCGCAGGGCAGGGCCTACGACGTGACGGTGCGCCTGCCGAGGACCGGCATGCCGTCTTATTCGGATTTCGACCGGATCACGGTGACGTCCCTCTCCGGCGCGCCGATTCCCCTGCGCCAGCTCGCAACCGTTGAGATGACGGCCAGCCCCCTGGCGATCCGCCATCGCGGCCTGGAGCGCTGCGCCTCCGTCACCGCGGATGTGGCCGGAGGCGCCTCGGTGGACAAGGTGACCAAGCGGATCATGAAACGGCTGAAGGCGTACCCCTGGCCGAAGGGCTACCGGTACGAGATGGGCGGCGAGATCGAGAGCCGCGAGGAGGCTTTCGGCGGAATGGAGAAAGCCGTTCTGGCCGCGATGTTCGGCGTGTTCGCCGTGCTCGTGTTTCAGTTCAAGTCATTTCTCCAGCCCCTGATCATCTTCTCCGCGCTCCCGCTTGCCGTGATCGGGTCCGTGCTCGCCCTGCTGATCACGGGGAACACGTTCTCGTTCTCCGCCTTCATCGGCCTGACCAGCCTGGTGGGCATTGTGGTGAAAAATTCCATTCTGCTCGTGGATTACACCAATACGCTCCGGGCGGAAGGCATGCCGGCCGGCCGGGCCCTGCAGGCTGCGGGGGAGAGACGCTTCGTGCCCATTTTGCTGACCGCGGGCACGACGGTCGGAGGGCTGCTGCCGCTCACGCTGACCGGCGGCTCCTTCTGGGCGCCCATGGGCTGGACGATTATCGGAGGACTGCTGACCTCGACCTCCCTCACTTTGCTCGTGGTGCCCGCGCTGTACAAGCTGGTCGCCGGGCGCAAAGAACGAAATGGAACACGGATCAAACGGATTTGACGGATCAAGTCCGGTGCGCCGGGCGATGCACATCATCATAGGGGGCCATGAGTGTCCGGTAAAAATGTAAACCGTCTATTTTATGCTTCAGTGTCCATTCGATTGAACGTCTGAATAAACAGAAACGACTCAGAATCATGATCCATTATGAGATTGTCCCGGTAAACAATGGATGTCTTCGCGAGGGACTCCGCGATGCGGAGTCCCGAAGCGATCTCGGCTGTTTTTGATGAGATTGCCACGCCCCGCGGAGTTTACCTTCAACCAGAAGACATCGAATCGCTTGGTCCCGCGTAGCGGGGCTCGCAATGACACACTCCTTTTCATGACTGGCACAAATATACTATTCATTTAACCGGACACATAGGATAGGGAACCCTGCATGAAAATACTGGCTCTCGAAGAGGAAATGCCGGAAGCGTCCGAATCGTCTTTTCCGGACGGACTCCTGAAGGAGGAGGCCGGATGCGTATGGGAGCTGTTCAAGTCGGGCGTGATCCGGCACGCGCATTTCCGGCAGGACGCCAGGCGGGCCGTGCTGGAACTCGAATGCGCGGACGCGAAAGAAGCGGAACGGATCCTTTCCGGACTGCCGCTGGTCCGCGAAAAATGGATCCGGTTTCAGATCATCCCGCTCGCGCCCTATGACGGATACGAGAGGCTGTTTCGCTGACCCGGTCGGACGACTGGAGGCGGGGGGCTCCGGAAGGCCGGAGAGTACGCCTTCAGGATGTCCGCCCTGTCCGATTTTCGCGCAGATCCGGAACCAAAGCGGCCACAGGGGAGTTCAAAATCTGTTTTTAAAGCTCAAATCAGCCTGAAAAACGGCGTATTTAATGGCGTGGAATTTGTACGTTATTTCTTGAAGAACACTATTCTGAACAGGCAAACTGGAGGTCATCATACATGTCCGGATCGAGCAACAGCAAAGGTTTTCTGAAAGTGCTGATCGCACTCGCACTCGCCATCACAGCAATTCTGGTCGGCCGCAAGGTCGTGAAAAATTCGCGGCGCAGAAGGACGCAGGAAGAATATTAGATCCGGGCCGCTTCCGGGGGAGCGGCATTTCGAAACGTTCCGGATCCATGCCGGCCGCGTGTTCCGGGCAGGCCGGCACGCGGTACGGACGCCTCAACGGGCCGTGAAGCCCGGCGTGATCCTGACGATTCCATCGTCTTCAATCCGACCGTTCCGATTCCGGGACGGTTTTATTTTATCCTCCACTCGACCTGCGCTCCCGCATCCCATTCCGAATTTCCGTCCACGCGGTCCGGCCCGCTGCCCCGGCTGTCGCCGGTCTCATAAATGATCCTGGCCAGTTTGACTGTGAAGGATGCGCCGGAAAATGCCGCGCCGTGGATGCGGACCGACCACCGCCGGCCTTGCCGGTAGAGCGGGATCATGGAGAATGCGCCAGGCCAGTCGCTTTCCGTGACCGTGATGCGCGTGTCCCATGAATCCGTATTGAACAGCATGAGCCCAGTTGAAACGGACCAATCCGGCCGCGGTTCCCATCGGATTTCCTCCGAGACCGCGCTGCCACGCTCCCGGCCGGCAGAAGACCGGCCGTTCCCGCCTGCCGCCGTGGATTCGGCCCTGCACCGTATGCAGAATCCGCGGACGGGCCTGCTGTCCAGGTCGATGCGGACGGAACGGAATGCACCCGGGTCCGCGGCATCCGCCGTTTCAGCCGATGTCCCGGTATCCTGCCCGTCCCGGAAACGGAACCGGGCCCGGAGCGCGGTTCCGGACCCCAGCTTCCGTTCGGCATACACCACGATCGTGGATTCAGCCGAGGGAAGGGGGGAGAGCCAGGTCCTCACCGGATGGCGCACCAGGTCCGCGTAGCCGGACACATCCATGTTCTTCGAAAGCGCGGCTTTGAATCCCACGAACCAGCCGGTTTCATTCGATCCGGACCCGAATCCGTTCGCCCGGAAGCTGTGGAAGTCCGCGTCGGTTCTGCGGCCCGAAAGGCAGAGCGAAGCGCCGCGGGATTGCACTGCGAGCGACGTGATGAGGCCCGCGCCGCCTCCCCGGCTGCGGGCCCATTCGCCGCAGATCCGGAGGCGCCGGTTCGACCAGTCCCAATCCAGACCCCACACGGCATTGTTCCTTCCGCGGAATCCGTACGGCCGGCGCACCTCGTCCAGCAGGTTCACGGTCCGGCTGTAATCGGTGAGGCACCACGTGCCGCCCGCGGAAAATCCGCCGGACCGGAACGCCGCGCGGCCGGCCGCTTCGTTGATCCTGCATGCGCCGCGTCCCGTGATTTCAGACTCGGTCCGGTGCAGTCCCGAGGTTCGGAACGCGGTGACGGTTCCCGAATCGTCCAATGAAGCGTCGACGGCCGAGCGCGATCCGAGCAGAATGGCGCCCCACGGGCCGCTGTTCCATTCGGCCGCGCATCCGGAGAACCGCCCGCTTTCGCTCGAAGACGCGGACCCGGACACGCCGGCCGCGGTGCGGCACACGGATCCGGCCGGATCACCTGCCGGAATAGAGGCATAGGGTCCCCAGAGCACCAGACCCTGTCCGGCCTCGGCCTCGAAACACCCGGCCGTGATGCGGAGACGTCCCTCCGATACGGGCAAGGCCGCGTATCCCGAAAGCCGGTCGTTCCATTGTCTTTCGCCCGGGTCTTTTTCAGTCACAAGGCCCGCGGACGGCCCGCTGCGGCTCCGGGTCTCGGCTTTCGCGAGAACATGCAGAGAGGAACCCGCATACCGGCCGTCCCCGAAGCCCGCGGGTTCGGGAAATCCCCTGCGACCGGACACCCGGACCGAGTTTGTTCTGCGGCCCGCGCCCCGCGCAACGGGAGCGGCCGTGATATAGGAATCGACAGCGTCCGCGGTCGCGCGATCCAGCCCGAGCCTTTCGATGAAATCCCGCCTGTCCCGGAACGGACCGGATCGGTCGCGTTCGCGGACCGCCGCTTCCGCGAGCGCCGGCGTGAAAAAGGGAAGGAGCCGCAGTTCATCGGACCCGGCCCGGTTGAGATCGAGCGGATGATTCCGCCACCTGTCCAGTCTTTCCCATGCGGCAGCGGCCGAGGCTTCGTCTCCCTCGGAACCCTCCATGACCTTCTCCTCGTAATCGGTCTGGCCGTGAGCCCGCGTTGCCAGAAACGCCGCCAGCAGGACAGCAGCGGCGGCCGGGATCCGGAAAGCGCCTTTCATCCGCGACCTACCGGCCCGTGCGGGCGAGCAGCGTGATATCCGTCCGGTGCGTGAGGCCCAGCGCCGGATGCACCGAGCACGCGTAATTCGCTTCCAGCCTCCGGCATAGAAAACCGGCTCCGAATGCCGCCGTGGAAGGACCGCGTGTCCATCCGCCCCGCAGGACGAAGCCTGAAAGGACAGAAGCTTCCGCGCCGAAACGCCACTCTCCGGAACGGCCTTCCTCCTGGCCGGCCTCGGCGTACAGGCGCCAGCCCGGCGCGGGTTCGAACCGGAACCCGGCGTTCATGACCAATCCGGCGGGGCCGCGGCGGTCCGGAGATGCGGCATTCACATTGTCGATCGAGCCGCCGAAGGACCAGGCCTCATCGAGCCGCAGGCGCAGGGAGAGGTCCGCGGCCGCGCCGGTCCAGGAACCATAACGGGGTATGGCGAGGTATAATAGACGGATGCGGATCCCATACCGGTTCCCGCGCCTGTCGGCGCCCGACCAGGCGACGCAGGCCTCGGATTCGCGGTATGCGGCACCGCCGGTCGACAGGAATCCGGCGCCGATCCGGCCCCACCGGCCGGGCATGACCAGGGAAGTCGCGGCCACAGCCAGTTCGCGGATGCCGTACGGGAGCGCGCAGGAACACCCGAACGCTGGCGCTGACGCCTCCCATATTCCGCAGGGATCCGAGAATACAGCCTCAGGCCCATGGGACGCCATGCGCACGCCGCCGTTTCCCGCTGAACCCGCGCCCGGAAGCGGGCCGTCGAACGCGGGACGGCCGGATGCGTTCAGATACAAGACGGCGATGATGATGAACGGGATGCGGCGTTTCAGGCGCGTACGGAAATCGGGATGCGATCGATTTCGTCCGGTTCCTTGAAAAGAAGGGGGAGGGGGGATTACAGCGGGCGTTTTGATCCGCATCGGACTCTCCTTTTCAAACCCGGGAGAGCGGTTCTCCGAAGCGGTTCTGGATGCGGTTCTGCGGGTGTCTCGTAAGGCGTGACAGTCGCGGACGGCCGCCGGTGAGGCGGCGCTTCCGCAGTTCAAGGAAATATATCATTTTTCACCCGATTGTCAAGACCGAAACTGAGGAATGTCTTGACAATGTGCGCAAAAATTCTATATTTTCATGCAAATCGCCCATGAGGAGGAAATGATGCGACGCGGTTTCATCCCATTCTTCATTCTGTCCGTCCTGCTTGCGGCGGCGCCGCGGCTGGAGGCGCAGAAACTCGCCCCGCAGGTCAAGCTGATTCTCGAGCGCCTGCCCCTCGAGAAGCAGAAGCGCCTGACCGATTTCGAATCAGCCCTTACGACCTATTTGTCCGATGCGGACTGGACCGGAGACACCGGTTGGGAACTTCCGCTGAACCTTCAGATCTATCTGCAGGATGTGAGTGTCAGTTTCGAAGACCGCTACGCGGGCATCTGCCTCATCTCGAACATGTCCGACCTTCAGTTCTACGACAAGTACTGGAAGTTTCCGTACATGGCGGGAGACAGGATCGTTCACGACGTGAACCTGTACGAGCCGTTCACCGGGTTCCTCAATTTCTACGTGTATCTCGTCATCGCGGGCGAATACGACAAATACGCACCCCTGGGCGGAAGTCCGTGGTATGAGAAAGCCAAGGCCATCTACGACCAGGCCCGGTTCAACTCGGCGTTCATCTGGGGATGGGACGAGCGGGGCAAACTGCTCCAGTCCCTGACGAGCCTGGACGCACAGCCGTTCCGGAAGAGCAAGTACTGCTTTTTCGCCGCATTCGACGCGTCCTCGCAGGCCGACACCTCGGCCGTCCGGCTCGGGCTCGATGGGCTGACCCTGCTGGAATCCGTGCGCAAGCGCGATCCGGAGCACAAGGAAACCAAGGATTTTCTGAACGCGCACCACATCAGCATCGCGGAACTGTTCCGGAACGACCCGGAAGCCCTGGACCGGCTGGCGGCCGCGGATACCGCGCACGCTGAAGTGTACCGGCGCATGGCCGAGGGACGCTGATCGAGAGAGAATTTTCGCCACGGAAAAGAAAACCTCCCGCGGGTTTGTGTCAACCCGCGGGAGGTTTTGTTTATCAGCCCGTCCGCCGGGATCAGAGCGTATACGCCTTCCCTTCCTCCGGAATCAGCACGTTCTGGATCCCCTGGTCCTGCAGTCCCGAAACCAGGGCCTCGGACTGCGGCGTCTCGCCGTGCACGACGAACACCTGCCTGAGCCGTGTCCGGTTCAGTCCGCCTGCGTACTCCAGAAGCGCGTTCCGGTCCGCGTGCGCGCTGAATCCGTTCAGGGTGGCCACTTCGGCGCGCAGCGGATAGGTCTCACCGAGTATTTTCAGCACGGGCTGGCGCTCCACGATGCGCCGGCCGAGCGTGTTGGCGGCCATGAAACTGACGACGAGCACGGCGTTTTTGGGGTCGGACACATTGTTGGCGAGATGGTGGAGGATGCGGCCGGCTTCGCACATGCCCGAAGCGGAGATGATGACGCACGATTCGCGGAGGCCGTTCAGGGTTTTCGACTCCTCTGCGGACTGGACGTATCGGAGGCGGTGGAACCCGAAGGGGTCCTCCCGGCGGTCGAGAAAGGCGTCCTGGGTTTCCTCGTCGAACAGCTCCGCGTGCATGCGGAACACCTCGGTGGCGCCGAGCGACAGCGGGCTGTCCACGAAAATCGGCAGTGCTGGTAGCGCGCCCTCATTGATCAGCATGTGCAGAAAATAGACGATTTCCTGCGTGCGGCCGACCGAGAACGAGGGGATGATGATTTTTCCGCCGCGGTCCACGGTCCGCTGCACCACGTCCCGCAGTTCCTCCTTCATGTCCCGGATTTCGTCGTGGACCTTGTTGCCGTACGTGGATTCGGTGATGAACACGTCCGCCTCGGTGAGACGAGCGGGGTCGCGGAGCAGGGGCAGGTTCGCGCGGCCCAGGTCGCCCGTGAACACGATGCGGGTCGGCCGCCCGTTTTCGCTGGCGTCGATCTGCACGATCGCGGACCCGAGAATGTGGCCTGCGTCGAAGAAAGTCGCGCGGACCTCGGGCGTCACCAGGAAGGTCCGCTCGTATCCCATGCCGATGAACTGGCGGAGGGCCTTCTCCGCGTCCTGCATGGAATAGAGCGGCGGGATGGGCGGGGACCCGCCCTTGCGGGCGCGCTTGTTGAGAAATTCCGTGTCCTTCTTCTGTATGTGCGCCGAGTCGCGGAGCATGATGTTGGCCAGGTCGAACGTCGCAAGCGTGCTGTAGATCGGCCCCATGAAACCCTGCCTCACGAGCTGGGGAATGTTGCCGCTGTGGTCGATGTGGGCGTGGGAGAGGATCAGGGCGTCGATGGACGCGGGATCGAAGGGGAAATTCCGGTTTTTCCGGTCCGATTCTGCGCGTTTGCCCTGGGAGAGGCCGCAATCCAGAAGGATCCGTTTGCCCGCGACCGTGAGCAGATGCATGGTGCCCGTGACTTCCCTGACCGCGTTGTGAAAACGAATGTCCATGAATTCTCCTTCGAAACTCGGATTCTTGCGGTCCTGAACCGGTCGGCGCAGGGCCGTGCAATTATGCCAATGTAGTGAACGCAGGGTCTAATGTCAAGGAATCATAGGGGTTGAAACAAATAAAAGGTTCCGAGTTTCGAGTTCCGAGTTGAAACATGGATACTCTGATTTTTTGTCTTTTAACCCGGAACCCGAAACCCGGAACCCGGAACCGATTTTCGAATGTTTCCGCTTGTTTTTTACCGCTGAAATCCATATTTTTACATTATATGGGAGAGAGGCGATGATCGATCTGAGAAGCGATACGGTCACCCGGCCGACGCCCGGCATGCGGGACGCGATGAGCCGGGCCGAAGTGGGGGATGACGTATTCGGCGAGGATCCGACTGTCAACCGCCTCGAGGAGAGGGTGGCCGCCATGCTCGGCCTGGAAGCCGGCTGTTTCATGCCTTCAGGCGTCATGAGCAATCAGGTGGCTGTAAAAACCCACACCCAGCCCGGGGATGAAGTCATTCTGAACCGGGACAGCCATATTTTTACCTACGAATGCGGAACGGCGGCGATTTTTTCCGGCGTTCAGCTCTATCCACTGGACGGAAAGTCCGGTTTTTTTACGGCCGCGGACGTGGAACAGTCGGTCCGGCCCGATAACCCGCATCATCCCGTCACCCGACTCATCTGCATCGAGAATACGCATAACCGCGCCGGCGGCACGGTGTGGCCGGAAAACTGGATCGCTGAAATCCGATCGGTCGCGAATCGGTACGGCCTGTCCATGCATCTGGACGGGGCGCGTCTGTGGAATGCTTCCGCGGCTTCGGCCGTGCCTGTTTCAGAGACGGCTTCGCGTTTCGACTCTGTTTCTGTCTGTTTTTCCAAGGGATTGGGCGCTCCGGCCGGTTCCCTGCTGGCCGGAAGCCGGGATTTTATCGCGAAAGCCAGGCGGAACCGCAAGCGCATGGGCGGCGGCATGCGGCAGGCGGGTGTTCTCGCGGCCGCGGCCCTGTACAGCCTGGATCATCACATGGAACGGCTGAAGGACGACCATGCGGCAGCCGGCCGTTTCAGCCGGGCGCTCTCGGGCCTTCCGGCGCTTTCAATCGATCTGGAAACCGTTCAGACCAACATGGTTTTCATTCGCACGCTGAAGATGACGGCCGCTGACGCGGTGCGCCTGCTCGCGGAGAAAGGCGTCCGCGTGATCGCCACGGGCCCGGACAGGGTGCGGGTAGTCTTTCATCTGGATATTTCCGTGTCCCAGACAGACGAGGCCATCGGCGTCTTCAGGGACGTATTCAATTAGCTGCATCACGCACGGATCCCCATTTTACCCGAGGGAGGGAAAATGGACAAGCGGGTTCTGGACGAGATGTGGAACGACGGCACTGCAGGCGACTTCGATTCATTCATCGAGGCGCACATCGGGTTCACTCTTGACGCTGAAACGGGTCAGCGAAGACCTGCATGCTTGGGGTCAGGGGATGGGCAGAA
>CAZNXX010000008.1:30219-42001 GCA_964577095.1 uncultured bacterium | reverse complement strand
GTGTCTCCCGAGACCGTCGTTTCCACGGACGCGTAACCGCAGACATGACGGCCTTGCGTGTCTTTCGCCGTTTTCGTCGTGTAGGCCATGAGTCGGACGGCCCTTCCGTCCGACCGGACCGGAGCGGACGGTTTGGGCAGACCGATCCGGGTACCGAGCCTGCGGATGGCCGCGTTCGGAAGGGATACGGAACCGCCCGTTTTCAGGAACTTTCCGGTCATGGGCCTGCCGCTCTTTCCGGCCAGCCGCACGAGGTAGAGCCCGTCCGGCAGTCCGGTCAGTCCGAAATCCGCGGACACGTTCCTGCCCGCGGCAGACGCGGACGGTCCGGCGTACAGCCGCCGGCCCAGCACATCGAATATCTCGATCCGTTCTCCGGTTCCGGCCGACACCCAGTCCAGGGACACTTTATCTCCGCAGGGATTCGGATAGGCCGTGACGGAAGCGGACTCCGGCATAAGCCCGGACCGCCCGGCGTCCACTGCCGATGTGTTGACCTGAAAGGACAGGGGCGAAGCGGCTGCGCTGATCGCGCGGACGAGCGTGTCCGTGCCTGCCAGGGCCACGAAGTGCGCTCCGTCCACCTTCTGACCGGTTGCGGAGTCCGTGATCCAGACCTGCACCGTGGCCGCGGAGGCCGATGCCGGCCCGAAGCAAGTGATCAGGGCGGCCAGTGCGGCCGTGTATGCGAAGCGTCGGATGCGTTTCATGCGTTCAGCCTCCGTTCAGCGGATTAAAGTCATACGGGACCCGGAGGATAGGACTTTCTCCGTGGCGATCAGTAATTGTAAAATCCATATCATTATATCCAGAAATCCGCCTGGAGTCAAGTAAAAGGATGTAATATCAGTCGATTCTATTGGTTATATGCTGAAATCCTTTCAGTGGCGGCAAGTACAGGAAATCAGTCATTTGTATACATTGAGTTGTATCTTGAAATGAGTCCGCTCGTTGGCAATTCTACGCATAAGATTAATATAAACAGACTATTGTGCGTTTTTGCAGTGGGTTTGGCGTAGAATTTGTAGATTGAATATTTGAGGATTCCATTCCAGGGGAACAGGTATGGCTGTACGCAAAATCAAAATTGCCTTGATTGAGGATTCACAGACGGTCCGGTTTTTTTATAAATCCGTTTTCGAAAAGGCCGGATTCGAGGTTTTCGAGGCTGAGAACGCCACGGCCGGCTGGGACGTGATCTGCGAACGCAGACCCGACATCATCGTTCTCGACATGATGATGCCCAAGATTCCGGGCATCGAACTGCTGAAGCGGATCCGCTCGGTCGGCTTCTGCCAGGATACGCCCGTGCTGGTGCTGTCGGCAGTCAAGGACCAGGAAAAGGTGCAGGAGATCATCCATTCCGGCGCCAATCAGTACGTGCTGAAGGGCATGGATTCCCCTGAGCTGATCCGCGAGCAGGTGTACAAACTGCTGAAGGAGAAGGCGGAGAAAAAGGTCATCCAGAAACTGAACGGGGAGGATGCCGGGGAAGCGAAGGAGGAGGCCGGGGATCCGGGCATGGACCGGCTGTTCTGGTGGCACTGATTTTATAATAGGACACGGATTGAGCGGATGAGGCGGATCAGCACGGATAGAGCATTGGAATAGGGTATTTCATTGATTTACATTCTCGCCCAACTGTAAACGGAAGTCCCGGGCGGATGTTCAGGTGCTGAATTTTTTTATTAACTGTAAATCAACGAATTACCCTATTCATCCATTTTAATCCAGTTTCATCCGTTAAATCTGTGTTCCATTCTTTTTGAAAAAACGAAGCCCCGGGCAGAAGCCCGGGGCTTCGTTTTTTCTCTGCGCAGGGGCTCCCGCCCCTGCGGTTGAGGCGCGGAGGCAGACGCCTCCGCGCGGAGGAAAAAATCTCCCGTGGGTTTTTACAAACCCGCGGGAGATTTTTTTAATGCCTTTCAGATGGGGCAGAGGCCCCATAGATTAGCGCCCTGGGCTGTGAAGCCCAGGGCGATCAAAGGCTCTCTGCCCGAAAGCGTGACGTGGAAGGGATCAGTGAACGGCTCGGTTGGAGTCAGCTATAACAATGACTTCCTTTTATCGCCCCGGACTTCCCAGTCCGGGGCGCAAGAACAGGCAGGCTTCATAGCCTGCCGAATCACGCGGATCATCAAAATTATAATCCGGTACGTAAAGGATTTGTAGAAAAACCTGAGTACTGGATATACAGCAGCGCGAGGAATTGGTTGTTAAATGACAATAATATTATTAAAGTGAAGAAACTGGATTGTTTGCATGCAGATGGGGCAGAGGCCCCATAGATAAGCGCCCTGGGCTATGAAGCCCAGGGCGATCAAGGGCACTTTTATCATTAAATCCGGATCAACGATTTACCCTAGTTCACTGTTCTATCCGTGCTGATCCGTTTCATCCGTAATATCCGTGTTCCATCTAATCTTCTCAGCGATCGGGTTCACCGCGCCGCGACGAAGGGCCGCAGGTGCCTTCCGAAATGCGCCTCGAGATTCGACGCGTATTCGTCCGCATGATCGCGCAGCACCGAGGTCAGCACGTCGCGGAACTTCAGCTTTCCGTCCGTCCCTTTCTCCGTGAGCACGGACCCGAAGGTGACGTGCAGAACCTGCCGCGCGTCGAACTGGTCGAGCAGTCCGGCAAGCTCGGCATCGGCCATGCCGTCCGCGGGCGGGGCCTTTTCGAGCGCGGCGGACACGTGGTAGCTGGCCTTGTCCGTTTCGTACCGGTCGCGTGCCAGGCTGTAGATCTGCCGGAAGAGCGCGGGATCGGCGGACGCGACCGTGCGGAGCGCCTCGAGCCAGCTCGTGCCCGCGGTTTTCAGGTGCACGAGACCGGCGGTCTCCTCGGCCGCGATCGGGTAGACCGCGAACTTGTCCGACCCGGAGTGCAGGCTCAGCTTGTAGGGTCCCAGCTCGCGGCCGATGGACGCGTGCATGGCGAAATCAGCCCGGAACGCGGCCAGGTCGCCGATGTAATCCACGCCCTTCTCGAAACGGCCCAGAAAACGCGGCGCCAGCCCGGCCCAGGACACGCCGAGCCGCTTCAGCTCGGAGGCGATGATCGCGTGCTCCGCGGGAGTCGTGGGACTGTCGGTTTCGTCCACCGAGATCTCGAGGTCGAAGGGACGGCCGGCCATGACGGATTTCAGGTGCCGGACCAGGTCCGACACGTGGGCCACGGCGCGCCCGTATTTCACGGCCGCGCGCAGAATCTCCTCCTCGGTCAGCCTGATTTTCCCCTTGTCGAACCGGAACTCGCGGCCCGCGTAGCGCCGCAGAAAGTCCGGCCACTTGTCCTCAAGC
Source organism: uncultured bacterium (assembly GCA_964577095.1). Classification (GTDB taxonomy): domain Bacteria; phylum Zhuqueibacterota; class QNDG01; order QNDG01; family DTFT01; genus JAFGAX01. Next base: position 38,696 of record CAZNXX010000008.1, on the reverse strand, counting down.
GTATTCCAGGGAAGGGCGTCCGCGGCCTTTTGCAGGGCCTTCAGGTCCGCGGTTTCGGCCGCGTTGTCCACGTGCGCGCCGGGGTCGAGCGTGTACCCGTTGAAGCCCGCGGACGCGCAGACGTCGATGTCCTCCGTGGTCTTCAGGTGGTCCGCGTCGCACCCGAACCCGTCGCGCCAGCCCTCGGAGAAGACGCCCCAGAGCGCGTCGTCCATGACGCGGTCCGCGGAACGGTCGGCGCGCGCCATTTCGCGCATCGACTGCTGGGCGAACACCGGCGCGATGCGGCCGCCCACGGCGCGCAGGGCGCGGATGTGGCCGGGCGTGGCCAGGCCCAGCCGGTCGCCGAATCCGGCCGAGGTCTTCAGGCCCAGCGGCACGGGCGCGAGGAAGGGCAGGCGCTTGCGGAGGGCCGCCGCGTTCGCGGCTTCGGCCGGGCCGAGGAAGAGCCTGCGGCCCTCGACATCCGTGGACGTTCCCTGGAATTCGGCCAGGATCCGGTCCGCTCCCTTCGGGGCGAGCGCGGCCAGGGAGGGCCTTCCCCCGACCGAGGTGAACGCGAAAGAGACGCCTTCCGATTCCGCGACGGAACGGGGCGCGATGCTCAGGCTGCGTATCGATTCGAATGGATTCATGTCGGTCCTCCGTGACGCGGATCGTCCGCGGCTGGGTTGGGGAGGCGTGCCGTCCGGCGCGCCAGACGGTTCACATCTTGAACGCCCGTTTCACCAGGCGGTAGGCGGTTTCCTCGATCATGTCCTCCGCGTCCTCCTCGTCCACGATGCCCCTCACGACGAGGCCGGCGATCCAGTTCGCGTCCACGCGGCGCGACAGGTCGTGCCGGGCCGGGATGGACGGGAAGGCCCGTGTGTCGTCGATGAAGCCGGTCGTGTTGTACAGGCCGGCCGTCTCCATGATCTGCTCGCGGTAGCGCATCATGCCGTTCAGGCTGTCGTGGAACCACCAGGCCGGGCCGAGCCTCAGCGCGGGATAATGCCCCGCGAGCGGCGCGAGCTCGCGGCTGTACACGGTCTCGTCGAGCGTGAAGAGCACCAGCGTCAGGCGGCTGTCGTTTCCGAAACGCGACAGCAGGGGCCGGAGCGACCGGGTGAACTCGCCCTGCACCGGGATGTCCGCGCCCTTGTCCGGCCCGAATTTCGCGTACAGGTCGGCATTGTGGTTGCGGAACGACCCGGTGTGCAGCTGCATCACCAGGCCGTCCTCGACGCTCATGCGGGCGTTTTCGATCAGCATGTGGCCGGTGAACCGGAACGCGTCCTCGGCCGTGGCTCTGCCCGCCAGCGCCCGGCCGAATATCGCCTCCGCCTCGGATTCGGAGAGGATTTCCGTGTGCGCGGTCACGGCCGCATGGTCCGTGGCCGAGGCGCCCATGGACTTGAAGAAGGCGCGGCGGTTCTCCAGGGCCGCGATGAAGTCCCGGTACCCGCGGATCGCGACGCCGGAGCGCTCGCCGAGCAGGCGGACGCTCTGCGCCCAGTCCGCGGTGTCGAGGTTGACCACCGCATCCGGCCGGAACGTCGGGATCACGTTTCCCTTCCATCCCGATTCGCGGATCGCCTTGTGAAGGCCGAGCGTGTCCGTGGCCGCGTCGGTGGTGGCCAGCGTCTCGATGCGGAATCTCTCGAACAGGCGGCGCGGCCGGAATTCGGGGGACGCGAGGCACTCCGCGATGCGGTCGTAGATGCGGTCCGCCGATTCCGCGGACGGCTTTTCGGTCACGCCGAAGACGGTCACGAGCTCGTGCGACAGCCAGCATCCGCTGGGCGTGCCGCGGAACAGGTGAAAGCGCTCCGCGAACGCGCGCCAGATCTTCCTGTGGTCCTTCTCGACCGGTCCCCCGTCGCGGCGGGGAACGCCGAGCGACTCGACGGGCACGCCCTGCGAATACAGCATGCGGAACACGTAGTGGTCCGGAATGATCAGCAGGTCGACCGGCGTGCCCCAGTCGTAATCGGGGTCGGAGAACAGCCGGGGGTCCACGTGCCCGTGCGGGCAGACCAGGGGCCTGTCCTTGACCCGTTCATAGAGTTTCGCGGCGATTTTTTTCTGACCGGGATCGGGCCCGAAGTAGCGGTCCTCGGGGAGATGGATGTTCTTCATTCGCACCTGCCTGTTCGGTTTGGGGCCGCGGGGATCCGTTCCCGTACGGCTGTTTCCGTTTCAGGTTCCGTCCGGAGCCGGGAACCCGGTCACAGTCCGATGAACAGCGGATTTTTTTTGTCTTCGATGAGGGTTTTTGTGAGGCTGCCGACCATGAACGCGAGCGGCCCCTTTTTCGCGTGCGCGCCGGCCACGATGAGCTGGGCCCATTGGCCGTGGCGTTCGCGGACCGCGTCGACGATGCCCTGCGAGGTCCATTCGGTTTCCACCCGGCCGACCTTGTACGATTCCGCGTAGCCCCGGCCGAGACTGAGAGAGGCCTCACCCTCCGCTTTTTCGCCGCCGGAACGCACCAGCCGGAGATGGATTTTTTCCGGGACGAAGGCCTGCAGGCACTCGCGGTAACTGGACGCGGCCGCCGGACTGGCGTCCCAGGCCGCGAGGACGCGGATCATGCCCTCGGGGTATTCCCATTCGGGCATCGATTCGGTGAGGCCCAGGATAGGCGTCGAGGAATGCGACAGCAGCTGGTCGAGCCCGTCGCCCGGTTTGTCGTCGGTTCCGAAACGGAAATAGGTTCGCAGACCGGTCACCACCAGGTCGTACAGCACGGAACGGTCCACGATGGACCGGCTGGGCGCGCCCTGGAGTTCCGCCTCGCGACTGGAGACGCCGTGCCTGCCGCAGGCTTCGCGGAAGGACGCCAGCAGTTCCGAGATGCGGAATTCCGCCTCTTCGATCCTGTGTTTTTCAAGATTCTGCGCGTAATGACCCCCGCCGAGCGGGACCGGGCCGATGCCGTCCCCGATGGCCTTGACGTCGAGAACGACCAGGCCGTGCACTTCCGCGTTCCAGGGGCTGGCGATGCGGCATGCCGCTTCAATCGCGGCTTTGCAGAACGGGGAAGGATCCAGAGGAACGAGAATGCGTTTGATCACGGAAAGGCTCCTTGGGATTGCGTGTCAGCCGTTTGACACCGGATTCCTGATATACCGGAATACGTGCTGTTTGAGCCGTAACACCGTGTGCGTAAACCGTTTTATCAACAGGTGGAGAGTTTAGTAAAAGCTTGTTTTTTATCAACCTAATATTGCGACATTTTTCGAAAAAGGCAAGGGGAAAATGGTTACAAGAAGTTCAAAGTTCAAGGTTCAAAGAAGTTTCGGATTCCGAGCCGGTAGCCCACGGCTTGAGTAGCCCACGGCTTGAGTAGCCCACGGCTTGAGTAGCCCACGGCTTCAGCCGTGGGTTCCAAAAAAACCGGTTCCGAGTTGCAGGTCCGATATGCCCCCGCGCGGCGGGACCAAGTTATGATATTTATTCACTATTGAAGGCCGGCGATTTTCATTCGGGCTATCGGACATCCGGTTTGCGGTTTATTGCAGGTTCGCAATGGCCGTATCCGCATGCGGGCCTTTCGGACAATTCGAAAGACTCCCGAGAGGATGAAAAACGCGGACTCATCCGGATCTGCCATGAACCGGCATTCCGAATATGAATCGATTTGGAATGATGACGAATATTCCCCTTGCATATCTTCCAAGCCGTATTATATTACGAGTGATGATAGGCCGGGGAGGGCGAATCGTGAGAAGGATCTTCCTCTTATCCATCCTTTTTTTCATTCAATCCCATTCCGCTGAAAACACCGTACCGGTGGGAACGACCCACAACAGGCATGTTTTCACCCACTGCATCAGAACATCCGGATCATCCGCTCCCGAAGAGCGACTTTTTTTCAACGATGCCCCCGTTCAAAAACCCATGCAGTAAGCGAACTTATTGCAAACCCGGAGGTTTTGAGACTGCATCGCCCATCGTTCTTTTTCATTCGGAAAAGCTGAAACCTGTTGCGAGAGCGGTCCCGTCCGGGTTTGATCCGGCCGTTCGGGCTCATTGTCAAAAAAACCGAGTTACACCAAACAGAGGGAGGCGTTATGTCCGGATTCGGAAAAAGGACGGAACGTCCGATCGTCGTCCTGACGCTGTGGCTGTTTGTGATCTGCGCAGTCGCGGGCTATGCCCAGCCGGGGCAAACTTTGCTCCTTCCGTCCGACGGGGCAGAGAACGATCAGGCCGGCAGGGATGTCGCGGTATTCGGCGATTTTTGCGTCGTCGGGGCGAATTACGAGGACAATGAAAAAGGGGTTGACGCGGGCGCCGCATATGTGTTCAGGCGGGATGGGGACACGTGGATTCAGGAGGCCAAGCTGGTGGCGTCGGACGGCGCCGCGAACGATATGTTCGGCTATTCGGTCGACATCAGCGATTCCACCATCCTGGTCGGCTCCTGCTGGGACGATGATGCGGGCGCGGAATCGGGTTCGGCCTATATTTTCGAGCGGCAGGACGGCGCATGGGTTCAGTCGGCGAAACTGACGGCAGGAGACGCCGCGGCGGACGACCGTTTCGGCATCGAAGTGGAGACCAGCGACGGATATGCCCTGGTCGGCGCGTTTTTTGACGACGACAAAGGCAACCGGTCGGGGTCCGCCTACATCTTCAAGCGGACCGCCCCGGGGGTCTGGGTGCAGCAGACCAAGTTGATCGCCGCGGACGGAGCGCCCGAGGACTGGTTCGGCACGGACCTGTCCCTGCACGGAGCGGACGCCGCAGTCGGCGTGAGACTGCGTGACGAGGGCACGGAGAACGCCGGAGCGGTTTACGTCTATCATCGCAGCGGTGAAACATGGACTTTGCAGGCGAAACTCACGGCTGATGACACCACGAGCGGCCGGGAATTCGGCGTCCCCTGCATCTTCGGGAACACCCTGGTCGTTGGAGCGCCCTACGATGATGAGAATGGGACGGATGCCGGAGCCGTGTACGTGTTTGAACGTTCCAGAAACGTGTGGACACAGAAGGCCAAATACACAGCCGGCGACCGCCGGGCCGGGGGTCATTTCGGAGCCGGTGTTTTTCTCTCCGAAACCCACCTGATCGTCGGAGCCTACCTGGATGACGAGGGGGGCATACAGGACGCGGGATCCCTGTATGTCTTTGAAAAAGAGGGTTCGCGCTACCTGCAGACGGCCAGAATCACGGATTCCGGACTCACGGCGGACGAACAATTCGGCCTGAACGTTTCCGTTCACGGCGATTGGATCACCACGGGCGCGCGGTACAGTGATTCGCAGGGTCTTGAATCCGGCGCCGCCTTCGTGTACCGGATGAACCGTGAGCCGGAACTGCGGTCGGTCCGGGATGTCCCGTTCGATCAGGGAGGCGCTGTCACGCTCCGGTGGGGCGCGTCCATCTATGATATCGGCAGGAATTTGTCCTGTTACAGCGTCTGGCGCGCGGTGGACGAGGAAACAGCCGCTTTGTGGAGATCCGGCAGACGGGAGGGAACGTTCCGCACGGCCCTTTTGAACGGGACGGAACGGATTTGGGAATGGGTGGCCGATTGCCGGGGACACCGGTTCAACGCATACGAGTATGTTGTGCCCACCCGGTACGATTCCGCCTCAGGCCATGACGGCAAACATTATTTCATGGTCTCCGCGCACCAGGAGGATCCTAACCGGTTCTACGATTCCGTCGTGGACAGCGGATGCAGTGTCGACAATCTCGCGCCCGCGCCTCCAGCGGCGCTCCGGGCGAGCCGGGAAGGCGGCCGTGTGGACCTGACATGGGAGCCGTCCACTGAGCCGGATTTTTCAGTGTTCGTCATCCGCCGTGACGGCGCCGTGCTGGGGTCTACGCCGCTGAACAGTTACTCGGACGGGAATGTCGAACCGGACCGCACTTATATCTATCAGGTTCAGGCCGCGGACGTTCACGGCAACCATGGGGGATGGAGCGAGCCCGTTACAGCCGGTCCGGCCGGCGTGGAGCGGACGGATACGGAAGCGCCGTCGTCATATGCGCTCTCGAACGCGTATCCCAATCCGTTCAACCCGGAGACCGAGATCCGTTTCGCGCTTCCGAAAAAGAGCCGTGTCCTCCTGAGGGTATTCGACGCGATGGGCCGTGAAACCGGCTTGCTGGCGGACGGCGATTATCCGGCCGGCCGATACCGGGTGCTCTGGGAAGGGCTGGACCGGAACGGAAACCCGCTGCCGAGCGGTGTTTATTTCTTCAGGATCGATACGGAGGGATTCACGGACCAGAAAAAGATGACGCTGGTGCGGTAAGAGCGGTTACGGGTTCTGTACTCCGGGCACGGTCGATGGGGTGGTGTCATTCCCGCAATCCTTCAGCGGGAATCCATGGCAGGGCGGGCTGTAGGTTCCGAGTTGAAAGAAAGACGGGAACTATCGATAAGATGGTTCCCGTCTTTCTTTTTAAAACTCTTCATCCGGAACTCCGAAAAACAAGATGTCCGAAAGGCCCGCAAAAAAGCGGGCTATTTCGGACCTACAACTCCGGATCAAAAAATGTCCGAAAGCCTCGCTGAAAAACGCTCGGCATTTCGGACCTACTACTCCGTATAAAAAAAATGTCCTGACTCGTTATGCCACCCCTCCCTGGATTCCCGATAAAGGAACTCGGGCCTTCAATAATTAATATGTATAATTGCTTGGTCCATTTTATGGGAATGACACCCCCCAAACCCGGAACCCGGAACCCGGAACCCGGAACCCGGAACCATGAACCATGAACTATGAACTATGAACCTTTCCTCCCCTCCACACCCTGTTCAGGCACCTCACCAGCACCAGTGCGCTTACTGAGAACCAGGCGAGCAGGCCGAACCCCCACGCCCATCTCCCATACAGAAAATTTCCGACCGTAAACAGGGCGGACCAGATGGTCGAGCATCCGGCCAGCCATCCCAACAGCGCGGTCGGCATCGAATCTCCGTTTCCCCGTTTCTCCGTTTCCCCGACATCCGCTTCAGAGCGTATCCGGTTCCATCCCGGCCCGGCGGGCCGCACCTTCGTGTAGAACGAGACCAGCGTCCGTCGGTCCGTTTGCGGTCCGAGATAAGCGGTCAGCACCCAGCACACCGTGGTGAATGCCACAGTGATCAGGAGCGCGGCATGCGCGGGAAGAACGACGCCGTTCCTGGAGAGGATCAGGAGGATGACGGAAACCGTGAAGGACGCGGTCATGGCCGCGATTTCGGCCCACGCGTTCACCCGCCACCAGAACCATCGTACCAGGTAGAGCAGTCCGGTTCCGGCGCCGATCTGCAGGATGAGGTCGAACGCGTCCTTGGCCGTATCCAGCAGAAAGACCAGGCCGGAGGCGGCCAGGAAAAGCAGGGCGGTTGCGACGCGGCCGGCAGTGACGTAATGCTTCTCGGCCGCGTCCCTGCGGATGAACCTGCGGTAGAAATCGTGCACGAGATACGAAGCGCCCCAGTTCAGGTGGGTGAGCACGGTGGACGATGTGGCCGCGATGAGACCGCCCACCATCAGGCCGACGAAACCGGCGGGCAGAAAGACCAGCATGGCGGGATAGGCGATGTCGTGCCCCAGCAGGCGGGGGTCCAGTCCGGGAAATGCGGCCTGAATGTCGGACAACTGCGGGTACACGATCAGGGAGGCGAGGGCCACCAGTATCCACGGCCAGGGCCGGAGTACGTAATGCGCCACGTTGAAGAACAGAACCGCGCCGAGGGAATCCTTTTCCGATTTCGAAGCGAGCATGCGCTGTGCGATGTAACTGCCTCCGCCCGGTTCGGCGCCGGGATACCAGACCGCCCACCACTGAACGGCGATCGGCACGATGAACACGGCCACGGCCATGTCCATGTGGTTGCTGAAATCGGGGAGCAGGTTCAGAAATTGGATGCCGCCCGGGCCCTGGAGGCCGGACACTTTCTCCACGAGCCCCTCCAGGCCGCCGACCTGGGGCAGCCGCACGGCGAACACGGCGGCCGCGATCACGGCCGTCATCATGACGAGGAACTGGATCATGTCGATGACCAGCACGCCCCAGAGCCCGGAGTGCGCGGCGAACGCGACGTTCAGGAGCCCCACGGCGATGAGCGTCTGCCAGCGGGACAGGCCGAAGAGGATGCCCGCGATCTTGCAGGCGGCGAGGTTCACGGTCGCGAGAATCATGCAGTTGAAGAACAGGCCGAGATAAACGGCCCGGAAGCCACGCACCGCGGCCGCGGCCCGCCCGGAATAGCGGATCTCGTAGAATTCCAGGTCGGTCAGAACGCCGGACCGTCGCCACAGCCGGGCATAGAAGAACACCGTGGCCACGCCTGTGAGCGTGAAGGCCCACCAGACCCAGTTGCCGGCCACGCCGCTGCGGCGCACGATGTCGGTGACCAGGTTCGGCGTGTCGCTCGAGAAGGTCGTGGCCACCATGGAGAGGCCGGCCAGCCACCAGGGCACGGACCGGCCCGAGGCGAAGAATTCGGACGTGCTCCGGCCGGCGCGTCTCCCGAAGTAGAG
>CAZNXX010000008.1:0-30119 GCA_964577095.1 uncultured bacterium | reverse complement strand
GAAAAACCCTACTTTTTGGCGGCCGAAAGGCCGTTTCCGGCACAGCGAACGGAAATCCGATCAGCGGGGGCGCGGCATGACAGAAGAGAAAAAGGAACCGAAACGGGAAGAATCCAAAACGGATGCGGGGAAAAAGCTCGGCAGACGGGACTTTCTGCAGGGCCTGTCCACGCTTCCCGTGCTGGGGCTTTTCGGCGCGGCTGTGGTCCAACAGGCCCGTTTCGATAAAAAGCAGAAGGCTCAAGCGGCCGGGGCCGCAAAACCCCGGACCGGAGGCGTCTCGGATCTCAACGTGGCGCTTCTCGGAACCGGCGCCCAGGGAGAGGTGCTGCTCAACGCCATGCTCAAGATTCCGGGCCTGCGGTTCAGGGCCGTGTGCGACATCTGGACGGAGTACAATCAGAAGAAAACCGTGAACCTGCTCCGCAAGTACAGGCACAGCCCGAACGCCTACGAGAACCATGAGGACATGCTGGCCCGGGAGAAGGACCTGGACGCGGTGGTCATCGCCTCGCCGGACTTCTGGCACAGCCGTCACGCGGTCGACTGCATGAAGGCCGGTCTGCATGTATACTGCGAAAAGGAGATGTCCAACACGCTCGAGGACGCCCGGCGCATGGTGACGGCGAGCCGCGAGACGAAGCGCCTGCTCCAGATCGGCCACCAGCGCAGGAGCAACCCCCGGTACATCCACTGCCGCGAGCGCATTCTCGGAGAGGCCGGCATGATCGGCCGCATCGCCACCGTGGGCGGCCAGTGGAACCGTTCCGCGCAGCCGGATCTCGGATGGCCGGCGCGGTACGCCATGCCCGCGGAGCGGCTCAAGCGGTACGGGTTCCAGTCCATGGCCCAGTTCCGCAACTGGCGCTGGTACAAGGGGCTGGGCGGCGGGCCCATCGTGGATCTCGGATCGCACCAGATCGACATCTACAACTGGTTTCTCGGCAGCCGGCCCGTCGCGGTCACGGCCAACGGCGGCATTGATTATTACCCCGCGTCCACGCACGAGTGGTATGACACGGTCATGGCGGTGTACGAATACGAAACCCCGGCGGGAAGGACGCGTGCGTTCTACCAGACCCAGACCACGAACTCCAGCCAGGGGTATTTCGAGAATTTCATGGGCGACGCGGGCACGCTGCTGATCTCCGAGTCCGCGAACCGGGGCGCCGTGTACCGCGAGCCGTCCGCCCCGGCCTGGGACGAATGGGTGAGGCGGGGCATCGTGACTGCGCCCGTGCTGGTCGAGGACCCGGCCGCGGATGCGGCCATGGCCGTACTCGACGTGCGCGAAACCGTCTCTCCCGAGAAATACGGCCTGCCGGTCGAATTCACGGACCCCTACCACAAGCCGCATCTCGAAAATTTCTTCGACGCGGTGCGCGGAAACGCGGTCCTGAACTGTCCCGGCGAAGCCGGCTACGAATGCGCGGTGACCGTGCTCAAGGTGAACGCCTCGGTCGAGGCGGCGCGGCGGCTCACGTTCGATCCCAAAGAATTCGAGGTCTGACATGGCCCCCTTTCCCCGCATCCCGCACCCGGTCCGGCACGAGAACGCCTCGGGCGACCGGCTGACGCTGATTGCGCTGACCGTGATGCGCGTCGCGGTCGGATGGCACTTTCTCTACGAGGGGTTGGCCAAGCTCCTCAAGGGGAACTGGTCCGCGGCCGGCTATCTGCTCCAGTCCAAGTGGCTGATGGCCCCGGTATTCAAGTGGATGGCGAACACGCCGGACGTGCTGGCGGTCGTCAACGCCATGAACATCTGGGGCCTCATCGCCGTCGGCCTGGGGCTCATCGCCGGCGCGTTCACGCGCCTCGCGGCCTGCGCGGGCGCGCTCCTCATTCTCCTGTACTATGTGTGCAACCCGCCCCTGCCCGGGCTATACTACAGCATTCCCATGGAGGGGAATTACCTGATCGTGAACAAAAACGTCGTCGAGCTCGCGGCCCTGCTCGTCATCGCGGTGACGTCCACGGGGCGTTTCGCCGGGGTGGACCGCCTGCTCCCGCATTGGTTCCGGAAAAGGAGTCCGAAGTCATGAAGAACGTCATCCGCTTTTCCCGCCGGATCGTGGCCGCCCTGCTCGCGGCCGCGGCATGCGCCGTTCCCGCGTCGGGCCAGGCCCTCAAGCCGCTGGATATCAAGCTGCCCAGGCCCATGTTCGTGGGCACACCGCAGAACCTGCGCGTGCCGAATCTGGAGAAGCCGGCCGGCGGGCCCAGGCCGGCCTTTCTCGCGCCCGCGGGCACGCGGAACCTGGCACTGAACAAGCCCGTGGCGAGCACGGACGACGCGCCCATCATCGGCGAGATCAGCCAGATCACGGACGGCGACAAGGAGGCAGCGGACGGCAGTTATGTCGAACTGGGCCCCATGCACCAGCATGTCACCGTGGATCTCGGCGCGCCGAGCGCGGTCTATGCCGTGGTCGTCTGGCACTTTCACCAGCAGCCGCGCGTGTATTTCGACGTGGTCGTGCAGACCGCGGAGGATGCGGCGTTCACGAAGGGCGTCCGCACGCTGTTCAACAACGACGTCAACAACTCGCTGAAACTCGGCGCGGGCACGGATAAAAACTATGTTGAGACCTCCGAGGGCCGGCTCATCGACGCGAAGGGCGTGAAGGCACGGTACGTGCGGCTCCACAGCAGCGGCAACAACAACAATGAGCTGAACCACTACATCGAAGCGGAAGTGTACGGCAAGCCCCTGAAGTGAGGCGTGCCGATTTCGGGACGGGACCCCGGCCGGTTCGCCGGTCCGGGTTTCCGTCCGCGGGCGGATATTGCCGGATCCGAAAAAAACAATTGCCGCTGTCCTGCTGGCGATCGGCCTTGCCGCGGGCCTGCGTTTCGCGGGCCTGGCCGGCAGGCCCATGCACACGGACGAGGCCGTGCACGCGGTCAAGTTCGGCGAACTGCTCGAAGGCCGCGGATACGCCTATGACCCGATAGAATACCACGGGCCCACACTGAATTATTTCACGCTCGGCCCCGCGCTTCTGTCCGGGCAGAAAAAATTCGCGGACCTGACCGAGAGCACACTCCGCTCCGTTCCCGCGTTTTTCGGGACCGCGCTCCTGCTCTGGATGCTCCTCCTGATTCCCGTCATCGGCCGGACAGCCGTTTTCGGCGCAATGCTGTTCGCGGCCGTTTCTCCGTCCCTCGTCTTCTACAGCCGCTATTACATCCAGGAATCCATTCTGCTTTTCTTCGTTACGGGACTGGTCACGTGCGCGGTCCGGTACAGCCTGCGTCCTTCCTTTTCATGGGCCGCGGCTGCGGGGATCTGCGCCGGCCTGATGCACGCGACCAAGGAAACCTGCGTGCTCGCCTGGGCCGCGGCCGCGGCCGCGGGTCTTGTCTTCTTGTTCTTCGGACAGGGAAAGACGGCGAATCGTCCGAAACTCAAGTGGACGCATGCCGCTCTCGGCATGGCCTGCGCCGTCTTCGTGTCCGGCCTTTTCTTCTCTTCGTTTTTCAGCCATTCCTCGGGCGTTCGAGATTCCCTGCTGACGTACGGCGCCTATCTCAGCCGCGCCGGGACGTCCGTGCACCTTCAGCCCTGGGATTATTATCTCCACATTCTGGGATGGTGGAAAGCGCAAACCGGTCCTGTCTGGTCCGAAGCGCCGGTCCTCGTTTTCGGCGTGATCGGAATCGTGTCCGTTTTCGGCCCAGGCGGAAAGCGGCTCGGAGCGCCCGAGAGAGCGGCTTCCCGTTTCCTCGTCCTGTTCACTGTTTTTCTGACCGTTGCCGTCAGCCTGATCCCGTACAAGACGCCGTGGAACCTGTTGCTGTTCTGGGGCGGATGGATGATCCTGGCCGGTATGGGGCTCGATCATCTGCTGCGCCGGTTCTCCGGGCCCGCGGGGAGAAATGCCGCGCTTCTCGCTTTCGCGGCTTCAGCGGTTTTTCTGCTCCGCCAGTCCCTTCTGGCGGTCACGGCTTATGATTGCGATCCCAGGAACCCGTATGTGTACAGCCACCCCGGTCCGGACCTGGGAACGCTCGTTGAATCCGTGCAGTACACGGCCGAAGCGTCTCCTGAAGGCCGGGAACTCCGAGTAGACGTGATCGTGCCGGAACACGGATACTGGCCCCTGCCGTGGTCCCTGCGCCGGCTGAACGCGGTCGCGTGGCGCGACACCGTGGACGCGGCCGCTTCCCGGCCGGCAGTCGTTCTCTCGGTCCCGGAATTGCGGGACAGGCTCGGGCACTGGCTGGTCGAAACCCCTCCGCCCGGTGAGCGCGCCCTCTACGTGACGCTTTTCGACGGACCCCTGGAAATCAGGCCGGGGGTCCCGGTCGAAGGATGGGTGCGGAAGGATGTCGCGGACCGCGTGCCGAGATGACGCCTCATTTTCCCCGCAATGCGGCACCGGACCCGTGACCCATCCATTCGACATTCAGGGAGTCCAACGTTTCCGCCGGGACCTCATGCACACGGCCTTTGAGGTGATTCTGGCGACGGGGCCGGATCGCGCGGCGGCTGAACAGGCCGCGCATGAGGCGTTCAGGATCGCGGAAAATCTCGAATCGGAATTCAGCCGGTTCCTGCCGAACAGCGACGTGTCGCGCATCAACCGGCTTGAGCCCGGCGGATCCGTCCGCGTCTTGCCGGACACGTTCGAGTGCATCAGCCGGGCCCTGGAGATTCTGGCCATGACCGGAGGCGCGTTCGACGTCACGGCCGGAAGCGGCGGCGCCGGATCGGTGCTGCCGCAGGGAGGGAATCGGGGAAACGGAGAAACGGGGAAACGGAGAGACTCAACGGACCGTCCCCGCTTGATTCTGGACCGGGAAACCTTCGAGGTCCGGGTCACGGGCCGGGTGTTTCTCGACCTCGGCGGCATTGGCAAGGGATACGCAGTGGACCGCATGATCGAGGTTCTGAAGGAATGGGAAATGCCGGCCGCTCTCGCGCACGGGGGGAAAAGTTCCGTGTCCGCATACGGCGGTCCCGAAGGATGTTCCGGCTGGCCGGTCACTTTGCATCGTCCCGCCGGAAGCCCGTCGCCCGCCGCCTCAAGCGGGGAGGCGGACAGCCTCATCAGCCGGATCGAACTGAACGGGAGGGCCATGGCCGCGTCCGGCCTGGAGAAGGGGCCGCACATTATTGATCCGCACACCGGATGTCCGGCCCGCGGAGGCGTCGCGGCCTGGGCTTTCGCGGACGACGCTGCAACCGCGGACGGCCTGTCCACGGCGTTCATGGTCATGGCGCCGGAATCCGTGCGGGCTCTCTGCGTCCGGAACCCGTCCGTTTCCGCGATCGTGATCGGGGAGGATGGGGATGTGCGCCGGTTCGGGGCTGAGCAGTGCGCGTCGCGTTCAGCGCGGGTAGCCCGCGGTTTTGACCGTGGGTAGGCTTCAGCCGTGGGTAGACTCAAACGATCAAAGGACGGGCAAACAGCATGAAAGCCGCATTTCTGACCGCCATCCGTCAATTCGAAATCCGAACCGTCCCGGATCCTGTAATCGTGAATGACACCGACGTGGCCGTCCGAATCCGGAGGGTGGGCGTCTGCGGTTCAGACGTCCATTACTACAGAACCGGCCGGATCGGGCATCAGGTCATCGAGTTCCCGTTCATTCTCGGGCACGAGGCCGCTGGCGTCGTGGAACGGACGGGAGAAGCCGTCACCCGCGTGAAGGCCGGTCAGCGCGTGGCCCTGGACCCGACCGCGGCATGCGGGCGATGCGACCAGTGCCGCTCCGGCCGCGAGAACACCTGCAGGAACCTGCTGTTCGTCGGGTGCCCGAAACAGCTTGACGGCGCGCTCCGCGAATTCGCCGTGCTTCCCGAGTCCTGCTGTATTCCGGTCGGGGAGGGGACCTCCTTCGAGCGGGCCGTGCTGTCCGAACCCCTGGCCATTGCCGTGTATTCCGTGGAAAGAACCCGCCTTCCCGAAGGCGCCGCGGTCGCCGTGCTGGGCGCCGGGTCCATCGGGATGTCCGTCCTGCACGTCCTCAGAACCCGCGATACCGGTAATGTTTACGTCACGGATAAAATCCGATCCCGGCTCGAATTCGCGGCGGCACTCAATCCGAAGTGGACGGGTCATCCGGACAATCCGGACGCTGTGGAGGCGATTCTGCGGCTCGAGCCGCTTCAACTGGACACGGTTTACGAGTGTTCGGGCGATCCGGAAGCCGTCGTCCAGGCGATACGGCTGCTCAAGCCCGGAGGCACGCTCTGTCTGATCGGCATTCCGGAGCAGGACACGATGACGTTCCCCATTCACGAATTGAGGCGGAAGGAAATCACCCTTCTGAACATCCGCCGTCAGGCCGGTTGCACCGAAAAGGCGCTCGACCTTCTGGAAAGCCGTAAAATCGACATGGACGCCATGGCGACCCACGTCTTTTCGCTCGAACGGACCGCGGACGCGTTCGAAATCGCGGCCGGATACAGGGACGGGGTCATGAAAGCCATGATCCGCCTGGACGGGGAGGAGGCAGGCCGGTCGTGAGCGGAAAGGCGTCCATGAGGAAAAGCGGTCTGGTGATAGGCCTGGATTCCAGCACCACGGCCGCTAAAGTCATCGCGTTCGACGCGAAGGGCCGCATCGTCGGCCGGGCCAGCCGTCCCATCCCGATGTCGTCCCCGGTACCGGGTGCGTACGAGCAGGACCCGGAGGACTGGTGGGCTTCCGCGGCCGGAGCGCTCGCTGCGGTGTGCCGCGAAGTCGGTCCGGACCGTGTTGAAGCGCTGGCCATTTCCAACCAGCGGGAGACGTTCGTCGCGCTGGACGGATCCGGCAGGCCGGTGCGGCCGGCCATCGTGTGGCTCGATGAGCGCTGCAGGGAGACGGTCGGGCCTTTCAGCCGGGCCGTCGGGCCGGCCGCCCTGCACCGCATCACCGGAAAGCCGGTCGATTACGCGCCGGTCGTCTACCGCCTGGCCTGGATGAAAAACCACGAACCCGGACGGTTCCGCAGGACCGCGCTGTTCTGCGACGTGCAGTCATTTCTTGTCCGGAAACTGACGGGCGGTTTCGCGACCAGCTGGGCGGCCGCGGATCCGCTGGGCCTGTTCGACACGAGGCGCAAGGTCTGGTCGCCGGTCATCCTGTCCGCTCTGGATCTGTCCGCGGACCGTCTGCCCGCGGCGTTCAGGCCCGGGACGGTTATCGGCCGGGTCACGGCCGAAGCCTCGAAAAAGACCGGGCTCAGGCCGGGCACCCCAGTCGCGGCGGGCGGGGGCGATGGACAGGCCGCGGGGCTGGGCGTCAATGCCCTGTCGTCTTCGGTCGCGTACATGAATCTCGGCACGGCCGTGGTGGCCGGCGTGTACAACCGACGGTACCGCGTCCATCGCGCTTTCCGGACCATGGCCGCCTGTTGTGAAGACGGATATGTCTGCGAATGCAGTCTCAGGGCGGGCACGTTCTCCACGGACTGGTTCATCCGGAACATCCTCCGTCTCGATCCCCGGAGGGATCCGGAAATCTACGCGACGCTCGAGCGGGAGGCGGAGCGGGCCGGGACCGGAAGCGGGGGCGTTCTGTACCTGCCCTACCTGTGCGGCGCCATGAATCCGTACTGGGACATGGATGCGGCCGCGGCCTTCATCGGACTATCCGCGTCGCATGGACGCGGGCATCTGTACCGTTCCATGCTCGAGGGCATCGCCTTCGAACAGAGGTTCGCTCTCGAAGCGGTTGAGAAGGCGGCAGGATCGGACGTGCGGGAATGCAGGGTCATCGGAGGGGGGGCGGCCAGTGTCCTGTGGCGCCGCATTCTCGCGGATGTCACGGGAAAGCGCATCGCCGTTCCCCGCGTCGGAGAGGCATCGGCCCTGGGCGCCGCGATTTCCGCGGCCGTGGCCGCCGGATGGCACCGCACCTTCAGGCAGGCGGCGAAGGCCATGACAGGAACCGGTCCGCGCATCGATCCGGACCCGAAGAACCGGAAGATTTACGACAGGCTCTTCCGTTCCTATGTCCGATTGCATCCGGCGATGAAGAAGATCAGGCGCGTCTCATGACAATACCTGCGTGGATTGAGTATTGACTGTCAGCGAGGGCATTCAGAGCGGCCCGTCCAGAAAAACGGGCCTTCAACAAATGGAAAAAAAATAATCGCTTGATTCCGCGGGTCGGACCGCAAGAAGCTTCAAATATAAGTATAAAAATGTAAGAGGTTTAGTAAAAGTCGTTTTTTGCTTGCTTTTTTCGAAATAAAAAACTATTTTTTAAAGTATCCCAAAAGTGATCTGCTGTGATGTGATATAATCTGTAAATAACTTCAAGGTTCCAATACCCCGAAATTCATTGCCGACAGCATTTTGTGGAATCGTCAATTCAAAAGACGAGGCGCATTGCCTTTTTTTTGATACTAAACCGGTTCGCTTGTCCGGTCAAGGGATGTTGATAACGGATTCCTGGAAACAACCGCATATTGATACGCACAACAGCCGTAACTGTTTCATCCGAATCCAAAGACAGACACCGCAACACACAACCTAACCAAGGAAGTGTCTTTATGAAAAAACCAACTGGTCTTCTCGGATCAGCGGGCGGATCCGGACGGATCCGCGCCGGCCGTTGTTCAAGCGCGTATTTTTTGTTGGCGGGTATCGCTTTTCTGATGGCCTTCCATTCCGTTGTATCGGCCGGAACCATCCGGGGAAAAGTGACGGCGAAAGAAAGCAAGGACGCGCTTCCGGGAGCGAACGTCTTCGTCAAGGGGACCAGCCTCGGCGCGGCCACGGATCTGAACGGCGTTTTCACGATATCCAACGTGCCGGAAGGCGAGCAGACGGTGGTCGTGTCCTTCATCGGATACACCTCCATGACCGTGGTGCTGAAAGTTCCCGCGGACGGCGCGGTGCAGAAGGATTTCGCCCTCCAGTCCGTGGCCATCGAGGGCAAGCCGGTCAATGTCTCCGCCCAGGCCCTGGGCCAGATGCAGGGCATCAACCTCCAACTGTCCTCCGACAAGATCGCCAGCATGGTCGGTGAGGCGAGAATCCAGGAGCTTCCGGACTTCAACGCGGCGCAGGCCATCAGCCGCCTGCCGGGCGTTTCGACGCTCGAGAGCTCTGGCGAGGCGAACAAGGTCGTCATCCGCGGGCTGGCGCCCCAGTTCAACCTGGTGACCGTCGAGGGCGTCAAGCTCACATCCACCGGAAGCACGCAGATGGGCGTGTCGGCCCTGGGCAACACGTCGGGGAGCCTCTCCAACGACCGCAGCGTGGACCTGACCATGGTCTCGCCGTACATGATCAAATCCATTTCCGTGTTCAAGTCCCTGACTCCGGACATGGACGCCAACTCCATCGGCGGATCGGTGAACATGGAACTTCGCGAAGCGCCGTCGGAACTGCATTACGACCTGCTGTGGCAGTCCGGTTACACCGACAAGACCGAAAACTACGGCAATTTCCGGACGGTCGCGTCCGTCAGCAAGCGGTTTCTCGAGGACAGGCTCGGCGTTTATTTTCTGGGGAACATCGAGAAATACGACCGGGACGACGACAACATGAACGCCAGCTACAAGACGGACAGCAAGACCGTGGATCCGGCCACGGGTTACCGGCCCGTGAGCGTGACCCAGGTGCCGCTCGTCCGGCATCTCGAAACCCGCAACCGCATGGGCGGCAACCTGATATTCGACTACAAACTGCCCTCCGGGTCCATCAAGTCCGTGAACATGGCCACACGCCTCAAATCGGACTACCAGGACAACCGCACGGTCCTGAATTATTTCGACAAACAGCTGAATTTCACGTACCGCGAGGGCGTCAACACCACCGACCTGACCATGAATTCCATCGAGTGGAAGAACGATTTCAAGCGGTTTTCATTCGACCTGAAGGCTTCGCACGCCTCCTCCAAGAACAACCTGCCCAAATCCCCGTATGTCGAATTCAAGACCGGCCAGGTGACCACGGGTCCCGTCACCTCGAACACCATTCCCGACAGCCTGAAGAAACTGTGGGCCTACCCGGGCGCCGATCTGGTGTACCTCGACAATATCAACATGTTCAGCTCCCTCTATAAAGAGAACAACACGGCCTTTTACTCGAACCTGAAATTCCCGTTCAATTTGAGCTCATCCCTGTCGGGATTCCTGAAAGTCGGCGGCGTGTACCGGCTCCAGAAGAACAGCAACGACCAGCAGACGCCGTACGCGAGCATCCGTTCCAGCGGCGATTTTCAGACAGCCATGGTCAACGATCTGTCCGAGCAGTTCGGAATCGCAGTCGATCCGGTGACGGCCAAGTTCGCGGGGTCGAATTTCATGGGCGGCTCGCATCTCACCCGGCCGTTCCTGGACGATCAGTTCGGACGCATTTTCTGGGCGAGCAATCCGTCCATCCCGACCGCCATGGCCGATTATCTGAACCGTTCCCCGCAGTGGGCCGGAAAAGCCACGGGCGGAGCGGACGCGACGGGCGGATGGTACAACGGCATGTTCCAGACCCTGGCCAATACCTACCGGTACGACGAGGACTACTATGCCACGTATCTGATGTCCGAGCTCAACTTCAAAAAAGTCATGCTGGTCGGCGGCGCCCGTTACGAAAAGACGGAATCGAAATACAAAGCCTTCAATATGTACGACATGCGCAACCCCGATTCGCAGAATTGCGACACGGTGGTGGCCCATCCGAACAGCGAGTTCTGGCTGCCCATGGTGCAGGCCAAGTTCGCGCCGTTCGACTGGTTCGACGTGCGTTACGCGTACACGCAGACCCTGGCCAGGCCCGACTACCACCAGATGTCACCCAAGGTCACCTACGACAACCCCAGGAAGAACATCCGGGCCGGGAACCCGAACTTGAAGCCAGCGCATGCCTACAACCACGACCTGATCCTGACCACGCACAGCAACAGACTGGGCCTGTTCACCGTGGGCGGTTTCTACAAGACCATCGAGGATTTCACCTACTACACCACCTATATTCTCCACAAGACGGCCGTTTCGAAGGACATCAAGACGATCAGCGACTTCGACATCATGGGCAGCAAACCCGAGGACGGCGCCACGCTTTACACCTATATCAACAGCCCCTACGAGGCCCGCGTGAAGGGCTTCGAAGTGGACTTTCAGACCCGTCTCTGGTACCTGCCCTACGGGCTGGATGGACTGCTGTTCGGAATCAACTACACCAAGATCGAATCGGAAGCCAAATATCCACTGCGCGACGAGCGGACGGATTATTCGACCCGTCCGCCGGTCACCACGACGACCGACAGCACGCGCGAAGGCCGGCTGATCTATCAGCCGAACGATCTGCTGAACGCGTACGCCGGGTATGAAATCAAGGGGTTCTCGGCGCGCGTGTCCTTCCTGTTCCAGGGCAATTCCGTCAGCTACGTGGGCGCGTTTCCGGAGCAGGACGGGTATACGCGGGATTATTTCCGCATCGACGCCTCCGTCCGGCAGAGCCTGCCGTTCCTCGGCATGGAGGTCTATCTGGACGTGAACAATCTCAACAACCGGAAGAACGAGTCGGCGCAGAGATCCATCGACGGTTTCACGAACGTCAAGCATTACGGTTTGACCGGCAATCTCGGAATCCGGATCCGGCAGTGAGCCGGGTTGCGTCCGGAGCGGAGTGTCCGGCGGGCCGGCGCGTTCGGGCAACGGAATCAAAAACTATCACACTCATTAACCACGAAGGAGGCAGAATCATGAAACGGTTTTTCGTTTCCCTGATATCTGCGATGCTGCTGTCCGTATCCCTTTTCGCCCAGAAGGATACGGTCGCCGTCAAGGGCATGTACACCGGCGGCGCGGAGGGCGAACTGAACACGGCGGTTCAGGCGGCCATCGACGCCGGCACCCTGTCCAACACCGTCTTCAAGCTGAATCATTACGACTGGTACGTGATGACCGGCACCATCGAAGTGCCCGCGGGACAGACGCTCGAACTCGTCGCCCCGCCGCCGGGCAACACCCAGCAGACCGCCCCGCCCCAGATTCTGTGGACGGCCAGCACCAGCGTGACGAAAAATTTCTTCATCGACGTGTTCGGCGACCTGGTCATGAAAAACATCTGGGTCCGGTTCGCGGACGCCGCGGGCATCCAGACCGGCACGCCGATCGTGTTCGACGGCGACGTGGACGGGCTCGTCCCCCAGTACGGCACATTCGAAAACTGCATTTTCGAATGGATGCCCTGCCCGGCCGTGACCGCCTCGGGCTCGATCTGCGTCCGGAGCAAGCGGTTCAACGGTTCCTTCAAGAACTGCTGGTTCCGGAACTGCGTGGACCGGCATTACATGTATTACGGAAGGGCCGTTTCCTTCCCGTATGACGTTCCCGGCTATCACACCGACAGGATCACCTTCGAAAACTGCACGTTTTCGAACATGGGATACGTGCTGATGCAGGAATCAAACAATTATTCCGACAACGTTCATTTCAACCACTGCACCTTCTACAATGTTGTCATGTTCTCGTTCGAGAACGGCTGGTGGTACAAGTTCAATGTCAACAACTGCCTTTTCGTGAACGCCTACATGCTGGGGTACATCCCGGCCCAGGGCGATGCCGGCGCCACGGTCGTGATTACGCCGGCCGACTCGATCGCGTTCGAGGTACCGTTCACGGATCAGGACCGGCACATCCTGTTCACGCACAGCGCGTATTACATGGACAACTGGCTGGTCGACTGGATGCGCGGCGGCTGGGAGAAGAAATACGGGAACACCGCCTGGCGGCCGGATCCGCGGATCACCTCGGTCGGGAATCCCTACAGCATCGCGCTGTACAAGGCACGCGATTTTACGTCCATCCCCTACCCGCGCGCAATCATGGACAGCGTCACGACTTCGTTCTTCGATTCGACCGTCGCCATCGAAGGCGGCGGCACGATCAAGGCCTTCCCGTACATCAACAAACGGGACCTGTACGACGTCAACGTGCTGAGGGACGCGATTGATCCCGCATTCACGACGCCGCCGTTGAACCTCGAACCCCTCAAGTACTTCCTCGCGGAGAAATGGGACCAGAACAAGGATTCCATGTGGGCGTACATGCCCGAAGCCGGGTTCAACCATGTCTGGCCCCTGCCCGAGAATCTGGCCTACGCGAACGAGACGCTCAAGGCCGCGGGCATGGGCGGATTCCCGCTCGGCGACCTCTACCACTGGTGGAACCCGGCCGTCCGGGAAGGCGCCACGGATCATTACTCCGCGTGGCTGGCCCAGGCGGACGCAGAGCGTTCGCAGATCGCGAACTGGCTGGAAAACGGCATCACCGCGGTTCAGGACAAACCGGCCGGCCGGAACCCCGGCGACTTCAGCCTGAGCCAGAATTATCCGAACCCGTTCAACCCCGTGACGCGCATCGCGTATTCGGTTCCCGCGTCCGGTCACGTGTCGCTGAGAGTGTTCAACGCCCTCGGACAGGAGATCGCCGTCCTGTTTGACGGAATCCGTCAGGCCGGCAAGTACGCGGCCGTGTTCGACGGATCGGGTCTCGCCGGCGGCGTCTACTTCTATAAACTGCAGTCCGGCGACGTGACGATCACGCGCAAGCTCGTTCTCATGAAATAGAGATTTGTATGCGACATCCCGTCCCGGCCTGGGGGCTTTTTCACAACAACCGGCCGGGACGGGATGCGGTTGCCTCCGGAAACCCGGGATTTGACTTTTTCGATGAGACGATACGACAGGAAAGGGGGTGTTCTCGCGGCGTACGGTTCCCTGCAGGATAACCTGCTGTTGACGCACATCTGATTCAGAGGAAAGGAGTGGGAAGATGAGAAAAAGCGTTTTCGGCTTGATCGCTGTCGCGGCCGCGTTCCTGTGGCTGCAGGCGACTCCGGTTCAGGCCCAGGCCTTCACGCCGGTGCAGACGTGGGGCTTCGAGACCGCGTTGGAGAATTGGGGCGCGGGCGCCGACGGTTCGGCCCTCGAGCTGACCGCGGAAAAGGCCGCTGTCGGGGCGCAGTCCGTGAAACTGACGAAGCCCGCGAGCGGCAAGGAAATCAATTTCCAGAACGATGTGTATGAGGACTTGCAGAAGGGCGATCAGTTCAGCTTCAAAATCTGGGTCGCCGCGGCCGACAAGGACAAGGTCAACGGCGTTCAGATTTTCTGGCAGACCGGATCCGGCTGGTCCTGGAACAGCATCTGGAACAACGGTTCCGATCTGACCGGCGATGACTGGACCGCTTTCGCCAAAACCGTGGAAAACGACGTGGCCCTTCCCGTCCAGCGGATCGGCATCCAGGTTCTGTTCAAGGACGGCAATGAGGCGGAGACGCCCACGGTGTACATCGATGACATCGCGGTGTCGAGGCCTGCGGCGGCCAATTTCGTGTCACAGTGGGGCATGTCCGGCACCTACAAGGCCTGGCCGATTCTGAACACGGCCGAGACCCCGGCCGGCGACGCGGGCATCGGAAACGGCGCGAAGCCCACGAACTGGGCGTCCATCCGCGGCGAATTCGAGACGCTGACTGCGACCGCGGATCAGGCGGTTGTCGTCACCGGTCAGATGGAGCTGGTGGGCGGCGGCGGCAAGAGCGAGTACACGCATCTGCGGTACGCGCTGACGTTCCAGGACAGCACGACGCTGAACTACCAGAACACGGACTCCGCCGCCTGGGTGAGCCCCAAGTCGCACAGCGGCTACGGATTCCATCCGAGAAGCGGCACGGGCACGATGTCGAACGGCAACGGCGGCTCGGGCACGGTCTGGACGATTCACAACGGCAACTGGGCCAGCACCTGGGGCAACAACGGTCTGCCCATTTCAGCCGTGAAAAACGCGCCGCGCAACGCGGAGATGAAAGCGGGCCTGTACAACTGGGCCATTTCGGTTCATCAACTGCCGGACGGTTCCAATGAAGTCCGCTGGTACATGGTGGCGCAGGACAACAAGTACTGGTTCGGCGGCACGACGATCGACACGTCCGCGGCCAGCGCCAAGTTCAACGGCGTCATTTTCGGCTTCAACAAAGACCAGGAAGCCACCCAGGTCAATTTTTATGACGTTCAGGCGGCACTCGGCGAACCGATCACGGTTCCTGAAGCGCCGTGGGAGCCCTTCTACGTGAACCAGTGGGGCATGTCGGGCACCTACAAGGCCTGGCCGGTTCTGAACGACTCGACGTACCTGGACGGTGACGCGGGGCTCGGCAACGGCGCGAAGCCCACGAACTGGACGTCCATTCGCGGCGGTTGGGAAGACGCTGTCGAAGCGACCACGGATAAGGCGTTCATCATCACCGGTCAGATGGAGCTGGTGGGCGGCGGCGGCAAGAGCGAGTACACGCATCTGCGGTACGCGCTGACGTTCCAGGACAGCACGACGCTGAACTACCAGAACACGGACTCCGCCGCCTGGGTGAGCCCCAAGTCGCACAGCGGCTACGGATTCCATCCGAGAAGCGGCACGGGCACGATGTCGAACGGCAACGGCGGCTCGGGCACGGTCTGGACGATTCACAACGGCAACTGGGCCAGCACCTGGGGCAACAACGGTCTGCCCATTTCAGCCGTGAAAAACGCGCCGCGCAACGCGGAGATGAAAGCGGGCCTGTACAACTGGGCCATTTCGGTTCATCAACTGCCGGACGGTTCCAATGAAGTCCGCTGGTACATGGTGGCGCAGGACAACAAGTACTGGTTCGGCGGCACGACGATCGACACGTCCGCGGCCAGCGCCAAGTTCAACGGCGTCATTTTCGGCTTCAACAAAGACCAGGAAGCCACCCAGGTCAACTTCTACATGGTAGAGGTGGACAGGGGCGCGCCGATCACGGTTCCCGAAGAGCCCTGGGAGCCCTTCTACGTGAATCAGTGGGGCAAGAACAGCAATGCACCGGCGTGGCCGATCATGAACGACTCGACGTATCTGGACGGCGACGCAGGCATCGGCAACGGCGCGAAGCCCACGGGCTGGTCCTCGATCCGCGGCGGATTCGACGCGGTGGAGCTGCGCCCCGGCAAAGCGCTCATCGTCACCGGCCAGATGGAACTGGTGGGCGGCGGCGGCGGCGCGGGATACACCCACCTGCGCTATTCCCTGACGTATCAGGACAGCACCACGCTGCAGTATCAGTACACGGACTCCGCGAAGTGGCAGGATGCCGTGCTGACCAAGCATTTCGGATACGAGTTCTGTCCGAGGAGCGGCACGGGCACCGTCTCGAACGGCGCCTGGGGCGTGGGCACCGAGGGCATCGTGAAGAACGGCAACTGGAACAGCACGAACTCCAACGGCGGCCCGGCTTTCGGGACCACCTATCAGGCGCCGCGCAACGCGGAGATGGTGGCGGGCCTGTACAACTGGGGCATCTGCGTCCAGCCGCTGAGTGACGGAACGAACGAGCTCCGCTGGTATATGGTGGAGCAGGACAACAAGTACTGGTACGGCGGCACGGTGATCGACACGTCGGCCGTGACGGACAAGTTCAACGCGGTCTCCTTCGGGTTCAACAGCGACCAGGGCGCCACGCAGGTCAATTTCTACGCGGTGCAGGTCGACATGGCTGAACCCTTCACGGTTCCGACGGCCCCGTGGGAAGCCCTCTATGTCAGCAACTGGGGCTTCATCGGCGACCGCACGGGCGGGTTCACGTTCATTCCCGAGGACTTCGAAGGCAACGCGACCATTTCGGGCACCGCTCCCGCGACCGGCTGGGCCGTTCTGCGCGGCGGATTCCCGGAACCCGTGAGACCCACGGTCGAAAAAGCCGTCACTGTCACCGGAAAGATGGAGTTCACCGGCGGCGGTTTCGAAGCCTGGGCCAGCCTGCGTTTCGGCATCTTCTACAGCGACAGCGCGGGACAGCTGCTCAAGAACCCGGTCGCGGAGACGAAATGGTCGGGAACCGAGGGCCATCACAACGGTTACCTCTTCCTGCCCCCGAGCAATAACAACGCGGCCGTGTCCTGGCAGGGCATCGGCCAGACCGGCACGATCGGAGCGGTCGTCGACCGTCCGTGGATCAGCACCAACGGCGGCAACGACTACGTGCTCGGCAGCGCGGCGCAGCTCCCCGCGGGCGCGGTGGCCGGCGCGGGCGTTTATGATTTCGCCCTCTCGGTCCAGCCCCTGGCGGACGGCACCGTCGAAGTGCGGGTCAGTGTGGTCAACGCGGACAGCAGTTACATGTTCGTGTCCAAGAACATCGACTCCCACAGCCCGATCACCACGGCCAAGTTCAACTGCGTGGCCTTCGGCGTGAACAACGGAACCACCACGGGCATGGCCCTCCGGGACGTGCTGCTTGATATGGGCGAACCCATCGCGCTTCCGGCCTGGGTGACGGCCGTCGAGATGGAACCCGCGGCCGGCTCGGTTCCGAAGACCTACGCCATGGTGCAGAACTACCCGAACCCGTTCAACCCGACCACCACGATTTCGTTCGCCCTTCCCAGGAGCAGCGAAGTCAGCCTGACCGTGTTCGACATGGCGGGACGGGTGGCCGCGGAACTGGCCATGGGCAAGTTCGGCGCCGGCGTGCACAAGGTCGTGTTCGACGCGTCGAAGCTCTCCTCCGGCACGTACATCATCCGGCTGAAGGCCGGCGAATTCACCAGCGTGAAAAAAGCCGTGTTGATGAAGTAGTTTTCAGACTGAACGACTATCAGGTTCCTCTCCTGGTAGGAGTTGTTTCCTGAAGTTCCGAAAGCAGCCTGCCCGGCAACAGCGGGCAGGCTGCTTTTTTCCCGGTGCGGGGGAATCGCATCGTATCCAAAGGGAGATCCCATGAAACTCGTCCGAAATCGCCCGGGCCGGACCGGCCTTGTCGTATGCATTCAGCTTCTGCTGGCCGCCGCGGGCGCGCCCGGCCGGGCCCAGGTCCAGACCGACGTGCCCGCGCTGAAAGACGTGTACGCGAATGATTTTTTCATCGGCTGTCTGCTGTCGTACCCGCATATCGGGTTCCCGGACGATCCGGCGGTGCCGGGCCAGGGCGGGGTCGTCGCGCCCCAGGGCGGCGAACTGATCAGGCATCACATGAACAGCATGTCGCCCGGCAACAACATGAAGCCGCAGTACACCGTCGATCTCGCGGCCAGCGCCGCGGCCTACAACGCGGCTTCGGCGGAGGACCGTGATTCCGTGGACACGCACCCGGTGGTCCGTTTCAACGGGAATCTCATCGCCCAGCTCAACTGGGCCCGGCGGCAGGGGTTCACGTTCCGGGGGCACACTCTGGTCTGGCACAACCAGACCCCGGGCACCGGATTTTTCCGGACCGGATATTCGGCCCAGGGCGCCCGGCTCAGCCCCGAGAAGATGACCGAGCGCATGGACCATTACATCGGCGCGGTGATACGCCTGCTGCACGAGGGCTGGCCCGGAATGGTGGCGGCCATGGACGTCGTGAATGAGGCGGTGGACGAGAACGGAGCCGACCGGATTTCGAACAACGAGTGGCACACCACCTATGGGGACAACAGCTACATCCGGAAGGCGTTCGAGGCGGCGCGCCGGTATTCCGTCCTGTATGGCGAGACCCAGATGAAGCTGTACTACAACGATTACAACACCCACAGCGCGTCCAAGGCGAACGGCATCGTGCGGATCTGCGGCCCGCTGTTTCAGGCCGGCGTTCTGGACGGCATCGGCATGCAGGAGCACGACGGCCTCACGTCGCCGACCGCCGCCCAGTGGATCGCGTCCTACGACAAGTTCGCGGCCGTCTGCTCCGAAATGGCGGTCACCGAACTGGACGTGACTACCGGAAGCCCCAGGCCCGACTCCGCCACCCAGGAACGGCAGGCCAACCAGTACGGCCAGCTGTTCAAGTGCTTTGTCGAAAGAAGTTATTTCTCGGGCCGGGGGAAAATCATCAATGTCTCCAAGGACGGCCTGAACGACCAGTATACCTTCAAGACCGAGCAGTCCTCGTCCCTGTGGACCGCGAATTACCGCTGCAAGCCGGCCTTTGACGACGTCGTGGCCGTGGGCCTCGGCTACAACGGCCTGGATTCGCTGATCGCGGTATGCGACACCCTGCAGGAGGCGCGTTTCACCCCCGCGTCCTGGGCTCCGTTTGCGGCCGCGCTGACCGAAGGCCGGTCCGCCATGGCCGCCAATTACTCCGCGTCCGTGTCCGCCGCGGACAGGCTGTCGGGCGCGGTCGACGCGCTCCGCACGGCCCTGGACGGCCTGGTTCCGGCGACGGATGCGGTGCATGCCGGCCGGTACGAGGGTCCTGCATCCTGCGCGCTCGAACCCGCTTACCCGAATCCCTTCAATCCGTCGGCCCGGATCGCCTTTCTTCTGCCGACAGCGGGTTCTGTCTCGTTGAAGCTTTATAGTCCGGATGGACGCGAAGTCGCGGTCGTTTTCGAAGGCGTGAAGCCAGCCGGCCGTCATGAAGCGGTGATCGAAGGATCCGGACTGGCAAGCGGGGTTTATTTCTGCCGGCTGGCGTCAGGGGGATTCACCGCGATCCGAAAAGTCTCACTCGTCCGGTAGGCGTCCTTTCGTTCCGGAATCCATCATCATGAGAGGACTCCGATGAAAAAATGCGCTGTCCTGTTGATGCTTCTCCCCGTATTCGCGGCATCCGGTCCGGGGAGCCGCGTCGCCGTCTATTTGATCGGCGACTCGACCATGGCGGACAAGCCGGATCCCGTAAAGAATCCAGAACGGGGATGGGGACAGATGCTGTCGTCCTTTTTCTCGGACGGAGTGGATGTGTGCAACCACGCGGTCAACGGTCGCAGCACGAAGAGCTTCATCCGCGAAGGCCGCTGGGATTCCGTACTCGTCCGGCTGAATCAAGGAGACTATGTCTTCATCCAGTTCGGGCACAATGACGCGAAAATCACGGATTCCTCCCGGTACACCAATCCATACACCGGGTACAGGCGGAACCTGATCCGGTACGTGAACGAGTCCAGATCCAGAGGCGCCAAACCCGTGCTGTTTTCGCCCATTGTCCGAAGAAAGTTCAATGAGAACGGGGTTCTGGAGGATGCGCACGGCGCATATCCATTTATCATGAGAGATGTGGCCAGGGAACTCGGCGTGCCTTTTGTGGACATGCAGTTGATGTCCGAGGACCTGATTCTGTCCCTCGGACCGGAAAAGTCCAAGGAATTGTACCTGTGGGTGGGCCCGGGTGTTTATGAGATGTATCCCCAGGGAAAACAAGACAATACACACTCCACGGAAAAAGGGGCTCTGGAGATGGCCAGATTGGCTGTGGAGGGACTCAAGGAGCTGAATATGGATATAGTAAAATACTTAAAATAAATGATTTGCATATCGAAAAGCTCCGGGGAAGCGGCAACTTCCCGGGGCTTTTCTGTGTATGTTTTTATTTTATAAGCAATTATTGCATTTTACGTTTGGTGTGCTATTTGATTGATACACATGGGAGCAAGAAATAATTGATATGGTTAAATATAATTTAAACAGGAAATTGAAATCGATCGAATACTGAAAAAAATGCACAGCACGAACATACGGTATGGGCTAATTGAATTTTTTCCTTTGCGGAACCCGAAACTCGGAAATCGGAACCCGGAACCTTGATTCCCTGGTTTTTCGGGTGAGTGAGAGTCCTTCGGTGACCAGGTTCGGCAAGGATCGAACGAGAGACAGCCTGCTGTCCGGATCCGAAGTCCAATGAACGGGAAATTCCAGCACCCGGTAACCCGCCTTCTTCGCGAGCACGAGCACTTCCAGATCGAACAGGAATCCATCCGACCGGCAGGCGGCGTACAGGCTGCGGCCGGTTTCGCCCCTGTAGAATTTGCATCCAACCTGCGTGTCCGTCAGCACGTCCGGAATTCGGAACAGTCCGGATGCGGCGCGCCTGAAGCAGTCCGAAGCGAGGCGGCGCGTCCGATTTCCAGGCCGGACAATGACGCTGTCCGCGTGTCTTCTGGATCCGTGTGCGATCTCGCACTGCCCGGACAGGATCAGGCGGATTCCCGCCCAAACATCCTCGAGGGGGATGCACAGCCCGCTGTCCAGAAATCCCGCGATCCGTCCGGACGAGGCGAGCATGCCGCAGCGGACTGCGTGACCCTTTCCGCGGTGCGGGAGTCGGAGGACCTTCAGACGGACTCGGTGGGCACTGCCCGCGGCCTCGGCGGTTTCAGCGGTCCCGTCCGTGCTGCCGTCGTCCGAAACGATGAGCTCGCCTGAGATCCGTCCGCGCCTGAAAAAATCAGCCGCGGCTTCGATGTCGCGCCCGATTTTTCCACGCTCGTTCCAGACGGGGATGATGATGGAAAGGTCGGTCATGTTCGATGGGCTGTTTTAAATTCGGATTGGATCCGCGAAGTCTCAGCATCCGGATCGCTCTTCAGTTCAAAGTTCAAGGATCAAAGTTCAAAGATGAGCGTCGTTTTAGGCCCGATATGCCGGCATCGTTTCGCCGGCTATCGGACTCTCCAATGAAGATGTCCGAAAGGCCCGCGAAAAGAAGCGGGCCATTTCGGACCTACAATAACTTACGGAACCTTGGCATGTCCGATAGTCTCGCTGAGAAGCATGCCCCGGACTTGATCCGGGGATGCCCGGCATATCGGACCTACAACCCGGAACCAGAGCGCAGCCTGAAGGCTGCGGCTACCAACCCCGAACCCCGAACCCCGAACCCGGAACCCGGAACTATGAACTATGAACTGATGTAAAGCCCTCCCGTGTCCTCCAGCCAGTCCGCGATGCGGTTTGCCGCCGCGGGCACGTTGTCGTCCGTCACGTCGACTTCGAGAAAGGGAAGGCGCGAGGCGCGTATCCGGTTTCGCAGGTCCTCCTGCTCCCGGACGAAGATTCCGAGATCGTCGTACTGCGACGGCTTGCCGGACACTTTCAGCCTTTCCTCGCGCGCGTGCGCAAAAGAATCCGGAGAACGCACGCAGAGAACGTGGCGGAACCCGAGCGGCTGAAGGCGCGCCTCGAGCCATCCGAAATCGATGTCCCGGTTTCTGGCGGATTTTTGGAAGGACGCGGCGGACACGTGGAAACGGTCCACGATCCAGGAATAGTATTTTTGAAGCTCGAACAGGCGGACCCAGGTCGCGAAGGTTTCCATGGCCAGGGCCTCCTCGTGGGGCTCGAAATTGATCGGGCCGCGGCCCCAGGGGAAATTGGTGAACGCGCACCATTCCGCTGAAATGAGGGGGGAGTGATACCGGTACTGACGCGGACCGACCACGCGGGCGTGCTCGTTCAGGCTGAAGGCCAGGTCGGTCTTGTGCGTCAGCCGGGTTCCTTCGAGAATGATCTTGGGACAGAGCTTGCCGGCCATAATCGCTCCCGGGCGTGTGATGGAGGCGGCTGTATTTTAAGAAAAACAGGCGTTAAATCCAAAGGCTTTGTCCTTGATTTTAAAGAAAAAATGGCTAAATTAAAAACAGCCGTCCTTCTGTCCGTCCGTCTCCTGATGGCGGAGGATTGAACTTTTTTGAACGATGAGAAGAAAATGACCGATCACGACGCCGGGGAACTGGAAACCGTTTTCGGGGGTCTCAAATCTTATTACATGGGCGCCGCTTCCGGCCCGTTCCCGGACAAGGCCTTTGAACTGGCCTATGACCCGGTCCGGATGGGAAGCATGGACGACGCGGACGCAGTCGGCGCTTCCGTCGACGGCTGCGGAGAGCGCTTCGAGGTCTTCCTGAAGGCCGAAGCCGGCCGCATCATCCGGGCGTCGTTCCTCGCGGACGGCTGCGCCGCATCCAGCGCCTGCGGCAGCGCCGCTGTCCAGTTGGCGTTGAACCGGTCCATCGCCGGGGCCCGGGAAATCACGGCAGAGGCGATCAGCGATTTTCTGGGTGGTCTGCCCGAGTCGGCCATGCATTCGGCCGAAGACTGGGTGGCGGCGCTGAGGGACGGCCTGGACCGGCTGGAGAGAGCCGGCGGGAGCGGGGGATGAGACACCGGATGATCATGAGATGGACGCTGGCAGCCGGCCTCACGGCCGGCCTGACTTCCGGCGCCTGGGCGGAAAGCGGCACGGCCGCGGGCGGGGCGAGCGAAACCGGACGGGCCGCGGACAAGAGACTCCTGACGGTGGAGGACGTGTATGAAAACGGCGTTCTCAGACCGCGGTCCCTGGACGCTTTTCAGTGGCGGCCGGACGGACGCGCGTTCTCCTACTCCGACCCGGATCGGGGCGGAAGCCTGATCCTTCAGGACATCGCGTCCGGCACGGAAACCGCACTGCTCGATTCAGCCGCGCTCGCCTGTTCCGGCCAATCGAGGGCCGAAAAGCGGTTTCGCCTGCCCGGGTACGCCTGGTTCCCGGACAGCCGTAGGATTCTTCTGAATTCCGGAACGGATCTGTCGGTATTCGATCCGGGCCCGGACGGACCGCGGGACGCCGGAGTGACGGCCGCGGATTCCTCCCGGCTTTCGGCCTCAGGGCGGATGGCCGTGTCCCGTCTGACCGACGATCCCGAAGAGGAGCGCGACGCGACCGTGTCTCCGGACGGACGGTCAATCGCGTACGTGAAGTCCGGGAACCTGTTCGTGATCGATGTCCGCACCCGCCGCGAGAAACGCCTGACCCGCGGGGGAAACGACGACATCCTGATCGGCCGGTTCGACTGGGTGTACGAGGAGGAGTTCTCGATCCGCACGGGGTTCGCCTGGTCCCCGGATTCGAAACACATCGCCTGCTGGGAGCTGGACACAACCGGAGAGCCGCGTTTTCCGATCACGGATTTCATCCCCGTCCGGAACGAAGTCGAGTGGATCCGATACCCGAAAGCCGGGGATCCCAACGCCAGGGTCCGCATCGGTGTGGTTCCGGCCGAAGGCGGACGCACCGTTTGGGCTGACCTGGGGCCGGAACCGGACATCTATATTCCCCGCATTCACTGGCTCCCGGACGGGAAGTCCCTGGCCATCCAGCGTTTGAACCGGGAACAGAACCGGCTCGATCTGCTGTTCATGGACATCCGGAAGGGCGGCGCGAGAACCGTGCTGACAGAAACGGATTCCGCAGGCTGGGTGGACTGCAACGACATGGTCCGGTTTCTCCCGGACGGACGGTTCATCTGGGCCTCGGAACGTTCCGACCGGATGCACCTGTACCTGTTCGGACCCGATGGAACCCTGATCCGGCCGCTCACTTCCGGAGACTGGGACGTCACCGCACTGGCGGGCGTTTCCGAAAAGGACGGTTGGGTCTACTACGAATCCACCGAAAAGGGTGTCCGTGAACGGCACCTGCACCGGACAGCCCTGGCCGGCGGCCGGCGGGAACAACTGACGGTCGCGCCCGGAACCCACCGGATCGACCTTTCGCCCGACTGCGCGACTTTTCTCGACTTCTTCTCGAACGTGCGGACGCCGACCCGGTCGGTTCTGCGGCGGTCAGACGGTTCGGAGATCCGCGTGTTGCGGCCCGGCGCGCTCCCCGGACTTGACGCATTCGACCTGGCCGCGCCGGAATTCCTGACGTTCCGCACCCGGGACGGTCTCGAATTGAATGCCATGCTGTTCAAGCCCGCGGGATTCGATTCCACGCGCAAGTATCCCGTCCTGTTCCACACCTACGGCGGGCCGGCCTCGCAGACCGTGATCGATTCCTGGACGAACGGCATGGGCAGCGGCTGGCATCAGATCATGCTCGGACACGGGTTCCTCGTTTTCGGCGTGGACAACCGCGGCACGTTCGGGCACGGCAACCGCTTCATGAACCTCGCAGCCGGCAACATGGGCGTCGGCGTGCTCGACCAGATCGAAGCGGCCCGCTGGCTCCGTTCGCTGGCCTATGTGGATTCCAACCGCATCGGCATCTGGGGATGGAGCGGGGGCGGGTGGATGACGTGCCTGGCCATGACCCGGGGCGCGGGCGTGTTCCGCGCGGGAGCGGCCGTGGCGCCGGTGACGGACCTGCGGAACTACGACACGATATGGACGGAGCGCTACATGGGTCTCCCCGGACGCAATCCCTCCGGGTATGACGAAAGCAGTCCGATGACGTGGATCGACGGCTACCGGGGCGGTCTTCTGCTCGTGCACGGCACATCCGACGACAACGTGCACTGTTCCAGCACCCTGCAGTTGGCGCACGCGCTCCAGAACGGCCGTAAGCCGTTCAGCCTCATGCTGTACCCGCGCAGGGAGCACGGCCTGTCGGGAAAGGACACCCGGGTGCACCTCTACAACGGCCTGACCGACTTTTTTCTCCGCAGTCTGTGAAGCGTCTGCGGCTTCGCAAGGAGGCGACGATGAAACGACTGGTCCCGGTTCTCTGCCTGGCTCTGGCGGCCGCGCCCGCTGTCGGCGAGAACTACCTGATCAACGGCGGGCAGGAGTCCCGGATCCGTTACCGCCTGACCCAACGCGTTCAGCCGACTGCCGGAACGCGGTCGCTCACGCTGAGTTACGTCGTGCCGGGCGATTTCAGTTCCCCCACCTACAACCAGCGCATCGAGGATTTCAGCCTGTCCTTCTCGGTCCCGCCGTCCGAACGGAAGGACGAAACGGACAACCGGGGCAACGCGGTCGTGCGGGTGGTGTGGAACCGGCCTTCCGCGGCCATCGACGTGTCCATGCGGTTTACGGCGCTGAACCGCACCGTCCTGCAGTCCCTCCGGTCCGCGGCGCCGTACCCGCCGGCCCGGCCTCCCGCGGACGCGGCCGTCTACCTGAAGGCCACGGAACAGGTCCAGTCCGGTGATCCCGGCATCCGGTCCCGGTCCGCGGAACTGGTCCGGGGCGTGACCACTGAATTCGACGCCGTCCAGCGCATCCTGTCATGGGTGGTCGACCACATGCGGTATGTCACGCCCCCCCAGCAGTACGACGCGCTGTACAGCTTTTCGAGCGGCAAGGGCAACTGCCAGAACTACTCCCACCTCTCGGCCGCGCTCATGCGGGCCGCAGGCATACCGGTCCGCATCGTCAACGGCGTCACGCTCAAACAGCCGTACACCGTCAAGACGCCGGAGGGCGAGTTCGCCTTCCGCCTGGGGCAGGGCCGTCATTCCTGGATCGAGGTGTTCTTTCCGGATCTCGGCTGGGTGCCGTTCGATCCTCAGCAGACCGAGCTGTTCGTCTCGAACCGTTTCATCCGGGCCGAGATCGGCCTGGACAACAAGGAAACCGTGAACGACGGGCTGGTCCGGTGGACGCAGTCCGGCGACCGGGGCGGTCAGCCGGTGTTCGAGGAGGGCATCACAGGCGAATTCGTTTCGGACCAGGTGAGCCTGAACATGGAGAAACAGGCCTATGGCCCGCGGAACATGCTCGTCTGCCCGGACGTGAAGGCCGAATTCGTGCCCGTGACCGTGGCGCCGCCTCCTCCTCCGAAAACCGTCCCCAGGGACCAGCTCGACCGGCTGAACTACACCCGGCGGGCCGTTTTCGGCAACCTGGATTTTCCCGCGGGCGCGGACTTCCTCCTGACCCGCGGACCGGCTGAGCGGGGCGCGTCGGGCGATTTCCGGATGGAGAAGAATTTCCTCGTCGAGACGGCCGAGTACGTCACGACGAAGATGACCCAGTACGCGCAGGTGTTCGTCCTCAAGAAGCCCCTGAAACTGCGCCGCATCGGCCTCGCCCTGCGCGTCTTCGGCGGGAACGGACAGCTCTGGGCGGAGCTGGCGCGGGACGCGGGCGGCAAACCCGGCGCAGCCATCGCCACCAGCGACTTCCTCCCGCTCGACGGCATTTCCCGGAAACCGGGCTATGACTGGGTGGATTTTTCATTCGATGCCGAGCCTCCGGTCCTGTCTCCCGGGAAATACTGGATCTGCCTCGGCTTCACCGGCAGTCCGGTCGTGAACTGGTTCTACACCTACGGCAAACCGGTGGGGCCGGTGGACGGAACGCGGTACAAGGGCGTGTATGACGCGGACTGGAGCGGCGCGCTCGCGTACGAGTTCAACTACCGGATCGCCGGCACTACGCCGGAATGAGCGGGAACGGGTCCGGCGCTCCGGACGCGGGCGGCGGTTTTGCCGGCACGGCGGCGGGTCAGCGGACGGTCCATCAATCGAAAAGGACGGAGTGATGGCAATCGAAGCGAAGAAGGATCAGGCCCTCGAGAGACCGCATTTCGAGGATGAACGCGTGCTGGTCACGGGAGGCGGGGGATTCATCGGATCGGCCGTCGTCCTCGCCCTGCTCCGGGAAGGCGCGTCCGTCACGGTTCTGGACGACTGGAGCGCGGGCGACCGCCGGCGTCTGCCCGCGGACGGACCGCTGACAGTCCTCACGGGAAGCCTGCTGAACCCCGCCCAGGTGGCCGACGCCATGGCGGACTGCACCGTGGTCCTGCACGAAGCCGGCTCGTCGATCGACATCGCCCTGCGCGATCCGGTGCTGGACTGCGACGTGAACGTGCGGGGGACGCTGAACGTGCTCAACGCGGCCCGGAAATCCCGGTCCGTCAAGCGCGTGGTCTACGCGTCCACGGACGCCGTGTACGGGAATCCCCGGTACCTCCCGATCAACGAGGACGACCTGCTGAATCCGCTGAGCCCGTTCGCGGTGTCGAAACTGGCCGGGGAGAATTACTGCAAGGCGTATTACGAGACATTCGGGCTGTCGACCACCGTGCTCCGGTACGCGAACGTGTACGGCGCGCCGATCCGCGACAGCCGCCTTCCCTCGGGCGCGGCCGACCGGTTCCTGAAAAACGCGCTCGACGGCAAGCCGCTGCAGGTGCACGGCGACGGGGAACAGACGCGCGATTTCGTTTTCATCGACGACGCGGTCGACGCCACGCTGCAGGCCTGCTGCCTGTCCAAGGCCGAGGGGCAGATCTACAATGTCGGAACCGGCATCGAGACCACGATCAATGCGCTCCTGGAGAAGGTGCTGTCCGCAGCCGGATCGTCGTCTCCCGTTGAAACCGTGGACCGGCTGGACATCGACAATATCCGAAGGCGCGTGCTCAACATCGAGAAAATCCGGCGTGAAATCCGCTGGACGCCCCGCACCACACTGGAGCAGGGGCTGAGACTCCTCATCGAGGGAAGAGCCGGATGACCGCCTCCGGAGGCGCGGGCGCCTTTCTGGTGTGGCCCTGGGAAGACGACCGCATCGAGGATCCGCGCAGACTGAAGTCGGACCTCGAATCGTTTCAGAAGGAGGGCGTGACGGCCGTGCTGGCCGTTCCCGGAAAGCGTCTGCGCTACGATCTCGCGGACCGGAAGGTCGTCCGCGCCGTGGCGCAGGCCGGGCAATGGGCGCGCAAGCGGTCCATCCGATTCTGGTTCCAGGCCGACCCCCGATCGGCCTCACAGTCGCTGATCGCCAGGACCGGGGAGCGCACCCAGAATCTGCTCATCCTCAGGGACGGCGGCTCGGCCTTCGGGCCTGAGAATCTCTGCATGGCGCCCGTCCGGAAGGGCCGGTTTGAAATCCGGTGCGTTTACCGGGAAGCGCCCCGGCCGCAGGAAATGGATGGGGCCAGGCTCGATTTAGAGCCGGACGGAATCGAGAAGGCGTTCGCCTTTCGTCTCCACAACGGCACGGTTCTGATCGACAGTGTCCGCGACCTGACCGCCGAAGTGAGGATGTACGACGACGTCCGGTCCGGAGCGATGGACCTGTTCGGCTCCGTGGTCTGCCCGGAAGGGGAGGACTGGCATGTCATGGTTTTTCCGAGAGTCAACACCCGGCTTGCGGATCCGGGCGGCCGTGAGAACAACGACCTTCTCATCGCGCTGGTCGAATCGCTGTTCGACGGCGGCGCCCTGTTCGACGGCGTCACCTGGAACCGCGGCGGGTACGGCGGCGATCCCGGCCGCCTCCCGGTCAGCCTCTCCCTCTTCAACAGCTTCATCGCGGAATACGGATACGACATGCGGGACCGTCTGCTCGGTCTGGTTTTTCCGTTCGACGACGGATCGCATGTGGAGGTCCGTCTCCACTACCGGTTTCTACTGACCGACCTGCTCCGGGCGGGATTCCGCGATTTGCAGGCGGGCCTGCACGGGTTTTTCGGTTCCATGGGAGCGGCCATGCTGCACGGATGGGAACCCGGCGGCGCGACCTTCCAATCGGTTCCCGATCCATGGCGCATGCTCTATCCGTCGGCCGCGGGTTTCGCGGCCGTGGACGCGGCCGATGGAATGCGGCAGGCGGACGGCCGCCTGAACGGCAGGCTGATACTGACCAAGGGACTGGGCGTCTTTTCCTCGATGCGGTCCGGGCTGGTGCGCGCCGATCTGCGGGGCGCCGCGCCGGAAGAGATCGGGCACTGGACGGACCTGTGCGGCCTTCATTCGCTCCGGTGGGTCGCGGACGGCCTCGGTCCGGAAAACGAGCCGGACGCCGGGCTCGAGGCGTTCCATTCGGCGAACCGCAGGTTGAAGGCGGTCGAGTCCTGGACGGGATTCCGGTTTCCGGACGCGGACACCCTGGTATTGTATCCCGCCTGCACCCTCGCCGCGGCCGGGCCGGAATCGGCCGCTTCCATTGCCGACCGCCTGCACCGCTTTATCGGGAAACTGGCTTTGGCCGGACTCCAGATGGACGTCGCGTCGTCTCCGCTTCTTTTGGCGGGCCGTCTATCTCGGGACGGTTTACGGATCGGTTTCCGCATGTACCGGAGCCTGATCTGCCCGTTTCCGGATGTGCTGGAGGCCGAGACTCTGGAGAGACTGTATCAGATAAAAAAGAGGGGTTTTCCGGTTTTTTTCGCGGGCGGCGTGCCGCTGATGACCTCGGAAGGAAAACCGGTACCCTTCCCGGCTGAACCGGACCTGGATCCCGAAGCGTTGGAACCGGTCGCCCTGGAGGCGCTCGGATTAAACCCGCCGATCAGCCTGCCTGAGGGCGGGCTGGGGTCCGTGATCCGGCACGCGGGAGAAGTGCTGCTCCTGGCCTGTCCGGCGGCGCCGGGAGGGAGGATCGGGGGGAAGGCGGTTTGCGAAGGCCGGGAGGTTACGATCCCGGAAAGCGACGCCCTTTCGATTTTTCGCGTGACCCCCGGGAGGGAAGCGGAGAGGGTACTGTAACGATAAATGCCCGGCACCTTGCAGATGCCGGGCACTTGAGGGTTTGGGATCGAGAAAGTGCCGGGCGCCTCGGAGGGGTCCGGCACTTCTGTTGCCGGCTTTTTTACTTCACCATCAGCAGTTTCCGCGTTTTCGTGAATCCGTCCGATTCGATTCGGCAGAGGTACAGACCGCCCGGCGCGGGCCGGCCGGAGCCGTCCCTGCCGTCCCACACGGCCGCGTGATTTCCCGCCGGCATCGACG
>CAZNXX010000007.1:0-42575 GCA_964577095.1 uncultured bacterium | reverse complement strand
CCTGGTGCTCCTGGACGAGATCGGCCGTGGCACATCCACGTTCGACGGGCTTTCAATCGCGTGGGCCGTGGCCGAATACCTGCACAACCATCCTTCGTCGCGCTGCCGGACCCTGTTCGCCACCCATTATCATGAGCTCACCGAGCTGGCCCTGATTCTGCCGCGGGTGAAAAATTTCAACGTGGCCGTGCGAGAATGGGGCGATCACATCGTGTTCCTGAGAAAAATCCAGCCCGGCGGAGCGGACCGTTCGTACGGCATCCAGGTGGCCCGGCTCGCCGGACTCCCGGCTGAAGTCATCAAGCGCGCGAAGCAGATTCTGTCGAACCTGGAGGCGAACGAGCTCACGCCGGACCGCGAGCCGAGGCTCGCGGTTCCGGACCATCCGGCGCTCAGGGTCGCCGAACCGGCGCCGCAGTTGGAGCTCTTTTCCGCCGCGGAATCCCGCATTCTTCAGGCGATCCGGGGACTGGACGTGAACGGCCTCACGCCCGTGGAGTCGCTGAAGAAGCTGGATGAATTGAAAAGGATGCTGGAACCGTAAGGGGCGACGCGGTGCATCGCCCTTGTTCACGAGGTTGAAAATGACGGATCATATCGGCCGAAACGATCCCTGCCCCTGCGGCAGCGGCAAAAAGCATAAACACTGCTGCATGGCCCGTTCCCAGACCGAATCCCGAAGTGAAAATGGCGGAGGAAACGACACGGATACGACCGACCGCCGCCTGACGAACCATTTCCTCCGCTATATACGTGAAAACAGGGATCCTTCCGCCCTGGATGATGCCTGGAAAGAATTCTCTTTCACGGATTCCGATTTTCCTGAGGATTCGCCTCACCTGGCGGTTTTTCTTTCATGGCTGTTTTTTTCATGGACCCCCCCGCGGAGAAAACGAGGCCCTGACCCCGATACTGTCGCTCTCGATTTCATGAATCGTCATCCGGAACTCCTCTCGGACAACGAACGTCGGTACATCCTTGCCAACCTGAACGCGCCTTTCAGTTTCTGGGAGGTTCGATCCGTAGCTCCCGGCAGAGGATTCCTCCTGAAGGACGTTCTGGTCGGAATCGAAGCGGATGTGCAGGAACGCATGGGTTCCGGCTATGTCCGGCCCGGGGACATGCTGTACGGCCGCGTGGCCATCGTCGACGGGATCGGATTCCTGTACGGCGCCGGACCGATCGCTTTTCCGCCGAGCATCAAGTCGCAGGTGATACGGTTACGCGCAGCAATCAGGAAGAATGACCCTCGGAAAAGTGAACGCGTACTGACCCTCTGGGATATCCAGATCCGAAGAGCGTATCTGGACATCCACGAACAATTAACCACACCTACCAGGCTGGTCAACTTTGAGGGCGATCCTATTGAATGGCATGAGCTCGTTTTCAATATCGAATCGCCGATAAAGGCATTCGAGGGCCTGAAAACCCTCGGCACGGCCCGAAGCAGTACGGATTCGTTGAAAGAAGCCGTGAGGAACGAACAGGGGGATCTCCGGGTCATCGAACTGGATTGGACCAAGAAGCTGGATCCCGGCCGACGGGCTTCAAGAGATACGCTCCTTGGCAGGATCCGCATTGAAAACAAGACCCTGACCGTCGAAGTCAATTCAGCCAGTCGCGCGGAAATCATCCGTGCTGAAATCGAAAACCGGCTCGGTCCAGGTGCGGTTTACCGCGGCACCCGGTTGCGGTCATCCGAGGACATGATGAAGGAAATCGGCAGCCGCACTCAATCAGAGGCACCGGCGGAAAAAGGAAGCCCTCCGATCCCGGATATTCCGGAGATCCGCGAGGCTGTTCGGAAACAATTGGATGCTCACTGGAAACGCTGGATGGGGGAGAAAATCCCCGCGTTGGGGGGAATCACGCCGAGAGCCGCGGCAAAAACCGCTGATGGTCGTGAGAGCCTGGACGCGCTTCTTCGAGATATGGAGCGTCACGATGAGAAAGCGGAACCCTGGATGCGCCAGAAGGAATACATCGATCGCGCGAGGAAGGAACTGGGGCTGGAGGAATAATGCCTATCGATTGAACGACACCCTTTCATTCAAGTGATACTTGAATTACTTACAGCAATCCTCGAATCGTTTATATTTTCTCCCTTCAAACTCACTTTGATTGATTCGTTTAAATTTCCATCTCTGACCAGTCGCCTTGGAAATCTTATCACACCATTCTGAAATGGCCTCATCCTTTGCTTCTGTGCCCTGCCAGACTCGGCCCTTGGTCTCGACGATCCAATTCGTTTCCACTCCGGCGATGGATTGCACAACAACCCAATCCGGATGATAAAACCCGATTGCTCCGCTCGGCTTGAGATAATCGACTCTGAAACGTGTGCCGGATTCCCCTTGTTCCGTGGTCCCAAGGGATGAAAATCGTGAAACGTCTTCGGCTTTATCCAGAAATTCAGCAAAACGGCGTTCGAATGAGTTGTATGTGGCGACGTATTTAAAAACTGTTTTTTTAGCCACTAGAGGAGGAAGATTCCGTCTCCACCCGAAAGGCTTCGTTTCGGAAAGACAGAAATCCTCTTTTTCGAATTGCAGGACGCGTTTTTCAAGGGTTAATTCAGATATCTTTCTGGCGAGATATTTGGCAATGCCTTCCTGCAATTCAAGGCGGGATAGATGGGAACGCATGGTTTCATTATCAATATCGATAGACCTGCCGAAACAGCGATCCCTCACATAGTCCCGAACAATCGGGTAGAGTTCGGAAAATCGGTTTGTTAATTTGGCGGTTTCAACCACTTTACTCGTGATAGAAGCAACCAGTTCACGGCCATCCGGCAGATCTGCCGCCCCGAATTCAGCATGATGAACCTCAGTCTCGGTCATTGCAAATTCAAGCCTGAGTTTAACCCGAAAAGGTTCGGCAAGCTCTTCCTGTTCAAACACAGCATCCAGAGATTCGACCTGAAGTTCGGTAAGTTTCAGAATGTTATGTTCTAAAATAGGTTTTGTGAGGGGTATGGCAATATCGAAAGCCATCCGCTCCTGCACCGGGTAAATGGTCACCGGCTGAACCGGATCTGAATCAGAGCTCCCTACGCCCACGCCCTCGGTTTCCAATTGATTGCGGAGAACGCCCAGCAGTTTCCGGGTGCCCAGCACTTCGAGCGTTTGGGTTCTCTCTGGACCCACGCCTGTCATGAGCCGAAGTCCACGGCCAATCACCTGCTCAGGAAGGATTTCAGCATTTGCGGTAAACGGCCTCAAACCTAGCACAACCGTTACGTTTCGTACATCCCACCCTTCCCTGAGCATCATAACGCTGACGATTGCCTTGATCTTGCTGTCGGCTTTGTCTACATCCCGCGCGTACTGCCGCGCCTCCTCCAGGGTTTTCTTGGTGATTTCGCCTTTCTCATCCGTATGGATAACAAGTACCTCGGATTCCTTAAAGCCGAATTCCCTTGTTTTCCAGAGGTATCGACCTATCGAGTCTGCGAAGACATTCTTCTCGGTCACGACGAAAAGTACCGGCTTTTGACCCAGTTTTTTATAAACTTTT
The DNA here is from genome assembly GCA_964577095.1 of uncultured bacterium. Lineage (GTDB taxonomy): Bacteria > Zhuqueibacterota > QNDG01 > QNDG01 > DTFT01 > JAFGAX01. The sequence goes on along the minus strand of CAZNXX010000007.1, from coordinate 39,056 downwards.
TGATGGTCTTTCCATCGCTCGACTGCTGACCGAAGCCAATATCCGTATTTCTCGGCCACATTGTCCCTATTGACGCGTTCCGGCTCCCCCTGGGGCTGTTTACGATCCTTGGCATTGGTCACCATGATGGGCGCCTTGACGATTCTGTCTTCAACCGCCTGAGCGAGCGGATAGTCGCAGACTGTCCAGGGAAAGTACATGCCGTTCTGGTCCTTGGGCGTCGCGGAGAAATCAAGCCACAAAGACAACCCCTTCGGAAGTTTCCGATGGATCGACAACAGGGACTGGCTCCATTTTAAATCTTCTTCATGCACGTGATGGGCCTCGTCGTTTATAACGACGATATCTTTCAGACTTTTCACGCGTTCCAGCATGGATCTCTGGCCGGATGAGGCGAGGTCTTTCGACGGTTTCTTCCCCAGAAGATTTTCAACCGCATTACGTGGCGTCCATTCCTGATCTCGGGACTCGTAAAGCTGATGAATGTTGGTCAGAAACAGGTTTCCCGATGAATCCGGCTCCGTAGATTCGCCTCTCAATATGACCTTCGGTGTGAATCTACCCCATTCCCTCGGAACAAGAGGAATCGTGTTGAAAATCGTATTGGAAGCAAAATCCTTTTCAAGCCGTTGATAGACGATGACATTCGGGGCGACAATGAGAAAATTGGTGGAAAGCGGGGAATTTTTTACCTGTTTTTTGTGAAAATAGGACCAGACAACTGCCATGGCCATCACCCAGGTTTTTCCCGATCCAGTGGCCATTTTGAATGCGTATCGCAGGAGGTTTTCCGGGGGAAGCTCCTGTTCGCCGATTTTATCCAGTTCAGGCACATATCGACGGATTATTCGTTTTCCTTCTATCCCGGTATGATACTCTATATTCTTGGTAAACAGATCTGCATTGTAAAACGTAGCATAACTGTCGATCAACTTTTTTGTATCTCGTTTACCGGCTATCTCGATGAGCCATACGAGAGTTTCAATCGCTTCCTTCTGACAATAATAATATCTGAATGGCACGGGGTAACCGTCAACTTCATGGTCTTGATTGAACCAGAAATCAAAGAGCCGTAAAGTGACGTCCGATGCGCCTTGATACTCATGGTCCCGCCATGCATCGACTGCCTGACGGATTTTTGGGACAAGGAGAAGACTGCTTTCCCGTCTTCCATCTTCTACCCGCCAACCTGTCTCCTCAGCCGGATCTTTCACCAGTCTCGAGCCGGGTTTCTCCCAAGGTCTTCTACCTGGTATTTCCGGTAGCTCTTTATCGTATGAGATTACGGCTTTACTCATTCGGTTATCCCGATTTTATAGTTTGAACCGCGTTCGTTTCCTTCTAACGCAATCATTTCCGTGGTCCTCCGAGGGAACTGGAGTTTCCGATTTAAAACTGAAGATCGAATGACTGTGTCGTATCATTTCCGAAAATATCGATTACCTTCACGAGAATCCGGTATTTCCCCGGCTTCTCGTATTCATGTGAATCTGAGGTCAGCGGTAGTTTCCGCTCCTTTCGTGTCCGGTATGCCACCCATCCCTGCATGAAGGTGTCGCTCTGAAAGTCCCAGTCCACAGCCCAGTAATCAATGTAATCGGACCATTTTTTTATCTTGCTTCTTACTTCTTCAGGAATGAGTTCGGTGTTTGGAATAACGAAATCTTTGAGCGCAACCTTTGCCTTGTGAAGTTTTGTCTTTGGATTCTGGCTTTTCTCAATGTCGGCCTCGAGGTACGCCAGTTCGAAGAAACGAACGTCTCCCTTGGCAGCGGCCTGCTGTTCCATGACTTCTCTGGGGATCTGAAGCAGGGAGAGCTTCACTCCTTTTTTCCTGGCGGCTTCATGCATCAGGCCGCCCTTCTGCTGGCCCTCGTTCGGTCCGCTCAACCCCATCTCCCATTCCCAGCCTAAAACATGGAGTTCCGACTGCTTCAGCTTTGCGCACTCATCTACGGCCGCGTCAACTTCTGAAATTGTCACTGGAGCATCTACAGCTCCAATATGAATCAAAGCCCGTCCTTTCTTACCGTGCACATACATCATACCTGTGACTGGTTGTGCTGCATATAGTTTTAATATAAAAGCAAGATATTCATAAACTGTTTTTCCTGTTTCTTTTTCTCCGAAACGAGATTCTGATCCTCCTATAATATTTCCCTGCCAATATTTTCGTTCGTATCTGCCGAGGTTTAATATTTCAAAGGGCCTACAATTATTCTCTTCAAGCAGTCTTTTACGAGTTGAATGAATGGAGAACCTTCCTAGGTCACACCCGATCCATCGTCTATCCTGTCTTTCACATGCAATTGCAGTTGTCCCTGAGCCCACAAAAGCATCAAATACAAGATCGCCCGGGTTGCTAGCAATTTGTAGAATCCTCTCAATTAGATCAACAGGTTTTTGTGTTTCATAGTGAATCCACTCAGCTTTATTTGCTGGTTGAAGACATCTTATTCGCCAGACTGAATCTACAGTACGTGTATCCTTGTCTTGATAGAGTACATTCCCATCCTCATCACGTGCATTTATCATTTTCCCATCGACTTTAACGCGTTTTAATTGGCGAACAGTCTTTTCCCGTTTTTCCTCTAAGCCGTTATAGATAAAATTTGATTCCTTATTCTTAATATAATAGAGAATTTGATCAAAGGCCTTTGGCAATAGTTTTTTTCTGCTATCATGCATTTTATTGTAATAGTACCATGCAATTTCATTTCTAAAATTATTTCTACCAAAAATCTCATCTAATAGTGTTTTGATATATGGTCCTGTATGCACATCTAAATGAACAAAAATGGATCCATTTTCGCACAATAAATCTCTCATTAAACACAGACGATCTCGCATCATTGACAAGTAAGAATCATATCCACTACCCCATGTATCACGATAGGCGGATTCTTCAATTAATGACGGCTCCTTTCCCGGAATTGGCTCGTCATCGGGTCCTACAATTACTTTAAATGAAAAATCAACCCCTGTATCAAAAGGCGGATCAATATATATAAGATTTATTTTCCCGGCAAATTTTTCTAAAAGAGACCCCATCACTAACAGATTATCGCCCCAGATTAATTTATTCTTCCAACCTTCGTCAAATGTATCCCCTTCCTTTCCCTCATATACATCGAACAAGCCAAGGCTCTTTCCCTTCTGCCCTTCCCTCGTAGCGCGGCTTTCGTTCACAGTCTCGATGACCTGAAACGGCAGGCTGACTTTGGGTCCCTCCCTCAGCGTGCCATCCTCATTGTACTTTCCCGGCCATACCAGCTCGGTTTTCGTCACTTCTATTTTCGCCATATCCGCTCCGATTTGATCATTTTAACCCGCTTCTCAGCGATCCCCAACTGATCTGGAAGAACTACATTCCTCTTGACATATCAGCAAGAAAAGAGTATGTTATTGTCAGATAACAGCGCCGGTGATAGTATCGCCGGTTTGACGCCTCTGAATGAAAGAGGCGTTTTCAATATACAGCCTGTCCTGCATGAAAGTCGGCATTCTGCCGTCGAAGGGTATCCTTCTCAGTGCAATGACGGGCTGTATTTTCCCCGCCCCCGCTACAACAGTCGGCATCGAAGCCAATACTTTTCACTTTTTCCTTCGAGCCATACGTCTACTACCCATAACAGGAGAAAAGACTCCTCCCGGCACATCTCCCTCTGCGGCACACAATAACCGGATGTCGCACTCTTTACAGATTCGAGGCTCCGGTCTCGCTTCTATCTCGAATCGATGCGCCTTGATCCGCTCTACAACCTCATCGAAATGACGGCCCGCCTCCTCCACCCTCTCCTTGTTGAACGGAAGAGTCATTAACGCCTTCTTTTTATCCGGCTCTGACGTCCAATACAGGGATAAACGGTCCACCCGTTTCCCGTACCGTTTCTCCAGAATATGCGCGTACGTGCATAATTGGCGCTCATATGCCTCGATCAGCTCTGGACTGTTTTCTGGCCGGGGTGATGTCTTGAAATCGAGCAGATCCATCTTGCCGTCACCGCCCAGCAGAAGATCCACCTTCCCTGCAAGTATGTATCCTTCTTTTTCAAGCGAAACATCCACTTCGGTCTGAATAATCCTTCTCATCTCATCGCGATTCTGGTTGAAATAATACATCACCTGGGAGAAAGCCGCTTCACGCGCCGCATCACCAATCGGCCTCACGTCACTCATTGATAAAAACCGGAATGTGCGGTCGAAAAACCAGCGGATTCCTTCTTCCCGGAGCTCATCCAGCCAGCCGTCCAACGCGAACCGGTGGATTTCTTCTATAGTCTGATGCACCAGCAAACCGAAAAAGATCACGGCTGACCGGGAAGGCGTGAAATCGTATTCACGAAAGTATTGATACTGGCGCGGACAGGTTTCATAGACCTTAAGATCCCCAGTGAAACTAAACGTCCGCTTGATGGGCATCCGTTCCCGTGCTTTAAATCTCTGAATCGCCAGCAACTCCTTCTGCACATACGGCCACTGATCCAATCCTTCCCATATATCCGTGAAATGTTGTTTCGGTTCTTCATGTGCCGTCAGAACCAGCAGATTCTGCGGTCTCGAAAAAGCAACATAATGAAGCCTCATTCTGTCAAAAAGCGTAATGCGTTTTTCAGGTTCAAAGGGAGGTCTCGAATAGAAGGGCCCCAAATCATGATCGACTTTCTTGGCAGTCGAAAGTTTCACCGAAAGTGAACCGACAATTACAACAGGGAATTCGAGACCTTTGGCCTGATGAATCGTCATGAGCTGCACATATCCCTTGGGAAATGGTCGGTCCGGATCTTCATATTCATTGATGCCGCCGTCATGCAATAGTCTCAGAAAACTGTTGAACAATAGTCTCGGGATGGCTTCCCGGTTGCGGTGAGTAACGACGTTGATATGGTAATAATTCTGGAAGATGTTCAGCAATTGAGAAAACACTGCAAGGTTCCTGGCGGATTCCTCCCGTTTCATCTCGTCTTTAAAGGGGTCGATGGCGATCAGCCTATAGAAATAATCGGCGGGGCGCACATCAAGAGAGCTATCTTCTTCAAGACTATCGATCTCCTCCCTCCAGATCCGGATCGTTTTCGCTAGAAGATGATTCCCTCCGAAATTTCTGGCCAGTTGTACGATCGCATCATCCACATATTCAGCCAGTTCCGCGACTGCGCCGAATGTCTCGCCGCGCGCCTCTTCAGTCCAGTTAAAAAGGAGGGCAAAGCAAGCAACAATACGTTTGATCTCATCGTTTTCAAAAAATGCCCGAGCTCTGGGACAGAAAACTGGAATCCCTCTTCTGAAGAAAGCCTCGAAATAAGGTCCGCTATGATCCAGACGTACACTGTGCAGAAGCAGAGCAACCTGGCTGAAATCCTCAATAACTCCGTTTTCCTTCAAAAATGCGACCATGTCCGCGATCCGGTTCGCTTCATCGGCCGAATTTTGCCCCCAAACTGAAAAAACGGATGGGTATTCGATGGGAGCGGCGTTCGGATCCGGCTTGATAGTCTTATCAAATCGAAAATCCGGCCCGTCCGGATTACTCCAATCTATTGACGCCATCCAATTGTCATATTTATCGATAATTCGTCCGTGTGACCGGTAATTCGTATCCAAAGTAACGATTTGACATCCTTCCTGCCGGACCGGAAACTCGAGGATATTCCGGACGGTGGCCCCACGGAACCGATACAGGCTCTGGTCCTCATCGCCGACTACGCATAGGTTCCTCGTTTTTTCCGTTATTTTGAATAACAGCTTTTCCTGTATAAAATTGGTGTCCTGATACTCATCTACCATGACATAACGAATGGGCTCGATAATCCTCATTGAAATCTGCGGATCTTCCAGGAGATCTACGACAAGTCTCTGCATAAGCCCGAAATCAAGCCGGTTCGCTTCAGCAAGGGCATCGCGATATGAAACATAGGCATTCCCAATTCGGGAAATAAAAGGATTGTCCGATTGGATCAACGTCCTTGGATCGATCAACTCTTCGGTGATTTTGTTAAAATAAGCAGTCACTCCTTCAATCGCGCTCCATCGGGTTTTCCATTTATTCAAATAAATATCATTCTCGGGTTCACCGATGATGCCCTTGAATCGTTCAAAAATGAATAGAAGCTGGGTCAGTTCATCCAATGTTTCAAAATTGTGTCCCAAATCCGTGCGATTCCGGTGTCTCGTTAAAATCCGATTGCACCATCCATGAATCGTGTTGACCGATAATTCCGATAAATCACCTTGATAATTGACTTTACGAGCTGCTGCGGCAATCCGGTCTCTCATTTCAAAAGCAGCCTTTTCGGTGAACGTACACAATAAGATGCCTTTTGGATCGGATTTTCCAAGGAGCAGAAGGTTCAGGGCGCGTAACACGATACAATATGTTTTGCCCGAACCAGGGCCCGCGATAGCCAATAAGGGGCCTTCAGAATGTCCAATGATGGCCTTCTGATCGTCATTCAGATCAGGAAAGTTGTTAACTATTTCGGGAGAAAGCGTCAAAGAAGGCCGGCCTTGCGAAAGCTGAAAACATCGTCTGAAGTGACAATCAGGTGATCCATAACTTTTATATTAACAGTATCACAAGCAAGAACTAAAGCCCTTGTAATCAGCTTATCCTGTTCACTGGGAGTCCCGTCTCCATTCGGATGGTTATGTGCGACGATGATGACCGCCGCATTTCGGCGAATCGCCGATTCGACAACGCGGCGGGGGTATACTGCCGCACGGTCGATCGTTCCTTCCTCGATGGTTTCGACCCCATTTCTTAATAGACGGCATCCGGAATCGAGAAAAGCTACCTGAAAAGTCTCATTCCCCTGTGCCCCTATCCGCATTCTCCAGAAGTCTCTGATTTTGGAGAATTCAGACAGAACGTCCGCGTTTTCCGCGCTTTGTTGCAGATAGAGGGTGGCTGCTGCTTTTATAATTTTCAGAGCGGCCGGTGCGACTGAGCCCAATCCCGGGATAGAGTTCAGCTCATCGACTGGAGCATCCAGGATTCCCTTTAGATTCCCGAATCTTATGATCAGGGCTTTAGCAGGCACCTTGACATCCGACCGAGGGATGGCCAATGTCAAAAGAAGCTCGACAGCCTCATAATCCGCCAAACTCTCAAGCCCGCGATCAAGAAACTTCTTCCGAAGCCTCTGACGATGGCCCCAATAGTGTGGTTTGGTTTCCGCCATCTTTACTCGTCATTAAAATATGATTAATATTATTATATTGCTTGTTATTGTCAAGTCAAATTCGCTTTATCCCTCAATTTCTTTCTTTTTATATCCACTGCCGCCATAAATAGGTTTTTCTATTGCATAATGGTAATTCTCATGTTATTGCTTTCTTGAAATTGGTTTCGCCTGGATTGATCCGATCGGGTAAAATTCTATCTCATATTTGGGCACATACGGGATATCCGTCACCTTAACGCTTTCTATCCGATCCACGCGGTACGCTCTCAATTCCCTGGTTTTAACCTTGACGGCGTTCAGGATCAGATGACCGTCCTTGGTCCGCCGCAAGGAATAAGGCTCGATCAACCGAACGGATCGCTGATACTCCAGTTCCACGCACAACCGGTTCACCGCGGCAAAACGCACGGCTTCCATTGGAATCCTCAGACCCCATTGATGAACGGCCGGGGGCGGCGACCAGGTCGAATCGATGGCATATCCGGCCGGAGCGGACATGACTGCCATGGCGGGGGGAGCGGACAACCCGTTCAGCCAATCGAACAATCGGGGCAATTCATCCCAGAACTGACTGAATGGCGGCAAATCGGGAAGCTGGTGTCCAAGCATGTTTTTCCATTCGCTGACCAACTCATCCCTGAAAGGTGAATTTTGAATGGATTCCAGCGTGGGGATTGGCATGTCCTTTATTTTGCATTTTTCCAGGAGAATGGCTTTGATCAGTTGCGGCCGCGCCTGAAGGTCTTTTCTCCTGAATAGAAGAACAATATCATAAAGATCACGCGGCCGCCCGCGTTCGCCCATGGCTCTCAGTTTTTCCGCAAACACCTCTTCGAACGCATAGCATCTCACTTGCGCGGGTTCCGGCAATAAATCGGTGTAAGGGTGTGAAATCGCCCTCAAAACTGTCGGACGGGCAATTGATTCTGATCCGCATATATCCAATTTAATCCGGGCGGGTCTTCCCATTCCGCGCGGCCCTCGGTAATAAATGCTTCCTTCAGTATACAAATATTTTTCAACATATTTAAAGACGGGGGGCGCGATTCCAAATTCGATCCCCGATTCATCATGAACCCGTTCGAGAATCCTGTGAATCGCGGGCTCAATTATATCCGGGCTGCAGGGTCCGTCGGGCATTACTGTAAAATCGAGATCCTCTGAAAACCGCCAGGTTTCGACAAAACACTTTTTTAAAGCTGTACCGCCTTTGAAAGCCCATGATGCCCCTAATTCAGGGTCATTTCCAATCCCCCACAGAACCCATCCGATGACATAATCCTTTTCGATGACGTCTTCCCTGAGCCGCCATTCAAACTCCAGATTTTTGATTTCCTGATGGGTGATCACGTTTTAATATCACTGTTGATTATTAATTTCCATTTTGAATAGGTTGACCCCTTAGAAATCACCGCCGGATCCAATAAAGAAAAACCGGAGCTGATATTGCTTTTACATTCATCCATCAGAACAGGAGCGCGGATTCCGAGCGTTTCAATTATATACCCGAGCCTTTTATACACCGTCCTGTTCCGCCCTGTCCGGATATAATCAATGATCGTTTTATCATCCCTGTGTTTTGACTCGAAATATTCGCGAACGATCTCAGAACCATTTCTGATCCCTCCGCCAACGGTCGGATCATCAAGAATATCGACGATCGTTTGAACCGGATCGGAAATCAGGATCTTGCGATTTTCAATCCAAATCGATTTTGTTTTTCCGAAAAATCTTGGATTTCTCTGTTTGATCAGATACTCGGTTCCCTGAATGGATTTTTTCCTGTTTCTGAACTTCCGAAGCGTAAACACGACAATTGTACTGAAAATTTGATCCGTGAATTCCCAGTATTCTGCGGCGCTCCACCCTCCGATATAACAGGGTTTGAAAACATGATCGGCTACGACCCATGTGTTTTCCTTGTGTTCAGCCGGGTTGACTGTTCCCAATGGGACGGTGATATAAAGCCCTGTTTTTATGCGGGAAAGCCAGCCTTTTCGGGTAAAATACGCCAATATTATACCGCTTCGTTCCTTTGGAATGCTTAATTTCCTGGAAGCGTCCTCGATAGTAAACGGACCTTCCAAGGTCCTGTTCAATAAATCCAATATGTTACGATTGTTTTTAGTGATGCCAAAAGACAATATTATTTTCCTCGTTTTTAATTGGAATTCGTTCAATAAGAATAAATATTATAATACAATATATAAAGTATTTTTCGAAAATCAAGAAAAAAATTACATTAAAAGTGCAATTTAATGACCCCAGGTCAATATTTGACACTTTCAATGTAAGTTAGGTGCGACGCATCTTGCAGATGCGTCGCACTCATCAGGCAATTCCGACCCCGGGGTCCTTTGGACCCCGGGGTCTCTCGTTCACGCGGATGTGTCATCCCTCCGTACGTTCGCACAAAAATCCTGCGAACGCATGGAGTCTGGTGACTACCGGTGCCTCATCCGCCCGTCCATCCGGACATCCACTGCCGGATGGGCACGTATCCAGTCCACCGCGGCACGGGTGACGGTCACGTCGATCACGTCCGGGTCGGACGGCTCGAATCCCATGTATTCCTTCGCGTTCCCCGGCACGATGAAATCCACCGAAGTTCCGGAATAGGCGCGCTCCGGCTCGACCGGTTTCCCGCCGACCCGGCACTCCGTGATTTCGACCCGGTTTCCGGATTTCTTGCGGGTCTCGTAGGACAACCCGGACACCTGCAGAATCTGCTTCTTCCGGTACGCGGATGACGCGTTCTTCCGGACGAGCGTCAGGATGTCCCGCCCCGTGCACGTGAACCGGACCAGCCTGTTCTCGAACGGATACACTTCCAGCACATTCATCTCCTTCAGAGGGCCCTTGCCCCGGCCCTTGCGTATGCCGCCGCTGTTCAGAACGGCGAAATCCGTTCCGGTTTTGTTCCGTATCACATCCGCAAAAAAGTCGCCTGTGTTGCATTCCCTGTCCTGAGACACGGTCCAGGCCCTTCGAAGCCGGCCGATGATGCCGCCGAACTTTTCCTCGATGGTGTCCCTGTACTCCCGGACCAGAGCCGTGACCTGCGGGTCCGCCTGCCCCATGTTTTCCCGGACCGGGATGAGCCGGCCCGAGAAGGAAACCACCCGGTCGTCGGCCACATCCATATCGAGCCGTCCGAGAAACCGCGTATGCGACCCCGCCTGGCAGATGACCACGCCGTTCACGCGAACCGGGCCGGCAAGCGGCGTGTGGCTGTGCCCGCCCACGATCACGTCCGCCTCGGGCACGGCCATGGCCAGCAGACTGTCTTCGCGGAATCCCTGATGCGTGAGCAGGACGATGAGATCCGTCTCCGGATCGATTTTTCGTATCCACTCGCGGGCCGCGGCCGCGGGTTCCCGCACCTTGATTCCGCCCAGACGCCCGGGGAACACCAGACTGTAAAGGTCCCTGGACGTGAGACCGATGACCCCGATTTGAACGCCGCCGACTTCGTAGATTGCAAACGGCTTTCCAGTGAATGGAACGCCGTCCAGAGTCAGGTTGGCGGAAAGCAGATCGAACGCCGCGAGATCCTTGAGCCGCAGCAGGTTCTGCCAGCCTTCGTCGAAATCATGGTTTCCCGGCGCCCAGGCGCGGTATCCGATCGCATTCATCAGACGGACCATGCCGCCTCCTGCCGCGCCGTCCACGGTCAGCCGGGACAGAAGCGTGCCGGTTTGATTATCGCCCGCGTCGAGCAGAAGCGTCCGTTCGTCCGTCTGGCTCCGGGCCACGGCATCCATGGCCTCCAGGCCTCCACCGCCTCCCCGGCTGTCGGACGGGATGTACTGGCTGTGCATGTCATTGGTGTGCAGAATCGTGACGCGCCTGCCCGGCTCCGCGCTTCCGGATGCATCCGCGGGACTTGATCCTGCCGCGGTCAGACAGAATAGCATGATCCATGCGGTTGCGTTTCTCATCCCTGTTCCCCCGGTTTTTATAAGTTCCCCTTGATTCCTTGCGATCCGTCGCATATATTGGAAAAGACACCCATCTCGGGCCCGCCTCTTCCATACTACTCATTTCAAAACCCAAAATCAAGCCCCATGCCATGACCCGACGTCCGGCCCTGGCCGCTGCCTGCGCCCTGTCCGCTGGCATTCTGTCGAGTTCGCTCATCCGCCTGCCCGCGGGTCTGTTGATCGCGGTCTGGCCCGGGCTCTTTCTGCTCTCGCTCGCGGACCGGGTCTCGACCCGATTCGACCGCGTCTCATCCGTGTCATCCATCGGTCTGGTCGCGTGGACCGGCGCATTCCTGGCCGTGGCCGTAGGATCGTGGCTGCCGATCGATCACATCGCCCGCTTCACTTCACCTGCAGGCCGCGTGGTCCTGGCCGGCGTTCTGGTCCGCGACCCCGCGGCCAGAAAAGGGCGGTTCGATCTGCTCGTCGAATCCGATTCCCTGTCGGACGGCCGCATGAAGCGGTCCGTCCAGGGCCGGGTCCTGATATCCATATACGGCACGGAACCGCCGGATCTCCGGTACGGCGACAGGATTCGTGTCTCCGGCGTTCTATCCCGTCCGGCGACGGTCCGGAATCCCGGGGGGTTCGATTACCGGGCCTGGCTTTGCCGCTCGGGCGTTCACGCCCTGCTCAAGCCGGAGCCTGTCGGAGGCCCGGTGCGGGTGTGCGGGGGGAAAGGCCGCTTCTTTCTTCGGAAAGCCGTTTATCCCTGCCGCCGATTCGTGCTCGCCCTGATCGACGCCACGGTTCCGGACTCGGAGGGCCGGAGCCTGCTGAGATCCCTGACCCTCGGCGACCAGGGACTCATTTCGTCCGATCTCCGCGAGGACTTCTCGCGCACGGGCGTGGTGCACATTCTCTCGGTCAGCGGATCGCATGTCGGCTTCATGTTCGTGATTCTCACGCTCGTGTTCGGATGTCTGCGCATCCCGGAACCCTTCCGCTCGGCCGCGGTCTCGGCCGGGCTGGTTTTCTACGCGATGCTGACCGAGGCGAGCGCGCCCGTGGTACGCGCGACGGTCATGGCCGTCACCGCGCTCTCGTCCAGCCGGCTGGAAAGAACCCCTGACCCCTATAATACGCTCGGGCTCGCTGCGTTCGGCATCCTCCTGTTCAGACCGCTGGACCTCATGGATGCCGGATTCCAGCTTTCTTTCCTTTCCGTGTTTTCGATACTGGCAGGGTATTCCGGATTCAGGACATGGATGTCCCGGTTCGGCGCGGGACGCAGGAAAGCCGTCCGGAAGGGGTTCGAAGCCGGGATGGCCGTCGCCGTGGTGTCTGTATCCGCCCAGGCCGGCACGCTGGCCCTTTCCGCACGCCTGTTCAACTGCATTCCCCTCCTCTCCATACCCGCGAATGCCGTGGCCGTGCCTGTATCCGGCGCCATTCTCGCCTTGTCCGCCGCAACCGTGGCTGCGGCTCCGGTTCACGCCGGACTCGTAGCCGCCTACGCAGCGCTGAACCGGTTCCTTCTCGCGTTTTTCATCGGCTCTATCGACTGGATCAGCTCCCTTCCTCTTTCCGCCGCGTCGGTGCCCTCGCCTTCGATAGGCGGCATGCTGTTCCTGTACGGATCCGTCGGATTGCTGTTCGCTTTTCGGAACGCGGCCGTCCGCAAGCCGCTGGTCGCCGGACTTCTGATCCTCCTCAATATCTGGGTATGGCCCAGGGCACTGAACCCCGGGGCCGGTTCCGTGACCTGGATCCAGTTCGACGTGGGACAGGGAGACGCCGGGTTGTTCCTCTTTCCGGGCGGAAAAACCATGCTCATCGACGCCGGACCGGCCAGCCCGTCTTTCGACTGCGGCGAGCGGACCCTGGCGCCTTTTCTGACCCGAACCGGAATCCGCCGTCTGGACATCCTGATTCTGACCCATCCTCATCTGGATCACATCGGCGGCGCGGCCGCCCTGCTGGGGCGTTTCCCTGTGGGCCGGGTGCTTGCCCCGGCCGTCGAAGACTCGGCGAAGGCGTACGGCCGGCTGGCCGGAACCTGCGGCCGCATGGCCGTGCCGTTCCGCATGATTCCAGATGCGGACAGTGTGATCTTTTCGGCGGGCGCGAAAGTGTTCCTGTTCAATCCCGCGTCCGCAGAATCGGAGACGGTTCAAAACGGATCGTCTGCCAACGAATGCTCCCTGATCACACTCATCGCCAGCGGCCGCACCCGATGGCTGTCCATGGGAGATGCCGGCTTTGGCGAAGAGGAAAGGCTGATGGCCGCCTGGACCGGAAGCCGCCTGGATGCGGTCAAGATCGGGCATCACGGAAGCGCCTATTCGACGTCGGACGAATTCCTGTCCCGGTTCAAGCCGGAGCTGTCCGTACTGTCCGTCGGAACCGTCAACCGGTACGGCCATCCGGCCGCCCGCACGCTCGAACGGATTGACGCGGTGAAGGGTGAATTGCTAAGAACCGACGCGTCCGGCGCGACCATACTCGAGAGCGACGGAACCGGAACACGGATCGTGGATTGGAGAAAGGAGACGTCCGGATTCCGCGGTCTGATCCGGGGTATTGTCTCCGGCCCTTTTGTTTCCAGGTACGGGATATGAGGTGCGTCGCGCGTGAATTGGAAAACCTCCCGCGGGCTCGTGCGAGCCCGCGGGAGGTTGGATCACCCATCACGGTGCATCTAAAAAATCTTTCGTCTTGACATTCCCGAACGTTTTTAATACATTCATTGCGAGATAGATGTCGGGAATCCCGTGTGAATCGGGAGCTGCCCCGCAACTGTAATTCCGAGCCCGCTGTCGGCGGGTTTGTGTTCCGTCCATTAAAGCCACTGGCCCTGAATTGCGGGCGCCGGGAAGGCGGGCGGAACCGGAAAAGCCAGGAGACCGGTCTGTCGAAAAAGTCCTTCGAGGGAAGGCAAATCCGCTTTGCAATCCGGAACCGGCTTCCCTCTTGGGGTCGGTTTTTTTATTTCGCGTGAAGCGGAGAACCATGCCCGTCAAAAACGTCTCGACCGCGCTTCCACGCCCCGTGCTGAAAAAACCCGGTACGGACCCCATCGAACGGGCCTCTGCCCGGCCTCGGAACGGATTGAAGCTTGCGCGCATGGCGCTTTTCACGGCCCTCGCCGCGGCTCTCGGATTTTCCCTGTCCGGCGTGCCGAACGTGGAACTGGTGACAGCCACGGTTTTCATCGCCGGCGCGGTTCTCGGTCCGCGGGAAGGCGCACTGGTCGGCGCTGCGGCCGAAGCCCTGTACACCTCCTTTCATCCCCTCGGCGCGCCACCGCCGCCGCTGTGGATCGCCCAGGTCCTGGGCATGTCCCTGGCCGGCATGGCCGGCGGGTTCTGGCGCAGCTTCCCGGTCCGGTCGTTCATCCGGTCCCGCTTCGGTACGGCAGCGGCCGGTCTTCTCTGCACAATTGCGTTCGACCTGCTCACCACCGCATCCTTCGCTTTTTTCCTCCATTTCGACCTCGAACAGATCATCCGGAGCTTCATCTTCGGTATATGGTTCACACTTCTCCATGCGGCGGCCAACACCCTGATTTTCGCGCTGCTCGTGCCCACGGTTCTGGCGCGGCTGGCTGCGATCGAGAACGGCCCGCCGGGAGAACGAACGGGGGAAGACTCATGAAGAACGCGACCGCCTGGATTCTGGCCATGATCACGGCCTGTGCCGTACCGCCGCCATGCGGCCGGTGCGATGAACCGGGAGCGGATGGAGCCGGACCGTTGACGGCCGTAACCGCATTCGGCGCTTCGATCTGGCGCGAGACGCCCGACCGGATCGGAAGCCTGCCGGGCATCTGGATGAAGGACACCGGAACCCGCGGCCAGTGGGCCCCGTTCCGGTTTCGGGGCGGTGAATTCAGCCAGTCCACCGTGCTCTGGGACGGAACGGATCTCTCCGATCCGCTCACCGGGACGGCCGATCTGGGATTCATGCCCGAAGCCTGGATCGACACACTCAGGACCTCCGCCGGATCGGATCCGTACGGCCGCGGCGCAATCGGCGTCGTGCTGAACATCGATTCGGGCATCCGGAATCATGCGCGGCCCGTCACCGACATCGTCTACGACAAGGACAGCGGCGGATTCGGACGCACCTGCGCATCCTTCTCCCGTCCTCTTTCCCGGAGGCTTTCTTTCCGGATCGGTTTTGCGGACCGGAACACTTCCGACGTTTCCGCGGAGCCCGAATCCCGGAACCGGACCCTCCACGGCCAGGTTCGGTTCAGCGTGTCCGACAGCTGGCGGCTCGAATACCTGCACGGATCGGGCGACTGGCGTGCGGAGCTTCCGTTCACAGCGGCCGTGCCGGGAGATACGACCGCATGGAATCCTTTTCCATTCGACCGGAACCGCCTGCTCCACCGGCTGAGGGCTGAAGGGAAACGGCTGAACACCGTTCTGGACTTGACCTGGGACAGAACCCATTTTGGGCTGGCGGACGCGCCCGACATTTCCGCCCGGAACATGGATTTTGCCCTTCGCCAGTCCGCGGGCGTCCAGCCCCTCCTGTCCTGGGGGCTGGCCGCAAGGCACCAA
This sequence comes from uncultured bacterium, assembly GCA_964577095.1. Lineage (GTDB taxonomy): Bacteria > Zhuqueibacterota > QNDG01 > QNDG01 > DTFT01 > JAFGAX01. Next base: position 23,378 of record CAZNXX010000007.1, on the reverse strand, counting down.
GCTCTGGCGCTTTCCGGACCGGATCCGGAAGGGGTGTGGACCGGTTCGGCTTTTACAGACCTGGCCGTTCTTCTTCCCGCGAATTGTACGGCCGGCGGCCAGGTTCGGATTGTCCGTTCCGCCGACGGCAGGTTCCGTTCCGCGGGTTCCGTCCGTATCTCCTGGCAGCCGGCCGGAGCGGCATCAGCCTGGGTTTCCTTCCACCAGGGATTGCGCGAACCGTCCGCGGGAGAACGCTCGGGCTTGATGTTCCTGCCGTTCCCTGCTCTGACCACGGATGACGCGACGCGGACGGGCTGGAGATCGCCGCATGCGCCGAATGCTTCGCTCCGGCCGGAACGGAGCGTCAACTGGGAGGCTGGCTTCCGGACACGAACCAACGACCGCATCCGTGCCGGATTGTGTGTTTATTCGAGAACCGTGTCGGATGTCATCGGACTGACTTCGTCCGGCGCCTGGGACAACGGGGGCGGGATGCGGTTCAGGGGGCTCGAAACGGAAGCCGGCCTGGGTCCTTTTCTCGGATTCTCCTGTTCGGCCGCGTTGAACTGGGGACGATTCGAGGACGACAATGATTTCACGCTCTTCGACCGCCCCAATGTCTGGGCCTCGGGGAGCGCCGTCTGGCGCAGGGCTTTGTTCGGAGGCGATTTCGTTCCGATGCTGTCCGCGGGGTTCAACTCCTGGAGCGAGTTCTGGGCCGAGATGCCGGGCGCCGGATATTTCTATCCGGTCCTTCTCCCGGCCGCGGTTCCCCTGGATTTCAAGATATCGGCCGTTGTCATGGAAAGGGCCTGCGTCAGTTTCGGGTGGCGGAACGCGCTGTCCGCGTCCGCCGCCCTGGTGCCCGGGTACCCGCTCCCGGCCCGGCTGACGACTTTCGGATTCCGTTGGATTCTGTTCGATTGACCGACCCGGCCCCGGCCGTGGCGGTTCGTGAACGTTCCTCAGCCCGACTCACACTGAATGGAGAAATTTGAATGAGCGGTTTTTCAATGAAAACCCGGTTGGCCGTCGCGGCCGCCGGATCAATCCTGGTTTTCGGTGCCGTCCGTGCGACTTCCAACCCGGGGCTGTCCGTTTCCGGGACCGTCGTCGAGGAGGCGTCCGGCCTTCCCGTGCCGGATGCCGAGATCCGCATCGATGGCTTTACGGGATGCGCCCTCTCCAGGGACGGAGGCGGATTCTTCATCCGTGACTTTCCGGCCGGAACGCGGACCCTCCGCGTGCGGGCCATGGGATACCGGGACATGGAACTGCAGAACGTGACTTTTTCCGGGGACACCACGCTCCGCCTCTCGCTGAAGTCGGACCCCCTGCGCATGGACCCTGTGCTGGTCACGGGAACGCGCACGGACCATCTTCTGTCCGCCGTATCCGTCAGCGCCAGCGTGTTTTCATCCGACTGGATCATGAACCGGAACGGCGCGACCGCAGCGGAATCGATGGAATCCGCAGGCCACATGACGGTGAAGGACGGCGGCGGTTTCGCCGGCATCAAGACCCTCTCCATGCGCGGCTCCGGCGATTCCCAGGTCCTCGTTCTTCTGGACGGCCAGCGGCTCAACGCAGCCCAGGACGGCGGTGTCGATCTCAGCGCCATTCCATCCGAATCGCTCGAAAAAATCGAAATGGTCCGGGGCGGCCATTCCACTCTGGTCGGGTCGGACGCCCTGGGCGGGGCCGTCCACCTCTTCACGCGGAACGCATCCGCCGGGAAAGGTCTTTCATTCGGATTCCGTTCGACCGCGGGATCCTTCGGAACGCGGGGCGGGGGCACCTGGGGATCCGCCCGCCTGGGCCGATTCGACGCCTTTGCCTCCTTCAACCGGACGCTGAGCGATGGCGATTTTACCTACCGGTCCCCCCTGGATGGGATTGAGCGTACCCGGGCCAACAACGATTTTTCCGGAAGTCACCTGCTCATGAAGGCCGGCACCGGCGATCCGAACGGCGGGAGAATACAGCTTCTGTACAATCGGAACCGCTCCAACCGGGGTTCCGCGGACGCGGTCAATACCGCATTTTCATCCGGACGCGCCAGGCGCGACGAGCAACTGGATCTGGTCAGCGTGCTTTTCGAGAAAAGGCTCGCTCCCTCGCTTCGTGTCCGTGGCCAGGCTTTCCGTCAGGACCGCCTCTATGTCTACCGAAGTCCGTACGAAAATGACCGGCATGACGCCGACATGACCGGAATCGAGGCGTCCGCGGCCTGGACGCCGCACGCCGCCTGCCTGCTGTCCGCGGGATTCGACGCGAGAAGGGACGGCTTGAGCAGCACCAAATTCAACGACCGTCACAGGGAAACCGCCGGAGGATTCATCCAGGCGGAGCTCGATCATCGCCTCCATCTGTCCGGCATCAACACCCGGTGGAAATGGATTCCGGCGATTCGCTGGGAGCGGAATTGGCTTGAATCGGGCGTCTCCGCAGGCGGTAATGCCTATCCGAAAATCGGCCTCCTCGTCCGGCCCTTCCGGGATACCGATTTTTCACTGCGGTCCAACATCGGCCGCTCCTTCAGGCTTCCCACTTTCAATGATCTGTACTGGCCCGAACAGATCTGGCCCGGGTCGGGAGGGGTGCGAGGGAACGAGAATCTGCTTCCCGAAACGGCCGTCACCACGGACGCCGGGTTCGCCTGGACCTTCGGTGAATCCGTCCTGTTCACCGTTTCGGGAACGGTGTTCGACAACCGCATCCGCAGGCTGATCCAGTGGGAATCGGACGCGGAGTGGGTCTATTCGCCCAGAAACGTGGGCCGTGCCCGAATCCGCGGGATCGAGGCCGGTTGTAGCGCATCCCTTCCCTCCGGCCGGTTCCATGCGGCGATCTGGCCGGTCTGGATGGACGCCCGCGACGTGACCGCGGCCGGACAGTCTCCAAAGCTGGTGTACAGGCCGGATCTCAGGGTGGACGCTGAAATCGGTACACGATTGGGCGCGGTGCGGGTCAACGGGACTCTGATGGCAGTGGGAAAACGGTACAGCCAGCCGGATCAGGCGAAAAGTCTCGGCTCATTCGAGCGGATCGGCGCCAATGTCCTGTGGGGAAGCGACTGGTCCGGTTTCAGATTCTGGATCAAGGGTGAGGTGAACAACCTGGCGGACGTCAACATCACCTTCGTTGAAGGATACCCGATGCCTGGCAGAGAATTCAGGGTGACATTCGGAGTGGATGGCTGACCGGTTTACACGATCCTTCACATTCAAAGCCCCTCCTCCCAGGAGGGGCTTTTTTCAGCCATTTTCTTCTTGCATTTATGGATAAAATGAACAATATTAAACATATCTGGTCCCTCCGGAGGCTTCATGATCGTTTCGAATGTGCACATCAAGTCATTCAAATCCATCCGCGAATTAAGCTTTCCCCTTGATCCCAGAATTACGGTTCTGATCGGACCCAATGAATCCGGCAAGACCAATATACTCAAGGCTTTCCTGTCTTTCCGGACCGATATGCCCTTGACCCAGGAGCAGACCTGTCAGTACTCGGAACATTATCAGCTCGGCAAACCCCCTGAAATCGGGCTCGAATTCAACGCGTTGACCAAAGAGGAGAAAACGCGCATCGGCGGCATGTACGAGGGATTCCGGGACATCGAATCGTTCATGCTGGTGCGTGAAGGCCCCAAGATTTCGGATTACAAGATTCAGACCGGCGACAAGGTCTTTTCCCTGGGGAACGGCAAGCCGCTGTTTGACCTGCTTCCCAAAATACTCTATTTCGACACCATTCCGATCATCAAGGACCATGTCACCATGGAGTCGCTCGTCAAGAACGACGAGGACGCCCGGACTGAGGCCAATCTTCTGAAAATCGGGGGTGTCGAGGAACCATCCGTGATATTCGAAGACACCACGCGGGGGCGCCGCGCCACTGAAGAGACCGGCCGGGAGATTACGCGGCGCATTCAGCAGGTCTGGACCCAGGAGCCCAGCCTTGAGATCAAACTGAGGGTGAACGGCAAGATTCTGTATATCGATTTCAGCGACTCCACCACGGTGTATGATACGCCTAAATTCCGGTCGCCCGGTTTTCTCTGGTTCCTCTCGTTCTACATCAACTTCATCGCCACGACCAGCGACGCCCGGACCAATGAGTTCCTGTTCATGCTCGATGAACCGGGCGCTCACCTACATCCTTCCGGCCAGAAGGATCTGGCGAACCTGCTCGAAAACCTGTCTCAGAAGAACCAGGTGATCTACACCACACACTCGCCCTTCATGATCAACCGATCAACGCCGCAACGGGTCCGGGTGGTCAACAAGGACGTCAACGGCACGAGCATCGACAGCGTCGCCTACCGGGAAAACTGGAAACCACTCCGCCAATCCATCGGCCTGACCGTCGGGGATCTCTTCTTTTTCAGCAGCAAGGGATCCGTCAAGGAATTCCCGGAGCGCAAAAGCCTGCTCTTCAAGCGCAACAACAAGAAGGACAACCTTTTCTGACCGGTGCCGCACAACAGCGGATCAAAAGGAGGGAACCTTCCGCAAGCAGGTTCCCTCCTTTTTTTTATTTCCAGCTCACCCATAAAAAAAACGGGCAGCCCCTGGTGAGGCTGCCCGTTTCAAACATCGGGTGAAGTGCTTCTACTTTTTTCCCTTTTTCTCCGACTTCTTGTCCTTCTCGCCGTCCGCCTTCTTGTCCTTCTCCCTGGGCTTCGGCTTTTCGTCGGACTTTTTTTCGTCCTTCTTTTTCTCGGCCTTCTTATCCTTCTGGGCTTCCTCGGCTTTTTCAGCCTTTTCGGAGGCCTTCTGCTTCTTCTTTTCCTTTTCCTTTTTCGCTTCGACCCTGGCCTCGCGGTCCTTCTGTTTCTTCACCGCGGTCTCGAATCCGACCAGCTCCAGAACGGCAACCGGAGCGCCGTCTCCGGACCTTCTCCCGAGCTTGACCATGCGGGTGTAGCCGCCGTTGCGGTCCTTGAAACGGGGAGCGACTTCATCGAATAGGGCCTTGACGGCCGATTTCTGTTTCAACCGCTGGAACGCGATCCGCCGGGCGTGCAGGGTTCCCTGCTTCGCGAGGGTGATCAGGCGCTCGGTGAAACGCCGGGCGACCCGGGCCTTGGCATCCGTGGTTTGGATATGCTTGTGCTGCAGAAGGGCCGACGCCAGATTGGCCATTGTGGCCTTTCGATGCGCCGCAGTCCTGCCCAGCTTCTTGATAGTGTTCCGGTGTCTCATTGAACTCGCGTCTCCTCGTCCGTCGTTCTGATCAGGCGGTGTCGCCCTTCAGATATTTGTCAACGTCCATGCCGAAATGCAGGCTTTTTTCCTCGAGTATCTTCGCCAGCTCCTGGAGGGATTTTCGTCCGAAATTCCTGAACTTCAGCATCTCCTGCTCGTCCCGCCGCACCAGGTCTCCGATGGTCTGGATGCTGGCCGCCTTGAGGCAGTTGTGCGACCGGACGGAGAGCTCAAGCTCGTCCACATTCATCTTGAGGAGCTTGCGTATCCGTACCGCCTCCTCGTCGATCTCCGGCACGTCCTCTTTTTCCGTCTCGACATCGAAGGAGATGAAGAGCTCGATATGGTCCTTCAGGATCTTGCCGGCGTAGGTCAGCGCGTCGTCCGGAGTGATGCTGCCGTCCGTCCAGAGTTCGAGCACCAGCCGCTCGTAATCCGTCTTGTGCCCCACACGGGTGTTTTCGATGGAGTAATTCACCTTCCGGATGGGATTGTAGATGGCGTCGAGCGCGATGGTCCCGATGGGCTGGTCGGAAGTAACGTTTTCCTCCGCGGGAACGTATCCGCGGCCGCGGCCGATGCGGAATTCCATTTTCAGCTCGGCGTTCTTGTTCAGTGTGGCGATCGGGAGCTCGGGATTCAACACCTCCAGGTCCGCGGAAAACTTCTGGATATCCCCGGCTTTGAAGCTGCCCGGTCCCTTCATCTGAACCGACACGCGGTCCGGCCGCTTGTTGAGCAGCTTCAACCGGACCTGCTTGAGATTCAGCACCACTTCCGACAGGTCCTCGACCACGCCGGGAAGGGTGGAGAACTCATGCTGTGCGCCCTCGATGCGGATATGCGTGATGGCGGCGCCTTGAAGTGAAGAGAGCAGCACCCGCCGGAGCGAGTTGCCGATGGTCACGCCGAAACCGCGTTCGAGGGGTTGTATGATGAATCGACCGTGGGTGTTGGAGTATGTTGCTTCTTCCCGCTCAACACCCTGCGGCATCTGCAGATTGAGTCGGTTCATGGACCTTCCTCGGATTAAAATCCTTGGGTTACTTCGAGTACAGTTCGACCACCAGGTTCTCATTGAACGTCACCGGCATGTCGGCCCGATTGGGCACTTCCAGGAAGGTGCCTCTCATCCCGGCCTTGTCAAGCTGCAGCCAGGGCATCTGTCTCCCTTCCTTGATCTTCTGCATGGCGTCGTGGATCAGCGCCATCTTGCGGCTCTTTTCCTTGACCTGAATGACGTCTCCCGGCTTCATCATGTAGGAGGGAACGTCAATGATCTTGCCGTTCACCAGAAAATGACGGTGACGCACGAGCTGGCGCGCCGTGATCCGGGAGGGGGCAAAACCCATCCGGTAAACGACGTTGTCGAGGCGGCTTTCCAGCATTTTGAGCAGGATTTCGCTGGTAATGCCCTTCCGCCGGGTGGCTTTCTCGAACGTCTCGCGGAACTGGGATTCCAGAAGTCCGTAGTACCGCCGGATCTTCTGCTTTTCCCTGAGCTGCATGCCGTATTCGGATTGTTTCTGCCGCCGCGTTTTTCCGTGCTGGCCGGGCGGATAGGCCTTTTTTTCAATCGCGCACTTGGCGGTCAGACAGCGCGAACCCTTGAGGAGCAGTTTCTCCCCTTCCCGGCGGCATATCTTGCAAACGGAACCCGTGTACCTTGCCATGAATGATTCCTTCGGTTTGAATTACACCCGTCTACGTTTCGGCGGTCTGCACCCGTTGTGCGGAATCGGGGTGACATCCTTGATGTAAATAACCTCGAGTCCCGCCGCCTGGAGCGCCCGCACGGCCGCCTCGCGTCCCGCACCCGGGCCCTTGACGAGCACGCTAACTTTTTTAAGGCCCAGATCCAGCGCTTCCTTGGCCGCGGCCGAAGCGGCGATCTGGGCGGCGAACGGCGTGTTCTTGCGCGCGCCTTTGTACCCGAGACGTCCCGGCGTGGCCCACGAAATCACGTTCCCGTAATTGTCGGTCAGGGTGATGATGGTGTTGTTGAACGTGGCCTTGATGTGGGCCTGGCCTTCCGCCTCGACCTTTTCCTTCTTCTTCTTGCGGGCGGCCTTTTTGGGTGCGGTTGACAAACCTGCCTCCTCGGTTTAATTCGGTCACGGGACCTTTATTATTTCTTGCGTTTTCCGGCGACGGTGCGGCGACGCCCCTTACGGGTCCGGGCGTTCGTGCGCGAGCGCTGTCCGCGGACGGGCAGTCCCCGCCGGTGCCTGAGCCCGCGATAGCATCCGATGTCGATGAGCCGCTTGATGGCCATCGTCGTTTCCGCGCGAAGGGCGCCTTCGACCTTGAAATTGGCGTCGATCACCGAGCGGATCCGCGCGACATCCGAGTCGCTCAGCGCTTTGACACGAGTGCTCGGCGCGACGCCGGCCTCGGACAGAATTTTCCGGGACGTGGAGAATCCGATTCCGAAGATATAGGTGAGTGCGGCCTCGACCCTCTTCTCTTTCGGTAGGTCTACACCTGCGATACGAGCCACTTGTCCTCCATGGAACGGCTAATGATCGATCCTATCCCTGTCTCTGCTTGTGACGGGGGTTCTTGCAAATGACGCGGAGCACGCCCCGCCGCTTGATGATTTTGCATTGATCGCATATTTTTTTGATGGATGCGCGAACCTTCATGGAACTCCGTCCTGTTCTTATTTGTACCGATAGACGATTCTTCCCCGCGTCAGATCGTAGGGAGAAATCTCGATGGTGACCTTGTCTCCCGGAAGGATCTTGATGAAATGCATCCGCATCTTTCCGGAAACGTGCGCGAGAACCTTGTGCTGGTTTTCCAGCTGCACCTGAAACGTCGCGTTGGGCAGGGTCTCCAATATGGTGCCGTCGACCCGTATCGCCTGTTCCTTTGCCATCAGTGCTCCTGGAAGTTGCCGTCAATTCCGGCGGTCAGAATTTCCGGCCGGTCTTCCGTGATCAGGACGGTATGCTCGAAATGCGCGGAAGGCGCTCCGTCCTCAGTCACCACGGTCCATCCGTCTTCGAGAATCCGGACCTTCTCGGAACCGATGTTGATCATCGGCTCGATGGCGAAAACCATGCCCGCCTGCAGTCGCGGGCCCCGGTGTGCGGCGCCGAAATTGGGAACCTGCGGTTCCTCGTGCAGGGCACGGCCGATACCATGCCCCACCAGTTCCCGAACCACCGAAAATCCCGCCCCTTCAGCCGCGCGCTGAATCGCGTGCGATATGTCCGAAAGCCGGTTCGCCGGCCGGCACTGCCGGATTCCCTCGGCCAGCGCCTCCCGGGTGGTTTCGATGAGCCGCCGATTTTCCGGGGAGACCTCTCCGATCGGGTAACTTTTCGCGGCATCCGAAAAAAAACCTTCCAGATTGACGCCGATGTCGAGACTGACGATCTCACCCTCTCGGATGACCCGGGAACCGGGGATGCCGTGCACGACCTGCTCGTCGATGGAGACGCAGACCGTTGCCGGATACCCGTTGTATCCCTTGAAGGCCGGACTGCCTCCGCCTTTGCGTATCGTCTGATACGCGATCGCGTCCAGCTCCTCGGTTGTGACGCCGGGCCCGATCGCCTTTTCGACGGCGCGGAAAGTCCGGACAAGAAGCGCCGCGCTTCTTCTGATAGTCTCGATCTCCCCGGTGGTCTTGATCGGAATCATGACCAGGCCGGTTTAATCTCCAGGGCCTCAATAACTTTCTGGAAGATGGCGTCCGGAATCCCAAGTCCGTCCACCGATTTCAGCAGTTTCCGGCCCTCATAATATTTAATCAAAGAACGCGTCTGTTCTTCGTACACTTCGAGACGGCGGCGGATCGTCGCCGGTTCGTCGTCTTTTCTCCGGATCAGCGGACTTCCGCAGGTCGGGCAGGGATCCCCCGGTTTCCGGGCGGGATCTCCTTCCAGCACATGGCTGTGTTTCTCGCACACCAGACGCTGCGACAGCCGGCTGACGATTTCTTCCTTCGACACGTCCACGGAGATGACGGCATCGATGGACAGCGACATCCTGGAGAGGAGCTCGTTGAGCTTTTCGGCCTGCACGACGGTCCTTGGAAATCCGTCGAGAATGAATCCCGAAGCGCAATCCGGACCGCCAAGCCGTTCGCCGACCATCTCAATGATCAGCGTGTCCGGGACAAGCTCGCCTTTTTCCATGAACTGGGCGGCTTTTTTCCCGAGTTCCGTGCCTCCGCGGACCGCGTCCCGGAGCATGTCCCCGGTCGATATATGCGCCCAGCCGAAACGGGCCCGCAGGTTCTTCGCCTGGGTTCCCTTTCCGACGCCGGGAGCGCCCAGCATGATGATGCGTTTCGTCACGGTCATCCGTACCGCCGGCCGCGGATACGCCCGCTCTTCACAAAACCTTCATAGTGCCGCATCAGCAGGTGCGACTCGAGCTGCTGGAGCGTATCCAGCGCAACGCCCACCATGATGAGGAGGCTCGTGCCGCCGTAGAACTGTGCGAACCCGGGCGTCACATGGGTGTATTCCGTCATCATATAGGGGAGCACCGCCACGACTGCAAAGAAGAGCGCGGCCGGAAACATGACCCGGGAGATCACATGATCGATGTACTCGGCCGTTTTCTTTCCGGGACGCACGCCGGGGATGAATCCCCCGTACTTCTGCATGTTGTCCGCCACGTCCGTCGGGTTGAAGGCGATGGCCGCGTAGAAATACGTAAAAAACAGAATCAGCAGGCCGTAGAAAAACCAGTAGATCGGATGCTGAAGATCGAAGTATCCGAGAACGGTCTGCAGGGTTTCGTTCTTCGGGAAAAACTGACGCACGGTCTGGGGGACAAACATCAGCGACTGCGCGAAGATGATCGCCATCACGCCGAAACCCGAAACACGGATCGGTATGTACGTCGACTGCCCCCCGTACACCTTGCGCCCGATGACGCGCTTGGCGTATTGCACCGGAATCTTGCGGGTCCCCTCGGTGACCAGCACCACCAACCCGACAACCACGAGCAGAACGGCGAGCAGAATGACCTCCCAGACGGGGTTCTGGGTCCCCGCCATCACCTGCCGCAGCTCGTCCAGCAGGGACCTGGGGAACCGGTCGACGATGCCGATGAAGATGATGAGCGAAATGCCGTTGCCGATGCCCCGTTCGGTGATCTGTTCCCCCATCCACATGACGAGAATGGTCCCGGCGGTCATGGTGATCATGACGAGCAGCTTGAAGGCGATCCCGGGATGGGGTACCGCGGGGATGCCCTGGCTGGTCGGCGGCAGGCTCTCGAGGAAAACGCTCGCGCCCAGCGCCTGCATCGCGGCGATGAAAACGGTGCCGTATCGGGTCAGCTGGTTGATCTTCTTGCGACCCTCCTCGCCCTCCTTCTGAAGCCGCTGGAAATACGGGACCACCGTACCCATGAGCTGAAGGATAATGGACGCCGAGATGTACGGCATGATGCCGAGCCCGAAAACGGCGGCCTTGCTGAACGCGCCGCCCGCGAAGATGTCGTACATGCCGAATAACGTGTTCTGGCTCTGCTCGAACCATTCCTTCAGCGCGGCCGTGTTGATCCCCGGCGTGGGCAGATGGCAGCCGATCCGGTACAGGACCAGGATGCCGAGCGTGAACAGGATGCGGTTCTTGAGATCCGGAATCTTGAATATGCTTTTGAAGCCTTTCAGCATAATCGGACGACCTTTCCGCCGGCGGCCTGGATTTTCTGTTCGGCGCTCTGGCTGAACGCGTGGGCGCTGACTTCAATCGGCCGGGTCAATTCCCCGTTGCCGAGGATTTTCACGGGTTCGATGCGGCTCCGGATCAGCTTGGCCTTGAACAGGGATTCGGGCGTGACCTGATTCCCTTCAATCCGGCCGAGATCGGTCAGGTTGAGAACCTGGTAGGCGGTCTTGGAACGGCTGCTGAACCCCCTCTTGGGGATGCGGCGCTGCAGCGGCATCTGTCCGCCCTCGAACCAGGACTTGTGTTTCGAGCCGCTCCGGGCGTGCTGACCCTTGTGCCCGCGGCATGATGTCTTGCCATGGCCGGATCCCGGACCGCGGCCGACCCGCTTGGTCTTTTTCTTGGCTCCCTGCGCGAATGTCAAACGGCCTAAATCCATGATTCCCTCAGTTGGATGATGACGACTCGACTTCCTCGATTTTCAGCAGATGCCGGATCCGGAAGATCATTCCGCGGATGGCCGGAACGTCCGGATGGACGACCGTCTGATTCATCCGGCGGAGTCCCAGGGCCTTCATGGTCCTCTTCTGGTCCTCTTTCCGCTTGATGGTGCTGTGGATTTTCGTGATTTTCAGTTTTTGTGCCATGAAGGGATCCGCCTCTACTGAAACAGTTCCTGGAAAGTTTTGCCCCGGTCGCTGGCGATGGTCATTCCGTCGCGCATGGTCGTGAGCCCCTTGATCGTGGCCTTGACCACATTAAAGGGATTCGCGGACCCCAGCGATTTGGTCAGAATGTTCTGAATTCCGGCTGATTCAACAACGGCACGGACAGCGCCCCCGGCGATCACGCCGGTTCCCGGCGCGGCCGGTTTCAGGAGCACGCGTCCCGCCCCGTACTTCGCCTCGATGGTGTGGGGCACGGTTCCGTTGATGATCCGGACGCTGACCAGATTCTTCTTTGCGTACTCCGCGCCCTTGGCGATCGCGTCCGTCAATTCATGCGCCTTGCCGAGTCCGACGCCGACATGCCCCTTTCCGTCGCCGACCACGACAATGGCGTCGAAACTGAAATGACGTCCGCCCTTGACCACCTTGGACACCCGGTTGATATGGACCACGCGTTCCCGGAGTTCCAATTCGCTGGGATTGATCTTATTCGACATCCGCTCCGCTCGCTTTTTGATGATGGGTCTGGTTGGGGGTTAAAACTCGAGGCCCGCTTCCCGGGCGGCGTCGGCCAGGGCCTTCACCCGGCCGTGGTAGAGATAGCCGTTCCGGTCAAACACGACCCGCGTGACGTTCTGTTTTTTGGCCGCTTCGGCGATCGCGTTTCCGACGACCTTCGCCGCTCCGGATTTGCCCTTGGCCGCGGCGGCCTGTTCCCGAATCCCTTCCGAGAGGCTGGAGACGGCGCACAGCGTGCGCTGAGCGGAATCGTCCACCAGCTGCGCGTAGATCTGCTTCAGGCTCCGGTACACCAGCAGCCTGGGACGCTCCGCCGTTCCGCTGACGCGTTTCCGGATGCGCTTCTTGATTTTCAGCCGCCGCGCCACTCTGGGTGATGTCCGCTTGCTCATGTCGAATCGTTCCTTCTGTCAGATTGGATGTTTAAATCCCGTTCCCGGGAGGCGGTTTTAGGCCGTCGTCTTTCCTGCCTTCTTGCGGACAAACTCGCCTTCAAACCGGATTCCCTTGCCCTTGTACGATTCCGGCGGCCGGAAGGATCGAATCTTGGTGGCCACCTGCCCCACCAGATGCTTGTCGTACCCCTTGACGAGGATGTGGGTCGGAATCGGGGTTTCCAGCACGACACCATCGGGCGGGATGAAATGGATGGGATGCGAGTACCCCAGCTGCATCACCAGCGTACGGGATCGGATTTCCGCACGGAACCCGACGCCGATGATCTCCAGTTTTTTCTGGAAACCCGTTTTCAGGCCGACCACCATATTCTGAATGAGGCTCCGGGTCAGGCCGTGAAGGGCCCGGTGGTACCGGTTGTCCGTCGGGCGTTCGACCCGCACCCTGCCCGATTCCACGATGACCTTCATGTCGGGATGGATGTCCTGGCGGAGTTCGCCTTTCGGACCCTTGACCACGAGAGTCGATCCCTGAAGTTCGACTTGAATGCCGTCCGGGATCGTGACCGGTAATTTACCGATGCGAGACAAATCATGCTCCTTTGCGATGTCGTGGCGTTACCAGATGGTGCACAGAACTTCGCCGCCCACCTTCTCCTGCCGGGCTTTCCTGTCGGTCAGGATGCCCTTGGAGGTGGACAGAATCGCGGTTCCGAACCCGTTCAGCACGCGCGGGATCTGTCCGGCGTCGACGTACCGCCGCAATCCGGGCGAACTGATGCGCTGCATTCCCTTGATGGCGGCCTTCCGGTTGGCGCCGTATTTCAGGTAGATGCGGACGACACCCTGCTTGTTGTCGTCGATCGTCGTGAAATTCTGGATGTATCCCTCATCCAGAAAGATCTGGGTGATCGCCTTGATCTGCCCGGAGGCCGGCACATCCACCTTGCTGTGCCGGGCCAGGGAAGCATTCCGCACCCGCGTAAGAAAATCGGAAATGGGATCGGTCATGGACATATCCGTCGTTCCTTCTGCCTTGGATTACCAGCTTGCTTTCCGCACGCCGGGGATTTCACCGTTGAGCGCCAATTCCCTGAAACAGAGACGGCACAAGTCGAATTTCCCGAGATAGGCCCTCGCGCGGCCGCATCGGCTGCAGCGGTGATGCTGACGGACCTTGAATTTGGGTTCTTTCTTCGATTTGATGATCAATGCTTTGCGTGCCACTCAACCACTCCTTGGGATGGGGGACGGTGTCCCGTTACGCGGCCGCTTTTTCGCGCCGCTTGAACGACAATCCAAGCTCCTTGAGCAGGGCGTAGGCCTCCTCGTCCTTCCGTGCGGATGTGACGAAGGTCACGTTGAGCCCCCGGATCTTGAGCACCTTGTCGTAATTGATCTCCGGGAAAATGATGTGCTCCTTGACCCCGATCGTAAAACTGCCGCGGCCGTCGAATCCCCTGTCCTCCAGCCCGCGGAAGTCGCGGATGCGGGGGACGGCAATGTTGGCGAACCGGTCCAGAAACTCGTACATGTGGCGGCGCCGGAGCGTCACGGAACAGCCGATGGCCATCCCCTCCCGGATCTTGAAGTTGGAGATGGACTTCTTGGCTTTGGTCACGACCACTTTTTGACCCGAAATGGCCGTCATGTCCGCCACGGCCGCCTCGAGAAACTTGGGGTCCAGAACCGCGTCGCCGACGCCCATGTTCAGGACGATCTTTTTCAGCCTCGGGACCTGCATGACGGTCGAGTAATTGAACTGCTTCCGGAGCGCCGGAATGACTTCCTGCTGATACTTGACCAGCAGCCGGGGCACGTAATTGTTCTTCGGTTTATCCATCTGTCTTGAACTCCCTGAGGTCGCGTTCATGAGGAGGAGAGCATTTCTCCGCAGCTCCTGCAAACCCGGACGCGTTTCTTGTTTTCGAGGACGACCCGGCCGACCCGTGCCGCCTTATTGCACTTGGAACAGATCAGCTTGACATTCGAGGCGTGGATGGGCGCTTCCCGCTCGACAATGCCGCCCTGCGGATTTTTCTGGCTCTTGCGGGTGTGTCGCTTGATGAAATTGACGCCCTCGACGATCACGCGCTCGTCCTTCGGGAAAACCTTCAGGACTTTCCCCTTCTTCCCCCTGGAATTGCCGGAGACGACCAGGACGGTGTCATTTTTGACTACTTTCATGGATTTCCTTCTCCACTCGCTTTCGCGCGGTTTAGAGCACTTCTGGGGCCAGGGAGACGATTTTCATGAACTGCTTTTCCCGCAGTTCTCGCGCCACAGGGCCGAAAATACGCGTTCCCTTGGGCTCGTTCTGGTCATTGATCAGAACGACGGCGTTGTCGTCGAACCGGACATAGGATCCGTCCACCCGTCCGACTTCCTTGCGGGTCCTCACGACGACAGCCTTGCTGACTTCGCCCTTCTTCACGCTTCCGCCCGGGACGGCCGTCTTGATCGAGACCACAATGATGTCTCCGAGGCTCCCGTATCTCCTCCGCGTGCCACCCAGCACCTTGATGCACATGACCTTTTTGGCGCCGGTATTGTCTGCGACATTGAGCCGCGTATACTGCTGAATCATGCCTGCCTCATCGTTCGACCGTTACTTGACGCGTTCGACGACCTCAACCAGACGCCAGCGTTTCAGGCGGCTGAGGGGCCGTGTCTCCATGATACGGACGGTGTCGCCGACCTGGCACTCATTCTTCTCGTCGTGTGCCATGAACTTCGAGGTCCGCTTCAGCGTCTTGCCGTACAGGGGGTGCCGGTATCGCCTGACGACCGCGACAGATATCGTCTTCTGCGTCTTGTTGGCGACCACCTTGCCGACCACTGTCTTTCTTCTTGCGCGTTCCGACATTCGATTCCTCACTTCGGGGCTTGTGTCTTGGCTGCGGCCAGGGCCTGCTCATGCAGGAGCGTTTTAATGCGGGCGATGTCCTTGCGGACGGCGCGCACCTTCACCGGATTGTCGAGTTGATGGAGGGCCAGCTGGAACCTCAGGTTGACCATCTCCTCTTCGGCGTCCTTGAGCCGGGTTTTCAGCTCATCGGCCGACAGGCTTCTCAGTTGATTGGTTTTCATCTCAGGCCGTTTCTCCCTTCAAGGAGGCGACGAATTTCGTTTTCAGCGGAAGCTTGTAGGCGGCGAGACGCATGGCTTCCTTGGCGGTTTCCCGCTGTACGCCTTCGAGTTCGAACATGATCCGGCCGGGTTTCACCACGGCCACCCAGAATTCCGGGTTGCCCTTTCCTTTTCCCATGCGGGTTTCGGCCGGTTTGAGGGTGACGGGCTTGTCCGGGAAGACGCGGATCCAGAGTTTGCCGCCCCGCTTGATGTACCGGGTGATGGCCACGCGCGCGGCTTCGATCTGCCGGGCGGTCACCCAGGCCGGCTCCAGGGCCCTCAACCCGTAGGTGCCCATCGCAATCGAGGAGCCGCGGGTGGCTTTGCCGCGTCGGCGTCCCCTCTGCTGTTTTCTCCATTTTGTCTTTTTAGGCTGCAACATGCTGAAGTACTCCCGCGATGATCAGGTGTGAAACGGCGCCTCGTTACGATTGAACCCCGAACAGTTCGCCCTTGCAGATCCAGACTTTCACTCCAATGGTTCCGTAGGCCGTCATGGCTGTCGTCCGGGCATAGTCGATGTCGGCCCGAAGCGTGTGCAGCGGGATACGGCCCTCCTTGTACTGCTCCGACCGGGCGATTTCCGCGCCGCCGAGCCGCCCGGCGCAGCGGATGCGGACGCCTTCTGCGCCCATGCGCATGGTCGAGGTGATGGCCCGCTTCATGGCCCGCCGGAACGAGACCTTCCCTTCGATCTGCTTGGCGACATTGTCCGCGACGAGAGCGGCGTCGAGCTCGGGACGCTTGATTTCATGGATGTTGAGCTGGACCTCCTGGGAGGTCAGGCGCTGCAGCTCTTCCTTGAGCTTGTCGACCTCCGTGCCCTTCTTCCCGATGACGATACCCGGACGGGCCGTGTGTATGGTCAGCGTGATCCGTTTCGGCGTGCGCTTGATCTCGATCTGCGAAATCCCGGCGTTGTTCAACCGGTTCTGGACGTACTGCCTCAGCATCAGGTCTTCGCTCAGTTTCTTGGCGAAGAGCTTTTCGTCGAACCAGAGTGATTTCCAGGTCTTGTTGACGCCCAGCCGAAATCCGTTCGGATTCGTCTTCTGTCCCAAAGCATCCTCCAACTAGGATCGTTTAAGATGACTTCTTATTCCCGGACTTCGCGTTCTTCGCCGGTTTGCCGCCCGCGGCCTTCGCCTGGGGCTTCTTCCCCGCCGCCTTCGTCCCGGTTTTCGGGGTCTCGGACTTCGCCCCGGCCTTGGCCGCCCGGGCCGCTTCCGGCGCCGCGCCCTTCTTGCGCTTCTCGTCCGTCACGACCACGGTGATGTGCGAGGAGCGCTTCATCAGCATGGACGCCCGCCCCATGGGTCCGGGATTGTTCCGCTTCATCGAGGGCCCCTGGTCGACCCGGATTTCCTTGATGATCAGATCGTCCGGGTTGATCTTGGCCCCTTCCTCGCGGCTCACGGCGTTCGCCGCCGCCGACCGAAGAAGCTTCTCCACGGGCTTCGACGCGGCCTGGGGAATGAAGTGCAGGGCATTGATCGCCTGGTTGACGGACTTACCCCGTATCAGTTCGACGACTTTCCGGACCTTCTGGGGCGACATCCCGACGTATTTCGCGACAGCTCTTGCTTCCATGGTGGAATGAACTCCTTACGCTAGGCGACTTTGGCCGTCTGTTCGGTGGCCTTCCTGCCGCTGTGTCCCCGGAAAATCCGAGTCGGGGCGAATTCGCCCAGCTTGTGGCCGACCATGTTTTCGGTGACGAAAACGGGGATGAACTTGTTCCCGTTGTGCACCGCGATGGTGTGCCCGACAAAATCCGGGGGGATGGTGGAACGTCTCGCCCAGGTTTTGACCACCTTCTTGGAGTTGGCCTTGTTCATGGCCTCGACCTTTTCCATCAGATTCGAGTCGAGGTACGGACCCTTTTTGACTGACCGTGGCATTCAAGCGTCCCCTATTTTCTTCTCTTCACGATATAGATGTCGGACTGGTTTCGTTTCTTCCGGGTCTTGTATCCCTTGGTGGGCTTTCCCCACGGCGTGGTCGGATGGCGGCCTCCGGACGATTTGCCTTCACCGCCGCCCATCGGGTGATCAACCGGGTTCATGACGACGCCGCGCACCTTGGGCCTTCTGCCCAGCCACCGGGACCGTCCCGCCTTGCCGAGCTGGACATTGAAATGGTCGGAATTTCCGACATGCCCGATGGTGGCCCGGCAGACGGAGCGGATCATGCGCACTTCTCCCGAAGGCATCTTGACCTGGACATAATCGCCTTCCCGCGCCATGAGCTGGGCGGCGCCTCCGGCGCTCCGGATCAGCTGTCCGCCCCTTCCGGGCTTCAGCTCGATGTTGTGTACCTCGGTGCCCAGCGGTATCTTGCCGATGGGCATCACGTTGCCGGCCCGCACCTCGACCCCTTCTCCGGACTGAAGCGTGTCGCCGACCTTGACTCCATCGGGCGAAAGAATATACCGTTTTTCTCCGTCGGCGTACACGAGCAGGGCGATGCGAGCGGAACGGTTCGGGTCGTACTCGACCGCGGAGACTTTCGCCGGAATACCGTCCTTATCGCGCTTGAAGTCGATGATTCGGTAGAAACGGAGGTGTCCCCCGCCCCGCCGGCGCGCGGTCACGCGCCCCTTGTTGTTCCGCCCGCCGGACTTCTTGAGGCGGATGACGAGCGATTTTTCAGGCTTGTCCTTGGTCACCTCCTCGAAGGTCGAAACCGTCTTGTAGCGGAGGGAGGGGGTGATCGGTCTGAATGATTTAACCGGCATGGCTTATTTGCCCTCGAAATATTCGATTTTAGATCCTTCCCGCAGGGTCACGACGGCCTTCTTGAAGTCCGGCCGGCGTCCGGAATACCGGCCCATCCGCTTGATCTTGCCGATGAAATTGGCCGTCGCCACCTTTTCCACCTTCACCTTGAAGCGTTTCTCGATAGCCTGCTTGATCTCGATCTTGTTTGCATCGGGCGAGACAACGAACGCCACTTTCCGCTGCGCTTCCTGCAGGTTGGAGATCTTCTCCGTGATGAGCGGACGGATGAGGATTTCATGATTGGTTTTCACGATCCGAGAACCTCGTTGATTTTGCCGAGCGCGCTTTTCTGGATGAGCAGCATGTCGGCGTTGACCACGTCATACGTCGAGAATCCGGCGGCCTCGCGCACCTGGAGCGTTGGAATGTTCCGGCCCGAGAGCCAGACCATGCGGCTCGTCTGTGGCGTCAGCAGGAGCGTCTTGGCGCCGCCCGCCTGGAGCGCGTTCAGAATGCCGGTCATCTGCTTGGTCTTGGCCTTTTCGAAGGCGAAATCCTCCACCAGCCGGATCTTGTTCTCCTTCGCCAGGGCCGACAGGGCGGACTTGCGGGCCAGCTGGCGGACCTTGAGCGGGATACGCGCCTTGTAGGTATGCGGCTTCGGCGGGAAGACCCTGCCGCCGTGCCGCCACACCGGTGAGCGCGTGGATCCGGCGCGGGCGGTGCCGCGTCCCTTCTGGGGCCACGGTTTCTTGCCGCCGCCGCTGATCTCGGCCCGCGTTTTGGCTTTCGCCGTCCCCTGCCGCGCATTGGCCCGCTCGGCGGTGACGACCTGCCAGACCACGTGGTCGTTCGGCTCGATTCCGAAGATTTCCGGCGACAGGTCGATCTGTTCGCCGGTCTTGGTTCCGTCTGTTTTCAGTACGTCCAATTTCACGCTTCCACCCGTTTCGTCGTTTACTTGCAGATTTCGAGTATGGTATTGCGAGCCCCGGGAACGCCGCCCCGCACCAGCAGCAGGTTGCGCTCGGGCACGACCTTGAGCACCTGGAGGTTACGGAGGGTTTTCCGTTCTCCGCCCATCCGGCCGGCCATGCGCAGACCCTTGAAGACGCGCTTGGGATAGGAGGAAGAGCCGATGGACCCCGGCGCCCGCAGACGGTCCGACTGTCCGTGCGTTTTGGGCCCTCCGGAAAATTTATGGCGCTTGACGACGCCCATAAATCCGCGGCCTTTCGAGAGGCCGGTAACGTGCACGCTCTCGCCGGCAGTGAAGATGTCGACCTTGACCTGATCGCCGGTTTTGATGGCGCCCTGAAAGTCGCGGAATTCCTTCAACACGCGGAGGGGCGCCGTATTGGCTTTCTTGAAATGCCCCAGCATCGGTTTGGTCGTCCGTTTTTCCCGGGCTTCGATGAACCCGAGCTGGACAGCGTCATATCCGTCCTTCTGCCGCGTTTTAACCTGGACGACCGTGCAGGGTCCGGCCTCAATGACCGTGGCCACTTTCGGTGAACCCGCTTCGTCGAAGTACCGCAACATGCCGATTTTTTTACCCAACAGGCCTTGCATGATCTGGTTCGTCTCCAATGCTTGAGGCTCAGACCTTGATTTCGACGTCCACGCCGGCGGGAAGCTCGAGCTTCATGAGGGCGTCCACGGTTTTCGGGGACGCGTTCAGGATATCGATCAGCCGCTTGTGGATGCGCGTCTCGAACTGTTCGCGGGACTTCTTGTCCACATGGGGCGAACGCAGAACCGTGACGATGGACCGCTTCGTCGGAAGCGGTATCGGCCCGGAAATGGCCGCGCCCGTGGATTTCGCAGTCCTCACGATCCGCTCGGTGGACTTGTCGATGAGGATGTGATCGTATCCCTTGAGCTTGATGCGAATGGTTTGACCCGCCACGGAACTTCTCCTATGACTGTGAAAAGACTACTTGATGATTTTGCCGACGACGCCGGCGCCGACGGTGCGGCCGCCCTCGCGGATCGCGAACCGGAGACCCTCCTCCATCGCGATCGACTCCAGAAGCTCCACTTCCATGTTCACGTTGTCGCCCGGAATCACCATCTCCACACCCTCGGGAAGCTTGATCGACCCCGTCACGTCCGTCGTCCGGAAGAAAAACTGCGGCCGGTAGCCCGTGAAAAACGGCGTGTGGCGCCCGCCTTCCTCCTTCTTCAGAACGTACACATTGCCCGTGAAGTGCGTGTGCGGCGTGATGCTGCCCGGCGCCGCCACCACCATCCCGCGCTTCAGCTCCTCCTTCTCGACGCCCCGAAGCAGAAGACCCACGTTGTCCCCGGCCTGGCCCTCGTCCAGAAGCTTCCGGAACATCTCAACGCCCGTCACCACCGTCTTCCGCTGGACCCCGAGACCCACCACCTCCACTTCCTCGCTCACCTTGCACTTCCCGCGCTCGATCCGGCCCGTCCCCACCGTCCCGCGGCCCGTGATGCTGAACACGTCCTCAACCGACATCAGAAACGGCTTGTCCACCTCGCGGGCCGGCTGCGGAATGTAGCTGTCCACCGCCTCCACCAGCTCCATGATCTTCTTGCACCAGTCGTCGTTCGGATCCGTGCTCTCAAGCGCCTTCAGCGCGCTGCCCCGGATGATCGGTATCTCGTCCCCGGGAAACTCGTACACCTTCAGAAGATCCCGAACCTCGAGCTCCACCAGCTCCACCAGCTCCGGATCGTCCACCATGTCCACTTTGTTCAAAAACACCACGATCGACGGAACGTTCACCTGGCGCGCCAGAAGGATGTGCTCACGCGTCTGGGGCATCGGACCGTCAGCGGCCGAAACCACCAGAATCGCGCCGTCCATCTGCGCCGCGCCCGTGATCATGTTCTTGATGAAATCCGCGTGACCGGGACAGTCCACGTGCGCATAGTGACGCTTCACCGACTCGTATTCCGTGTGGTGAACGTTGATCGTTACCCCGCGGGCCTTCTCTTCCGGCGCGTTGTCGATCTCGTCGTACGACTTCGCCTGAGCCAGGCCTTTCTTCGACAGAACCTGCGTGATCGCCGCCGTCAGCGTCGTCTTCCCGTGATCCACGTGACCGATCGTGCCGATATTGACGTGCGGCTTCTTCCGCTCAAATTTCGCCTTTGCCATGATCGATTCCTCCTGTCCGTCGCCGGCCTGGGCCTAGGCAACGCCTTTCGCCAATTCAAACTGTTTCTGAGTCTCGCTGGAAGCGGCTTCCGCGTAATGCGAAAACTGCATGGTGTAAATCGCCCGTCCCTGGGTCCGCGACCGAAGGTCCGTGGCGTAACCGAACATCGCCTTCAGGGGCACGATGGCGTCCACGACCTGCGCGTCGTGCCTCGGATGGATTCCCGTGATCTGCGCGCGCCGGCCGTTGAGGTCCCCGAGCACATCGCCGAGATAATCCTCGGGCACAAGAACTTCGACCGCCATCACCGGTTCGAGCATGACCGGGGAGCCGTTCCGGACCGCGTCCTGGAGCGCCATGGACCCGGCGATCTTGAACGCGATGTCAGTTGAATCCACCGGGTGGGACGATCCGTCCACGAGCACGGCGCGGATGTCCACGAGCGGATACCCGGCGAGAATACCGTTGTTCATGGCCTCGCGGACGCCCTCCGAAACAGCCTGCATGAATTCCTTGGGAATGGCGCCCGCCCGGATCCGGTTCTCGAACTGAAATCCGCCGCCCTTCTGCAGGGGCTCGACCTCGACGACGGCATGCCCGTACTGGCCCTTCCCGCCGGACTGCCGGATGAACCGGCCCTCGCCGCGCGCCGGCCGCGTCACGGTCTCCCGGTAGGCGACCTGGGGCCGGCCGATATTGGCCTGCACCTTGAATTCGCGGGTCAGCCGGTCCGTGATGATCTCGAGGTGCAGTTCGCCCATGCCCCCGATGATCGTCTGCCCGGTCTCCTCGTCCGACCGGACCCGGAAAGTCGGATCCTCCTCCATGAGCCGTGAAAGCGTCTCGCTCAGCTTGTCCTGGTCGGCCTTTGTTTTCGGCTCGATGGCAACATGGATCACGGGCTCCGGGAATTCCATGGACTCGAGCGAGATGGGATGCTTCGGGTCGCAGAGCGTATCGCCGGTCTTGGTGAAGCGGAGCCCGACGGCCGCGGCGATGTCGCCGACGGAGGCCGAGGTCAGATCCTCGCGCTTGTTCGCGTGCATGAGCAGGATGCGTCCGAGCCGTTCCTTGTGCCCTTCGCGGGGGTTCAGGACGTGATCGCCGGTCTCCACCGAGCCCGAATACACGCGGAAATAGGTGAGCTTTCCGACATACGGGTCGGACATGATCTTGAACGCCAGGGCGCAGAACGGTTCATCGATGCCGGCCTTCCGCTCGAGGCCGGTTCCTTTCTTGGGATCAAGCCCCCCGACGGGCGGCTTGTCGGTCGGGGCGGGCAGAAAGTCCACCACCGCGTCGAGCAGCCGCTGAATGCCCTTGTTCTTGAAGGCCGCGCCGCAGAGAACGGGGACGATCGCGTCGCGCAGCGTGCCCTTGCGGAGCGCGCGCCGCACATCCTCAACGGAAGGATCCCGGCCCTCCAGATATTTTTCCATGACCGCGTCGTCGAAATCGGCGGCCGCCTCCAGCATCGCGTGCCGGGCTTCCGCGGCCTTTTCCGCGAGGTCGCGGGGGATCTCCCGCTCCTCCCATTCGACGCCCAGGCTGGACTCGTTGTAGACGACGGCCTTCATGGTCAGCAGGTCGACGATGCCGTTGAACAGCTCGCCCTCGCCCATGGGAATCTGCACCGGCACGGGCCGCGCCTTGAGCCGCTCGCGGATCATGCCCACCGCGTTCCCGAAATCGGCGCCCACCCGGTCCATCTTGTTGATGAAGGCGATGCGGGGGATGCGGTACTTGTTCGCCTGCCGCCAGACCGTCTCGGACTGGGGCTCCACCCCGCCGACGCCGCAGAAAACCGCGACCGCGCCGTCGAGCACCCGCAGCGAACGCTCGACCTCCATGGTGAAGTCGACGTGACCGGGCGTGTCGATGATGTTGATGCGGTGGTCCCGCCAGGCGCACCGGGTGGCCGCGGACGTGATCGTGATGCCCCGTTCCTTCTCCTGCTCCATCCAGTCCATCGTCGCGGCGCC